>CAVGWF010000096.1:0-2563 GCA_963632825.1 Escherichia coli | reverse complement strand
TTTGCTGCATTGTGACCGCCATGTCCACGGCTTGCAGGAGCGAGACTGTATCAATACCCGCTAAGACAAAGCATCCGGCATCCAGCGCTTCGGGGCGCTCCGTTGAGGTGCGGATACATACGGCGGGAAATGATTTGCCGATTGACAAAAAGAAGCTCGATTCCTCAGGCAGCGTCCCACTGTCGGAAACCACCGCAAAGGCGTTCATTTGCAGGCAGTTATAATCATGAAAACCGAGCGGCTCGTGAGCGATGACACGGCTGTCGAGCTTAAACCCGGTGCTTTCAAGGCGCTTTCTGCTCCTTGGATGGCAGGAATAGAGAACCGGCATATCGTATCTCTCCGCCATGGCGTTTACCGCCGTAAAAAGCGAAAAGAAATTTGCATCCGTGTCAATATTTTCTTCTCTGTGAGCGGAGAGCAGGATGTATTTCCCCTTCTCAAGCCCCAGCCGCTTATGGATATCGCTGTCTTCAATCTTCGTAAGATTTGCCTTCAGCACCTCAGCCATGGGACTTCCGACCACAAATGTGCGCTCCTTCGGCATCCCGCACTCCATGAGATAGCGGCGGGCGTGCTCGGAGTAGCACAGATTAACATCGCTGATGATATCCACGATGCGGCGGTTCGTCTCCTCCGGCAGGCACTCGTCCTTGCAGCGGTTGCCTGCCTCCATGTGGAAAATAGGGATGTGCAGCCGCTTTGCGCCGATCACCGACAGGCAGGAGTTTGTGTCTCCGAGCACCAGCACTGCATCGGGCTTAAGCTTAACCATGAGCTTATATGATTTGTCTATAATATTCCCAATCGTTGCGCCGAGATCGTCGCCGACGGCATCGAGATAATGATCCGGCGAACGAAGTCCCAGATCATCAAAGAACACCTGATTAAGCGTGTAGTCGTAGTTCTGTCCGGTGTGAACGAGGATCTGCTCAAAGTACCTGTCGCAGCATTTGATCGTTGCGGACAGGCGGATGATCTCCGGCCGCGTGCCGATGATCGTCATAAGCTTAAGCTTTCCCATGCTCACACCTCCTCAAAAAATGTATCCGGATGGTCGGGGTCAAACAGCTCGTTTGCCCACATGACAGTCACGAGGTTTTCCGCCTTGCTGAGATTTATAATGTTATGCGTGTAGCCCGGCAGCATATGGACGGCTTGAAGCTTGTCCCCGCTGACCTCGAACTCCAGCACTTCATCCGAGCCTATCTTTCGCTCCTGAATAAGACCGTGACCGGATACGACGATAAAAAACTCCCATTTGGAGTTGTGCCAGTGCTGACCCTTTGTAATGCCGGGCTTTGAAATGTTCACAGAGAACTGACCATGACTGCTTGTCTTCAAAAGCTCCGTAAAGCTGCCTCTGTTGTCAATATTCATTTTCAGAGGGAAAGCAATCTTGTCCTGCGGCAGGTATGACAGATATGTGCTGTACAGCTTCTTTTCAAAGCTGCCGTCGGCAATTTCGGGGAGCAGCAGTGTTTCAGACTGCTTGTGGAAGGAGTATAGCAATTGGGCTATCTCGCCGACAGTTGCGGTATGGCTTACGGGAACGGCGCAGTAACCGTTATCCGTCCTGTGAGGGTGCCCCTCGATTGCGTCCAGCACTTCCTCGACAAGGTCGTCGATATATACAAGCTCAAGAACGGCATCGGGGTCGGAGACCGTAATGGGTTCCTCTCTTGCTATGCTGTGGCAGAAGGTCGCAACGACGGAATTGTAGTTCGGCCTGCACCATTTTCCGAAAAGATTCGGGAAGCGGTATACCATGACATCCGCTCCCGTTTCCTTGCCATGTGCGAAAACAAGCTCCTCCGCCGTCTTCTTGGACTGCCCGTAGGGACTGCCTGCGTAACGCCCCGTCAGGCTTGCCTGGATGGAGGAGGACAGAAGCACCGGACAGCGGTTATTATTTGAGCGAAGAATACCAAGAAGCTGTCGTGTAAAGTCCGTATTGCCGGCTTCAAACTCGCTCTGGTCCTTAGGTCTGTTTACTCCGGCGAGGTGGACAACAAAGTCTGCCTCGCGGCAGAATCTTTCAAGCTCCTCTGATGATGTTTCCCTTGTGCATAGGAAAATGTCATCTATTTTTATGGCTGGGAGAGTTTTGTCTCTGCCGTCCTTTATAGCCCTCAGGCGCTCCGTAAGGTTCTTCCCGACGAATCCATTTGCCCCGGTGATAAGTATGTTCATCAGCAGTTTCCTCCGAACAGCCTGAGCTTCAGCAGAAGCTGCTTCATTTCCTCCACATTCAGCCGGTGCGTATTGTGAGAGGTATACTGCTCTATCTTGCCGAATTCCGGATTTCCCTTGCTGAAATAATTGTCGTAATTAAGGTTCCTGTTGTCTGCCGGAATACGGAAGAAGCCCGGAAGGTCCTCGGCACGAAGCATCTCCTCCGCCGTCACGAGCACCTCGAACAGCTTTTCGCCGTGGCGGGTTCCGATATTCGTAACTCCGACATCGGACTGCTTCAGCTCAAGCACGGCCTTGGCCAAGGTCTCGATTGTCGCAGCGGGAGCTTTCTGCACGAACAGGTCGCCCTGCTCACCGTGCTCAAATG
>CAVGWF010000095.1:0-3649 GCA_963632825.1 Escherichia coli | reverse complement strand
ATTGACGTAAGCACAGGAGTGATACCTTGAAGCACTTTTTGATCGACAAAAACTATGGCGCTTATCTATCGGGAATGGGCTTTTCGATGGATGAAGTTCTGAAAAAGGCAATGCTGCCGGAGGACCTGTTTGCCCGGCAGACGCCCAGTTTGACGGCAGAGGAATATTTCCGCTTTATGGGGGCGATCGACGCTCTTTCACCAGACAAACAGACACCAATCCGCTTGGCGGCGTCGGAGGGTATAGAAGCGTTTTCGCCACCAATTTTTGCAGCATATTGCAGCCGCAATGCGCTTGTGTGCCTGAAACGACTGGCACAGTATAAACCGCTGATCGGTGCGCTGCTGTATCAAGTGGAAGAAACCGAAACCGAAGTCAGCGTTGAAATCCTGTCTGCTAATTCAGAATTGGAGCTGCCGGAGATTCTTGTTGGAATTGAGTTTGTGTTCCTTGTGGGACTGATTCGCAAGGCAACCAAGGAGCAGGTCACGCCGCTGTCCGTGACGGCAAAGCAGCCGATGAAGAATCCCTCTTATGCTGACTTTATCGGAAAGCCTATCACCGCTGGCGATAAAAACTGCCTTGTATTTTCCAAAGAAGATGCACTTGTGCCGTTCATCAGCCGCAACGAATCCATGTGGGAGTTCTTCGAGCCGGAGCTGAAACGCCGTCTTTCGATGATGGAGACGGATGACAGCTATGCTGCCCGTGTCCGCAGCACCTTGATGGAGCTGCTGCCCAGCGGAGAATGTACCATTGACGATGTGGCAAAGAAGCTGGGTTACAGCAAACGCTCGTTGCAGCGCAAGCTGCAAGAGGAAGATACCAACTTCCAGAAGCAGCTCAATCACACACGGGAGCTGTTGGCAAAGACCTATCTGACCAACACTGATATGACCGCCGGGGATATTGCGTTCCTGCTGGGGTATCAGGAAATCGGGTCGTTCCTTCGTGCGTTTACCGTCTGGACGGGACAGACGGTCAGCGAGTACAAGGCGAATGGACAGCGGCAGCAATCCGTGTGACATCCGGTGAGAAGCACTTGAAAAGTACCGGCCTTATATGGTATAATAATCTTATAGAGTACAGCCACCGGATACTATCCACGAAAAACCGGAATGGATCGCTATCGGCGGCGATACCCATATGATAACAAACCATCGTATGGGGCTGAAAATATGGAGAATACAAAGAATCAAAATACCGGAGATCACAGAATCTAAACGAAAATCGTTAGATTACAAGGCCCGGCAAAGAGTGGGAATAATTTCATAGGTTCAAAAAAGCCCGTAAACACTGGATTTTTTAAGCCATGAGTGCCCCTTGTGGCAACGATTTGGCAACAGAATTTCATTATTCATAAGAAAAGAGCTATCTGATTTCTGTTAGAGAAGTCAGATAGCTCTTTTTATGGAACATGAATTGCCGCTTAGCTGTTCTTCAGGATAACATCGTGGCTGCCGCCCTCTACTATGCTGACGGAGGACACGAGAGTGAGCTTTGCTTCGCGCTTGAGATCCGAAAGATTGGTCACACCGCAGTTGCACATGGTGGACTTTATCTTATATACGCTCTTTTCAAGATTGTCGTGCAGAGGTCCGGCATAGGTGACATACGAGTCAACGCCCTCCTCGAAGCTGAGCTTGCTCTGGCCGCCGAGGTCATAGCGCTGCCAGTTGCGCGCTCTGTTCGAGCCCTCGCCCCAGTATTCCTTGACATAGCTGCCGTTTACGATGAGCTTGGCGGTAGGGCTTTCGTCAAAGCGGGCAAAGTATCTGCCCATCATGAGGAAGTCTGCGCCCATGGCAAGGGCAAGGGTCATGTGATAATCGTGCACAAGTCCGCCGTCGGAGCAGATGGGGACATAAATGCCGGTTTTCTCAAAGTACTCGTCGCGTGCTGCCGCGACCTCGATGAGAGCCGTCGCCTGACCGCGTCCGATACCCTTTGTTTCACGCGTTATGCAGATAGAGCCGCCGCCGATGCCGACCTTTACGAAGTCCGCGCCTGCCTCGGCGAGGAACAGGAAACCGTCGCGGTCAACGACATTGCCCGCGCCGACCTTGACGCTGTCACCGTATTTTTCGCGGATGAAGTCAATGGTCTTTTTCTGCCAGCAGGAAAAGCCCTCGGAGGAGTCGATGCACAGGACATCGGCCCCCGCCTCGATAAGAGCGGGAACGCGCTCGGCGTAGTCGCGGCTGTTTATGCCCGCGCCGACAATATAGCGCTTGTGCTCGTCGAGTATCTCGTTGGGATTATTCTTGTGCTCGGCATAGTCCTTACGAAAAACAAAGTAGAGCAGTCTGCCGTCTGCATCGACTATGGGCAGGGAGTTGAGCTTATGATCCCAGATAATATCGTTTGCTTCCTTGAGAGTGGTGCCCTCGGGTGCGGTAACGAGCTTTTCAAGCGGAGTCATAAACTCGGAGACCTTCGTATCGAGCCCCATGCGCGAAACGCGGTAATCGCGGCTGGACACGATGCCGAGGAGCTTGCCGTTGGGCGTGCCGTCGGAGGTGACCGCCATGGTGGAGTAGCCCTTTTCCTCCTTGAGCTCGAGCACATCCTTCAGAACTGCGTCAGGAGTCAGATTCGATGCACTGGGCACGAAGCCCGCCTTGTAATTTTTGACGCGGGCGACCATCGCCGCCTCGTCCTCAACGGACTGTGAGCCGTAGATAAACGATATGCCGCCCTCTTTTGCGAGCGCTATCGCCATCGTGTCGTTTGAGACCGACTGCATGATAGCCGACGCAAACGGAACATTAAGGCTTATCGCACTCTCCTCGCCCTTTTTGAATTTCACCAGCGGCGTTTTGAGCGTTACTTTATCGGGAATGCAGTCCTCGCTCGTGTAGCCGGGAATGAGAAGATACTCGCTGAAAGTCCTTGAGGGCTCGTTAAAATAGATCGCCATGTCGTTTCTCCTTTTCAATTGATATTGTCCGCTATTTTCTCATAAAAACCGATAACCGTCAATTGTCAAACTGACGGTTTTAAAGGGGATTTTTGCTTTTGAGTTGTCAAACTATAAATCCGCCGCCGAGCACGCGCTCGCCGTCGTAGAGGACAGCCGACTGCCCCCTTGCGGGAGCGCGCACGGGCTCATCACACTCTATGCGGACAAGTCCGTCCTCAATGTACGCCGTACATTGAGGATTTTCCCATTTGGTGTGCCGCACGCGCACCGCTGCGCGCACCGGTCCCGATGGTGTATCGCACAGCCAGTTAAAGTCGCGTGCAATGACCGTTTTTTTGAAAAGCTCCTCCCATAGGGCAAGCTCGATCTCATTTGTTTCGGCGTTTATTGCGGATATGTACAGCTTGCGCCCGTTATAAAGCCCCGGACGGCGCTGCCCGACGGTGCAGCGGTGTATGCCCTCATGCCTGCCGATGACCTCGCCGTGGAACACGAAATTGCCCTCAGGCGGGAGCGCGGCTCTTTTGCCGAGCCATGAAATGTAGTCCTTATCGGGGATAAAGCATATCTCCATGCTGTCGGGCTTGTGCGCAACGGGCAGGGTGAAGCCCTCGGCAAGCTGCCGCACCTGAGTCTTTTCGTATCTGCCGAGCGGGAGAATGAGCCTTTCAAGCTGCTCGCGGCGTATGCGGCAGAGCATATAGCTCTGATCGTTTGACGGCATGC
>CAVGWF010000094.1:0-5508 GCA_963632825.1 Escherichia coli | reverse complement strand
GGTAATCGTTTATATTGGATACATATCCCAGCAGCTTCACATTATTTTGAAGGCTCAATAAATCAATTTGTTTTTCCAGATTACTTCTCTCTACCCCGTTACCGGCTATAAGCAAAATAGCGTTTGGGAAGTGAACTAACAAGCTCGGCATGAGTTCAATTGCCATCTGTTGATTCTTGTTTGGTAAAAGCTCTCCGACATTGAGGAATATTGTCTTGCCCTTAAATCCCATTTTTTCTCGAAGATCTGCTTTTTCGGCTTCGCCAATAGGATGAAATTGTGCTTCGTCAACTCCGACTCCGAAAATATGTTCTACCTGACATGCAAATCTTTCCGAGGCAAGCGCATTGTCTTCAAGGTTGATTGTGATAAGCTTGTCCGTAAAGTGCTCTGCAAAATATTTCTCTATGGGATACCATAGAAGCCAATTTATTTTTGGTGCACCTTTATAAAAATGGAATCCGTGTGCAGTGTAAAATACTTTCGTTCCTTTTTTCCTGCTTGACCGAGCCGCAAGCCTGCCTAATACTCCGCCAACCGGAGTATTGCAGTGAATAATATCATAATGTTCACCGGAAATTATTTTTTTCAGTTTCTTGTAGGCAGTGATATTTTTCAACGAAAACGGTGAGCGTTGAAAAGGCAAATCAAAGACCTTGTCTGCGAAATCAAGAGAAAGACCGTTTTTTTCAGCCAAATTGTTCCTTGCAGCCACATGCACCTCACAGCCGTGACTGTGCAGCATTTCGACTAAAGGCTTATGGAACTGGACTATGTGTGATTGTACCGTTGCAACTAAAAGGACTTTCACTTAATTCTCCTAACCGCGAATCAGGGCTAATTTGAGATTTTGCCTAATTACATTCATTAGCCGGAATTTGTTTTTTTCACTGGCGAAGCTGTTGTGCGGAGTAATTATCACATTATCTAAGCTCCACAGAGGAGAGGTGGTAGGCAATGGTTCCTCTTCAAAAACATCCAACACAGCACCCGCACAAGAGTTTTGCTCCAACCATTCAATCAGCGCACTTGTATCTACAACAGCGCCACGGGAAATGTTGACCAATATGGCGTTCGTTTTCATATTTCTTAATGCTTCCTTACCGATGATGTGGACTGTTTCTTTTGTCAATGCCACGGTTAAAACGACAATGTCCGCATACGATAAAACATTCTGCATTTCCGTAATCGGGACAATGGATTCAAAATACGGTTCTTTACGAATTGTCCGATTAACCCCGATCACACGGCAGTCAAACGCACTAAAGCGTTTGGCACACTCTCGGCCGACTTCGCCGCAGCCGATGATCACAACTGTTTTCTCTGCCAATTCAATCAAATCGCGCTGCTTTTCCCATTTTTCGCATCGCCGGTTTTCGTAAAAACAGCAACTTTTTTTATAGATTTGAAGCACGCCGCCTATCGCGAATTCCGCCATTGGTACGCTGTATACTCCCTTTGCGTTATATATCTCGATTTGACTCTCTTTTATATAATCCAACGGCACTCTGTCATAGCCGGCACTCGTTAGCTGAACAAATTTCAGATTTGAAAATTGCTCAATTGGTGTGTTCAAAAATAAGCTATTGCAGATAACACCTTCAAACTGTGCGGGGTTTATATTTCGCGCTGATAGGGGTATACGCTCATCGCTAACATACACGACAGAATGTCCTGCACTTCGGATTTCATCAAAGAAGTCTTCGTCCTTTTGCAGCCCACCGGTAATGAGTAATTTCATCTCAAGCACTTACTTTTTCTTCTGCGGCCGTTACAACCGTGTCGCCCACATTAGAGTTGTTTTTGTTGGTAAAAACCTTGAAAATAGTAACAAAGAAAATTTTGATATCCAGTCGCAGAGAAACATGGTCTACATACCATACATTCAGACGAATTCGTTCATGCCATTCCACTTCTCTGCGACCGTTGACTTGAGCCCATCCTGTAAGACCGGGGCGCACTTCGAACATTCTGAGCTGATCTGCTGTATACTCTTCAATTGGCCATGGGTGATATGTAAGCGGCGGTCTCGGCCCGATGAGGCTCATTTCACCTCGCAGTATATTTATTGCCTGAGGTAATTCATCAAGCGAAGTTTGACGAAGAATTTTGCCCATACGGGTAACTCGCACATCATTGTCATCGCTGTATACCCCTCCGGATTCAGCACCTACGCACATACTGCGAAATTTCAGCATTTGAAACTCCTTACCGGCAAGGCCAAGTCTCGTCTGCTTGAAGATGACCGGACCTTCGGAGTCAAGCTTGATCAGAACCGCAATGAGAATACATAAGGGCCATAAAAGGACAAGCGCTGCTGCAGATATGCAAATATCGAGAAATCTTTTGATGACATTTCTATAAAGCTTATGCCTCACAATTACGCGTCTCCTTGATCGTCTTCACAATTTCAGCTACCGTACATATTGTGGCCAGTTGATTTTCTCTATATTGTTCCTCTGTTGCAGTTGCACAAAATTTTTCGTACTCCCGAAGCTCTTTCATTCCAACATCAAAGAGCCTGTCTATTTCTTCAAGGCTCTTTTCCGCCTGCGCATTGCAAAAAGAGCGGGAGAGTATAGCACGAGTTGAACCTAAACGATAGTGCTCCATTATTACCATGTCCGATTTCAGCAGCCCCTTACCAATCGAGGCAATTCCTCCGAAGCCGTATGGTATGCCAGCATCAGCTATTTTTTTGCACAAGGTGTCAATGCAACCATTTGCCAACGGCTCGAACATAAAAGTCATCTTGTAAGACAAATGCAGGTCGTTCAGTCCGATGTGAATCTCATCAGGTCTAAGTTTCAGAACATCATCTACACATTCAACGGCTTCCTTTGTCTCTAAGAGCAGCGAGGTCTTTGCCCTGTGATTTACAGCCTTTAAAAACGAGTCAGCCTCTGCAGCAGTTTTCCACATAGGAAGCATAATGATATCCGCACCGGCAGATATAACCTCATTGATTTCATCTATACTATTTTTATTCCACGGCTGAACGCGGACGAGCATTTCGCTATGCGTTAGCAACGGTTTAATAATTTTAATGTCATTAATCCGATGATCGCTTTTAACTGAATTACCGGGCTGCCGTTCTGCTTTGCCTAACGTTTCGAGATCAACCCAGATTCTATCAACTCCATGCTTTTCCGCAATAAGCGCCACATTGGGATCATTCGTTATATAGAACAGTTTGAGTGCCATTATCTATCTCTCTCAGTCAAATTTTTTCTCCAGAAGTCTTCTGCATTTACCCCAATCGCTGTAGCCGTCTCCTAGCATATGGATATCGCTGCCGAGGTATTTGACATAGCCGCTTTCTATCCATGACAGATACCGTCTGCGCCTAAGCGGCTTTGTCAGGCACTCGGCGTTGAGCTGCAGCGGCACACCGTCGGCTATCAGCTGCTCAATGCTTTCCTTCGGGTAGCGGTCGGCATGGGCGAGAACGATCTGTATATCCTGCCTCTCCAAAAGCAGGTACAGCGTGTCCCATATGGAGTCCGGCCAATCGTAAAACGGCATCTCGAGCAGCAACTCGTTCGTGCCTTCTCTGCAAAGCAGAGGCAGCCCCTCAAGCGTATCCATGCCGTCGCATATCAAAACCTCGGCGCCGAGCTGTATACTCGGTGTGTCCTCCGGTTTGTTATCTAATAGCAGCTTTGCCGTCTCCGCTCGGCGGCTCAAAAACGCCTCCACGGATTCCATGTGCGGATAAAAATGCGGCGTTGCACATATTGTCTTTATTCCCGCCGCCTGAGCCATCTCAAACTGCTTTAGCGAGGTCGCAAGCCCGTCGCTGCCGTGGTCACAGCCCGGCAGAATGTGCGAGTGGTAATCCAAAGATAAATCGAGCTTCATTTCAGTTTGCTTCGTCCTGCGACGAGTAGGAATATTTATAGCTGTACTTATATCCGTACTTGTCGCCGTATTTATACTTGTACGAATACTTGACCGACTTCATATTCAGGTCATTGAGCACCACGCCGCAGAGGTTGCCGCCGGCACGTTTTATGGCGTCTATCGCCATGTTCAGCTCGTCCGCAGTCGTGCTGCCGGATTTCGCTACAAGCAGCATGCCGTCCACATATGTAGAAACTATCTGCGCATCCGCAACGGTGTTTATAGGCGGGGTGTCTATGATCACATAGTCATATTGCTTGGCACAGGCCTTGACGAAATCTTTCATCTTATCCGAGGACAAAAGCTCCGACGGATTGGGCGGTATCGTGCCCGTACACACTACCCACAAGGGCAGCTCGCTCACCTTGGAAATCTCAAGCGAGCCTATCTTTGCAAGGAAATCGCAGAGGCCGGTGGACTTCTTCACATTCCACAGGCGGCGCTGCGTGGGCTTACGCATATCTGCATCAATGAGCATTACCCTTTTGTCCATCATTGCGTAGCTTATGGCTATGTTTGCCGCCGTCAGGCTCTTGCCGTCTGACGGCATTGCACTTGTTACGGCAAAGGTCCTGCATGCACGATCCTTGCTCGCCGTCATGCAGAACATGAGGCTTGTTCTGAGCTTTACATATGCCTCTTTAATGGCAAAGGGTGAATCGTTGTTCAATAAGCGCCTGCGATTGGCGCTCAGGTTAGCCGCAGCGGTCTTTCGCGGGCTTTTAGTCTTCATAATGAACAACACCCCCGTTCGTAAGCTCCCAGAACTCATGCTTGCCGTCCGGCGCGGCTATCTCCGGTATCTGACCGAGTACGGTAACTCCCGCCGCCCGTTCAATATCCTCCGGCAGGTATATCGTCGTGTCGGCAAGCGCCTTTATAACGACAATGACGGATATGAGCATCACGCCGATGACAAAGCCTATTGCGCTGTCAAAAACGGTGCGGGGAGCGGACTGATGCGTCGCCACCTCGGGCTGATCGACCACCTCGACGCTGCCGGCCTTCGTTATGCGGACGATCTCAGTCGGCGCAACGCGTGCAAACGACTTTGCAATTTTGCACGCAAAGTTCGGGTCCGTTGATGTGACAACGACCTCCAAAAGCTGCGTGTCGGTAATGACCGACGCATCGACCATATCGCTGAGCTCGGTGCGGCTCAAGCTGCTGGCAGAACCTAAATTATCTAAAACAGCGTCCAGCACGGAGTTGCTGACCAGTATCTTCGAATATGTAGTCGCAAGGCTCTCGGCGGCCTGCAGGTCGCTGTTGTTGATAGAGCCCGACTGGGCAGATGTGCTGTTGTATACATAAAAGCTTACCCGCGACTCATATGTCGGGGTGACGAGAAACGATACGGCGAGATAGACGACCGCCGCAGCGGCTATACCGGCAATAAGCAGCCAGTGAAACTTCTGCAGCAGTATTCTCGCTATATCCCACAGCGACAGCTCGATGCCGTCGGTATATGAATCACGGTTCATATTTTCATTCATGTTGAGGAGCGTCCTCCGTTATTGCTCAGTGTTTGGCAGCATTAAAAATACAGTTCGCAGAGTGGGTCGCTCTGCGATAGGCATAATATATCAATATTGCACAAGTATC
>CAVGWF010000093.1:0-5799 GCA_963632825.1 Escherichia coli | reverse complement strand
CGTCCCGGCGTGCGTACCTATATCATTCAGGAGGTACAGAAGGTCTACCGTCAGCAGGGCGTTGACATCAACGACAAGCATATCGAGATCATCGTCCGCCAGATGATGCGCAAGGTCAAGATCGAGGACTCCGGCAGCACCGAGCTTCTGTCAGGCGCCACCGTTGACATCGGCGAGCTCAAGGCTGCAAACCGCAGGATCGACGAGCGCATCGCGGCAGGTGAGGAGGGTCTGACCAAGGCGACCTACACCCAGCTTCTCATGGGCATCACCAAGGCATCGCTCGCAACCGAGAGCTTCCTGTCGGCTGCGTCCTTCCAGGAAACCACCAAGGTCCTCACCGAGGCAGCCATCAAGGGCAAGGTCGATCACCTTGTCGGTCTGAAGGAGAATGTCATCATCGGCAAGCTCATCCCCGCCGGTACCGGACTTGCCATGTACCGCGATTTTGAGGAAAAAACCGACGAGACCATCGCCGATGATCCGGCAGAGTATGTTGACCTCTCCGCACTTGTCGGAAAGACAAACGCACTCTAAGCTAATAGAATTTCCAAGAAGCCGTCCAAAGGACGGCTTCTTTGTGCATTTTCTCTAATTTACAAGTTACAGGATTATGTGATTCAATAATTGATATCAGCATTATACAGGATAAGCCGCTTTGCCTTTGCAGAGAAAAAAGCTATCGGGAGAAATTTGCCATGGAAATTGAATTTAACGGCACTCCGGTCAGTGTCATAAGGAGCAATCGAAGGACGATCTCAATAAAGGTCAAGGCCTCGGAGCTCATTATGCGCGTGCCGAGCAGGATGAGCCAAAGAGAGGTAAGAGCGTTTCTCACCGAGAAAAGTGCATGGATCGAAAAGCATCAGGCACTTGCTGCCGAGGAGGAAGAAAAGCTCGGAGAGCTCCCAAAATTCACGCTTGGGGAGATACAGGCGCTCGCGGACAAGGCCTTGGAGGTGATCTCCGACAGGGTGCGGCACTATGCACCGCTTATCGGTGTGGATTACGGGAGGATCACCATAAGAAGCCAGCGCACCCGCTGGGGCAGCTGCTCGGCAAAGGGAAACCTGAACTTCAACTGCCTGCTGATGCTCGCTCCGGATGAAGTGCTTGACAGCGTTGTCGTGCACGAGCTGTGCCACAGAAAGCACATGGATCACTCCAAGGCCTTTTATGCAGAGATAGAGCGGGTATTTCCGGAATATCGGCGCTGCCATAAGTGGCTGAACAAGAAAGGAAATTCGCTCTTGAGACGACTGCCGCAGAAGGGGAGAAATACCTTGGGTGTATTGCATTTTTGAAATTCTGTGTTATAATGTAAATTGTGCTATTGAATTTGCTCTCGGATAGCGGGAAAAATAAGAAAATGGCGGTAAGCATCATCATGCTAAAGCCTTATATGAAGAAAAAAGCTTTACAGGCGGAAGCACTTTCCGATTATGCAGTTAATTTGCTCGGCCGGTATGTGGATGATGACACAGAAATAAAAGACGGATGGTTGCGGAATGAATGATAACAGGGCAGAACCTAAGCTTAAAAGTCTACAGAAAGCCATTGAGGTATTGAATTGCTTTACGGAAAAGCAGCCATTGGGTGTGACTGAAATCTCTGAGATGCTTGATTTGTCAAAGAGCACGGTGCATAATTTCGTATCGACTCTTAAATGCATGAAGTATTTGGAGCAGGATCAGAACACCGGAAAGTACCAGCTTGGGATAGGCATCCTTCGTCTGAGCCAGGCTCTGGGAGATAGATTCAGCTTGCAGAATGTGGCGAGACACTATATGCAGGAGCTTGCGGACGAGGTAAATGCTGCGGTTTATCTAACGGTTTTGATGGGAGAAGAGCTGTACACCATGAATGTTGTTTTCCCGTCACTGAGCAGCACATATTTTGTCGGTAATATCAGAGCAGCAGGGAGAAACCTTCACAGCAGCAGCTGCGGCAAGGCTCTGCTGGCCTATTTACCGCTGGATATTCAGGAAAAATACATTGCAGGACCGTTGGAGACATGCACCGAATATACGATCACCGATCCGGTGATGCTGCGTAAGGAGCTGGAAAATGTAATAAATCTGGGTTATGCCGTGGACAACATGGAAACCGAAATCGGCATAAGATGTGTTGGTGTGCCGGTTTTTTCCCGAAGCGGAAATGTTATAGCGGCGCTCAGCGTAAGCGGACCGGCTCAACAGTATACAGACAGCAGAATACACGAATTGTCAAATATGCTTAAGCGCTGCGCCAGAAATATAAGTGCAGAGAGCTGATGTCATAAGAATACGCATAGTTATCCGGAATACAGCCGGGTCTCACTGAAGTTTCGTCAGAGGGACCCGGCTGAACCATGTCTGCAAATCCGCCTCAGGATCTATGTGAGACTGCGTGAAATGTTCTTTAACCGGCTAAATAGTGACATAAAAATAACTATTAGTCATACTATACAAATTATTTCTATATTCTCTGTCATATTACCAAATTGACAAGAATGATATAAGTGCTATAATTTTAGTGAACAGCGTTCCACAATACCGAACACCCGTAAGCGCGCACGGGTGTAAAATTGTGACGGGATAAGTGAATGGCGTCCCAACATGGCGAACGCGGAAAGGGTGAAATATGAAAATCGTATTTGTTGAACCGCCTTCGACAAAGGACAGACCGATGATTCATGAAAAAGCATGGCTCAAGGAGCACTGTCCGGATGCCGAGGTGTCGGTAGCGGTTCTTGATGAGGACAGCGATGACAGATCTCGGTTCTTTGCGGATGTGGCGGATGCCGACATAATCATAAAGGATTATGTTTATTTCGGCAAACCCGAACTTGACGCAATGAAAAACTGCAAGGTCATATCATACGAGGCAACCGGATACAACTCGATAGATATCGACTATGCAACCAAGCTTGGCATACCGGTTGCGTCAATTTTGGACTACTGCACTCAGGAGACCGCAGAAAATGCTTTTGCTCTCATGCTCTGCTTACAGCGGCATACACTTGAGTACAATCGTTCTATTCAGGTCGAGCGTGTATATGCAGCCGTATAATCGGCGAAGTAGTTGACGAGCTGGGAGTACGAGACAGACTCGTTATGACCTGTGATGTGGCCTGCGGCGAGATAAATGCATGGGTATGGGAGTATGACACGGTCGTTGCGGCTCATGGCAGAACCATTCCGGTTGCAATGGGCATCAAAAAAGCTCGTAAAGACACAGTGTCCGTCGCACACCTCGGCGACGGTGCAGCATATAACATAGGAATGGCGGAGACCATGCATGCCGCACTGCGCGACGACAATGTACTTGTCCTCGTTTTCAACAATGGTGTGTTCGGTATGACCGGCGGACAGATGTCAGCCTGCTCACTTATCGGTCAAAAAACAGCATCCTCCGTGCACGGCAAGAAACATCATGACGGCAGCCCGTTCAATATTGAAAAGGCGATCGGACATCTGGACATAGCATATCTTGCGAGATGCTCCCTTGATTCCGTAGCGTCAATAAGAACGGCGAAGAAGTACATAAAGAAAGCGTTTGAAAAGCACATAAACAATGAGGGATTCTGCTGCGTGGAGATACTTTCTCCATGCCCCACAAACTGGAACCTCAGTCCGGCAGACGCGATGAAGCGTTTAAGAGAGCAGGTAATCCCGCAGTTCCCGGTAGGAGAATTTGTTGACAGGGAGGATAATGCAGATGGCAACGACTGAAATGATATGCTCAGGCTTCGGCGGTCAGGGAGTGCTCGTGATGGGGCTGATACTGGCTAATGCGGCAATGGAGCAGGACAGAAATATCCTTTGGTACCCTTCCTACGGAACAGAGATGCGCGGCGGTACAGCAAACTGTACCCTAAAGATAAGCGATGAGGAGATCGCAAGTCCGAAGGCGGAAGAGCCTGACATACTTTTTGCCATGAATGAAGCGTCCCTAAAAAAGTTTGAGGGTACGGTCAAACCCGGAGGGCATATCTTCGTTAACAGCTCGGTGGTGAGCTCCGGAAGAAAATATCGCAGTGATGTGAATATCCATATGATCCCTGCGACTGATATCGCAAACGAGCTTGGCAATCCCCGAGGAGCGAACATAGTGATAATCGGAGCACTCGGTAAGGCAACCGATATATTCGATTATAATTACCTTCGTGAGGCGATAGATCGGTTTTTCCTTAAAAAAGGCAAGGTCAATCCCAAAAACGCTCTTTGCTTCGATAAAGGAGCCGAATATGTGACGGTCGGAAATTGATACCGGCTGCCGAAGAAGATCGTTTTATGAAAAACCTGAAGTGCCCCCTGTCAAGTAGACAGTGAAAAAAACAAAAACATTTTGTTGGAGATGGTCTCTGCATTGGCAGAGATCATCTTTTTATGCAGCAGCGCGAAACTCCATAGGTGTCATGCAGCGAAGGCGCTTCTGGTACCGCTTGGTATTATAGAAATGGATATATTCTTCGATGGCGGAAGTCAACGCTTGCTCGCTAGAAAATTTTCTCAAATAGTACATCTCGGATTTCAGGATTCCCCAGAATCCTTCCATCGGACCATTGTCAATACACCGTCCAACTCTGGACATACTCTGCACCATCTTTGCAGCGTCCAGCTTTGCCCGAAAGTGCTTACTTGTATACTGGAATCCACGGTCGCTATGGAATAGAGGATGTGCATTAGGATTCTTCTCAATTGCTTCATCGAACGTATCAAATACCAGCTTGTTATTGTTGCTGGTGCCAATTTTATATGCCACAATTCGTCTGTCATAGAGATCAAGAATTGCGCTGAGATATATCTTGTGGACATCTGGACCGTCGTACCACTTAAATTCCGTTACATCCGTCAGCCATTTTTCGTTTGCTTTGTCTGCATGAAACTCCCTGTTCAGAATATTCTCTGCTGTCACTTCCGGAGTGGAGGGAGTATAGCTGCAGCGCCTTTTGCGGCATACCGACCGTAGATTCAGTGCTCGCATCAATCTATGGATCCGTTTCTTGTTAAATTGGGTCTGATGCGTCCTGTTAATAGCGATCGTCATCTGTCGATATCCTAAAATTCCATTTTGCTCTATGTAAAGAGCTTTGATCCAATCAATAATCTGTTCATTCAACAATTCATTCCTGCTTTTCTCCCGTTTCAGCCATTTATAGTAGGAACATCTTGGAATGTGCAAAGCGGCGCACAATCTGGAGACGGGATACTTCTTCGTCTCATGAAGATACTGAATCGCCAGATAGGATGGTTCCTGCCTTACTTCTCCCACCAAACACCTCCTTCCAACTCCTTCACTTTTTTTAGCAGCTCTATCTCCATTTCCTTATCCCGCAGCTGCGCTTCCAGCATCCGTACCTGAGCTTGAAGCTTTTCGGTCTCGGACATTTCACTCTCTGGCCTGGTACGCCCCCTGCCATCCGCCAGTCCGTCTATGCCCTTTTCTTCGTACTTGCGGACCCAGGCGTAGATTTGTTGGTAAGATACTCCATAGTGCTCTACAGTCAGCAGATAATCCCTGCCGTGTTCCAAACAGAAGGCTACAATCTCTGCGCGTTCTTGTTGCGTTGTTTTCTTTCCCTTGGTCATATAAAGCGCTCCTCTCGCAGCACTGTGCCGCTTAAACTTTCTATGACCATTATAACTCTTCAGCCAGTCTCTCACACGACTTTCGTCAGAAAGCCCATATTTTTTTGCCAGTTCTGCCATGCTGCCCTTTCCTGAAAGATACGCTTCTACTACCGCTATTTTCAGTTCTGGGCTGTATCGTTTGTTCTTGTCTCTCTTTCTTGGCATAATAATAGTCCCCTTATTG
>CAVGWF010000092.1:0-6116 GCA_963632825.1 Escherichia coli | reverse complement strand
TCAGATCGTGGTCACGACACATCTGGACAAGGAGCATATCCACAATCACTTTGCTTTCAATTCCGTCTCATTCCGGGACGGCGGCAAATATAACCATTCCAAAAGGGAGCAGCAGCGGCTGCGTGATATCTCCGACCGTCTCTGCCGGGAATACGAGCTATCCGTAATTGCTCATCCGCATAAGGCACCGTCACGACCGGTGTGGCTGGATGAAAAAAGCGGCAAGCCCACCCGCTACAATGTGTACCGCAAGGATGTTACCGCCGCCTTTTCGGAGAGTACGACCGTGCAGAACGCAGAGCGGTATTTGCAGCGGCTCGGATATATTACGGATTTCAGCGGCGTTCACTGGAAGATACGCCTGCCGCAGTATGAGCACTTTACCCGACTCGACACATTGGAGGAACGGTGGACTCCGGAATATCTGCGTAAGCACTTGGGGCGAAACGCTCCATATGGCAGCCGCAGGGCAAGGGTCGTGTTTTCGCCGTATATGCCCTACCACTATCGCAGCTATTATACGCCGTTTGTTAGGACGAGCCATATCTACCGCTTGTATCTGTACTACTGCTTTGAACTTGGGATACTTCCGAAGAATCAGCATTACGAGCCGGTAAGCCCGTATCTGCGTGAAGACCTTCGCAGGCTCGATGAATTTACGGCGCAGGTGGACTATATGCATTTCCATCGCATTGAGACGCTGGATAATCTCTACGCCGACCGTGCTTATCTGGAAGAGCGGCTTAAAGATTTAACCGCGCAGCGTACAAAGCTGCAGAACAAAATACGCCGGGCATCGCCTGAAGAGAAGACAGCATTACGCCGTGAAAAATCCAAGCTGACCGAAGAAATTACGGATATACGCAAGGAAATGAAATGCAACAAGGCAATAGAAAAGCGCTCCGTGCATATACAGGACACGCTGGATCGGATCACCGCCAACGAGGAGCGTGCCGCCGGGCGTGATGTTCCGCAGCAGAACAATATTACAGAAAAAAAGAAAGAGAGGTCTTACGAAAGATGAAGAATACAATGAAAACACCGGTAGCAATTCCGGTTGAAAAATTGCGGCCATTTGACGGACACCCGTTCAAGGTCAAGGATGATGAGGAAATGAATATGCTGATTGAAAGCATACAGACGCAAGGCATTCTTTCGCCGCTGATCGTCCGACCGATTGAAAATACAGATGAATATGAGGTAATAAGCGGACACCGCCGCTTACACGCAGCACAGAAGGCAGGGATAACAGAAGTCCCTGCCTTAATTTATGCCCTCGACCGTGATGCCGCCGCCATTGCCGTAGTGGACAGCAACCTGCACCGTGAGCATATTTTGCCGTCCGAAAAGGCTTTTGCGTATAAGATGAAAATGGAGGCTCTGTCCCATCAAGGCAAACGGACGGATTTAACTTCGGTGCAAGTTGCGCCGAAGTTGTCTACTGAGGTAATTGGAGAGCAAGAAGGAATCAGTAAAGATACCGTAAAACGCTATATCCGCCTGACCTATTTAATCCCCGAATTTCTCGAAAAGATGGATAACGGCGAAATTGCCCTATCCGTCGGTGTAGAGCTGTCATTCCTTGATGAGCAAAGCCAGCGTGATGTATTGGAACAGTGTGCAGTCAACGATTGCACTCCGTCTTATTCGCAAGCGTGGCGTATGCACAAGGCTGACCGTGCAGGGCGGCTCGATACCTTTGCAATTATGCAAATCATGTCGGAGGAAAAAGCCAACCAACGAGAAAGTATCAAAATCCCGATGGATAAGCTTCGTGACCGTCTGCCGAAAAATCTGACCGCACAGCAGCAAGAAGATTTTGTTCTGAAAGCTGTTGATTATTACCGCAAATATCTCATCCGTCAGCGGGATAGGGATTCAAGATAGGAGGACACACTTATGGAAAACAAACAATTTGAATTAACACACTTTGTCTATGAGCCTGATGCCGAGTCAACTTTCAATGTGAAGATTGGCGGCACAGTTTACGAAGTAACTACTCATTTTAACGAAAGCGGTAAGCAAAGCGTATTGCAGCAGTTCCGTGATCTGCTGCTCTCGCAGCAGTCCGCATAACCGCATATTCGAAATAGACGACCGGGTATAGTAGGCTATACTTGCCTTTGCTATGCCAGGTTGTCGGGAAGGAGAATTTTAATATGACAACGAAAAATAAAGGGCAAAAAGAAGAGCTCATCACGGCGCTGTATTGCAGGCTGTCCGTAGATGACGATAACAAAGATATGGAGTCGAACTCAATAACGAACCAAAAGCAAATTTTACAGGACTACGCCCGTCGGGAAGGCTACAGGAACACGCAGTTTTTCGTTGATGACGGGGTCTCGGGTACTACCTTCCAAAGAGAAGGCTTTCAGCAGATGCAAAAGATGGTGGAGAACGGCTTGATTGGCACGATCATCGTAAAAGATTTATCTCGTTTCGGTCGTGAGCAGGTGGAAATGGGACGCCTGACGCAGATCGTCTATCCGTCCCTTGGCGTGACCTTCATTTCTATCCAAGAGAATGTGAATACTGCTACGAAAACCGGACTTGAGATGATGCCTTTCTACAATATCTTCAACGAGTGGTACGCCGAGCAGACCAGCAAGAAGATCCGCGCTGTCTGGAAAAGCAAATCCGAACACGGCAAGAGGGTGTCTTCCACGGTTCCATACGGCTACAAGAAGTCACCGGAGGACAGAGAAAGATGGCTGATTGACGAACCGGCGGCGAAGGTGGTGCGAAAGATATTCAATCTCTGCCTTGCAGGGCGTGGGCCGTCGCAGATCGCCCGTGACCTCGAAACGGAGAAGATACTCACGCCTACGGCATACTTCAACTCCATCGGCAGAGCCGCAAGCAATCCTGTGCAGGCAAATCCTTATCTATGGGCAAGCGATACCATAAAGCACATTCTTGAAAACAGGCAATACACCGGCTGCGCTGTAAATTTCAAAAGTACCACTGTCAGCTACAAGGTGCATAAGACCATATATAACCCCATAGAGGAGCAGCAAATTATCCCCAATATGCAGGAGCCGATCATTTCCGAGGAACTGTTTGACCGTGTGCAGGAGCTGCGCAGTCATAAGCGCAGGAATACTAAAACCGGAAGAAAGAGTCTTTTCGCAGGCTTGCTCTTTTGCCATGACTGCGGTGCAAAATTGCACTTCTGTGCAGCCAAGAGTCTGAAGCCCAATCAGGAGTTCTATCGCTGTGCCAACTATAATTCCGGTCGTGGTACTTGTGAAATTCATTATATCCGAAATGTAGTGCTTGAGCAAGTTGTAGCGGAAGCAACCGGCAACCTTGCGGATTTTGTGCGGTGCTACGAGTCTGTATTTCTGTATTTGATTGCGAAAAACAGCGATGCCGCACGGCAGTCGGATATTCAGAAGCTGAAGCAGACCATAGCTACAAATGAGAGGCGAATAAAGGCCATCGACAAAGCAATCGAAGGACTGTTTGAGGCAAATATCTCCGGCAAGATCACCGATGAGCGCTTTGTGAAGATGACTGCCAATTACGAGAAAGAGCAAAAAGAACTCATTGAACAGGTAGCTGAAAGCAACAAGAAACTTCAGGCGGCAGAGCAAAACAAGGTCGATTTGCGTATGCTTCTGAAAGGTCTGCGAGAGTACACGGACATACGGCAGCTTACTCCTGAGCTGGTCAACACTCTGATCCAGCGCATTGAGATTCACTCCAAAGACCATGCTGCCAAGAAAGTCAAGGTCGATATTTACTTCACTGCCGTCGGATTGTTCTCCATACCCACAGAAAAAGAGCTTCAAGCGATGATGGAGGAAATACGACAAAACCCTAAGCGGCTCAATGTTTCTGCATAACGCAGAACACGGTGAAGCCCCTCTGATTTTGGGACTTCACCGTATCCTACTTAATTACTTCGCTATTGGCCCGTGGCAATAGAAGCTCTTTTTTTATCATACGGTATCTTATTCCTTGACCGTTCCGTCGGAGTTGAAAAGGGGGAGACTGCCGAGCACGATAATATCGTCGCGCTTCTGCGCATCGCCCTCGGCGAGGACTGCCATTTTGCCGACGATGTTGCCGCCGGCCTTTTTTACGAGCTCCTCTACGGCTCTGAGGCTCTCACCGGTGGAAATGACATCATCTATTATAAGTATGCGCTTGCCCTTTATGAGCTCGGCATCGGCGGTGTCTATAACAAGACGCTGCACATCCATGGTGGTGATGGACTTAACATGCACCTCGAAAACGCCGCTCATGTAGGCCTTGGGAGCTTTTCTTGCGAGAAAATATTTTTCAGCGCCGCTCTGACGCGCCATTTCGTAGAGCAGGGGGATGGCCTTTGCCTCGGGAGCAATGAGATAATCATATTCGGGAGCGCGCTTTAAAAGCTCCGCGGCGCAGTGAACGGTTATCTCAACATCGCCGAACATGACAAATGCACCTATGTAGAGGTCGTCGGTGACCTTACACAAAGGCAAATCACGCTTTAAGCCGGCAATGTCCATTTCATAAGTCATTTTGAATCTCCATTCTGCTGAAAACAGCATTCCGCAGTTATCGGCCGCCGGACGCCGTAGTCTACAACATTTTCATTTTACATTATTAATTCAAAAAATCAAGTGGGAAGTATGCGTTAAATTGCTGGCATGCAAAATTCTTTCGTTCGTCCTGTTAAGAGACTTAACACATTTGCGTGTCTTTGCTGATAATGACCTGACAATGTACCTTGTTTATGGCAATCAAAGGATATGAATTTTGGTAATATAGCATATGAAAAAATGCAATATATTGTGGAAAATACACAAAACTTTAACAGAATGAAGCGAAAGTTAATATTTAAACACGAAAAAAGTATTGAAAAAAGTGTGAATATAGTGTAAAGTCTGTTTATAAATTTGGCGTGCAGTTAATGAAAAATTAACATACGCCGTTTTGTGCCGTGGCGCAATTTACGGCAAAGGTATAATTAAAGGAGAGAAAGTTATGGAAAACAATCGCGCTTCTTTTGGCTCCAACTTTGGTTTCCTGATGGCAGCTGTCGGTTCGGCAGTCGGTCTGGGCAACATCTGGGGCTTCCCGTACAAAATGGGTATGAACGGCGGCTTCGCCTTCCTGCTCATATATCTCGTTCTCGCTATTTTCGTCGGCCTTGCCGTTATGGTCGGCGAGCTCGCCATCGGCCGTAAGACCGGCCTGAGCCCTGTCGCGGCTTACCGTAAGCTCAGCAAAAAGTTCACCTGGATGGGTTACATGGCGGTTTTGGTACCGTTCCTGATCCTCTGCTTCTACTTTGTCCT
Organism: Escherichia coli; assembly: GCA_963632825.1. GTDB lineage: Bacteria > Bacillota > Clostridia > Oscillospirales > Oscillospiraceae > F23-B02. The sequence continues at coordinate 825 of CAVGWF010000092.1, read as the reverse complement.
CGGCGGCATGGTCATGCGCTATGCACTCGGCTATCTGACCGCTATCTTCGGCTGGGACACCTGGAATGTTGCAAACATCTCCGACTTCTTCGGCAGCTTCATCATGAACGGCGGCCAGATGATCCTCTGGACGGCCATCTTCATAGCCCTCAATGTATTCGTCGTTGCCGCAGGTGTTGCGGAAGGCATAGAGAAGTTCTGCAAGATCGGTATGCCCGCTCTGTTCGTCATGCTCCTCGTTGTTATCATCTACGTTGCGATCCAGCCCGGCGCAATGGGCGGCTACAAGTTCATGTTCGGCTGGAACATTGAGCCTCTTGAAAAGAACTTCCTTGATGTTCTGAAGGCTGCGGCAGGTCAGATGTTCTTCTCCCTGTCACTCGGCATGGGCATCATGATCACCTACGGCTCTTACCTGAAAAAGCAGGAAGGTGTTCAGAAGAACGCTGTTGTTATCATTATCTGCGATACCCTCGTTGCTATCATGGCCGGCATGATCGTCATGCCCGCATGCTTCGCCTTCCTCAACGGTGAGACCAGCTCCGGCCCGGGACTCCTGTTCCTGTCCATGCAGATCGTCTTTGAGAAGATGGGCTATGTCGGCAACATCATGGGCTTCCTGTTCTACGCACTCGTTTTCATCGCGGCAATTTCTTCGTCCTTCTCCCTCCTCGAGGTCATCACCTCCTTCAAGGTCGACCAGAATATCGAGCAGGGCAAGGCTCCCGGACGCAAGAAGTACGCAATTCTCTGCGCTGTCATCATCTTCATATTCTGCCTGCCCACCTGCCTTGACGGTCTGGGTGCCGGCACCAACGGCGGTGC
>CAVGWF010000091.1:0-12211 GCA_963632825.1 Escherichia coli | reverse complement strand
TCATACAGACCACGGAGGCAAATTCCGCACCCACCATGACCGCATTTTCCGTTCGTGACAGCCGCAGTACCACCATTGCGGTGACGGGCAACAGCCAGCGCTTCATTCAGGGCTATTCCTATGTCTATGTGACACCCGGTACGGCGACGGCGAAAAACGGTGCGTCCATCGTCAAATACGCCGCCTCCTGCAACGGCGTGACCTTCTCCAATACCACCGGCGCCGCGCTGAACCTCTACACGGTCAGCAAGTCCGGCACCTTGGATGTGGTGGTTACGGCGACCGACTCCCGCGGCTATACCGTCAGCATCACGCAGCAGATCACGGTCATTCCGTATGAAAAGCCCAAGGTGTCGGAAATTTCTCTGCGCCGCACCAACGACATCGAAGCGGAGATGCAGCTTGTTTTCAAGGGGAGCATTTCACCCATCACGGTGGACGGAACGCAGAAGAACAGCCTCATGTATGTGCAGTACCGCTACAAGCTGACAAGCGCATCCAGCTACGGCAGCTACACCGCCATCACCGATGCGGTCACGCAGAGCGGCAGCAGCTTTTCCTACTCCAATCTGGAGCTGTGCTCTCTGGACGCAAATTCAAGCTATGACTTCCACATCTACATTCGGGATCAGCTGAACACGCTCTCCGGCGTTAATCTGTATTTCACGGTGCCCCAGGGCACGCCGCTGGTGGCGCTGCGAAAGAAGAAGGTCGGCATCAATACACCGACCCCAGACGCTGCGCTCCATGTGGTCGGCGACGGGCATTTTGAGGGCGACGTCCGCATCGAGGGGACGCTGAAGCCGGACGACATTGACTACACCTTTGATAAGCCCTATTTCGGCGTCTGCGAAACCGAAGCGGCGACGGCGGCAAAGGTGGTGACCTGCGATGAATTCGCCCTGAAAAAGGGCGCGCTTCTCGCCGTTCAGTTCACCTACGGCAATACCGGCAGCAGCCCGTCCATGAATGTAAACGGCACGGGAGCGAAGGCTATCTGCGGCACAAACGGCTATTATGTTTCCACGAATATGTGGACTGCCAATCAGGTAGTGCTTTTCGTATATAACGGCACATGGTGGATCGCGCTGTACTGCCTGAACGCCACGACCGCACGGTACGGAATCACCATGCTGTCCAACAGCACCTCGTCCACCAGCACGGCTCTTGCCGCAACGCCCTATGCCGTAAAGCTGGCCTACGACCGATGCTCGTGGACATCCATCTCGCTGACCAACGCGCTGGCGATAGCCTACGGCGGCACCGGCTCCACAACGGCGGCGGGTGCGAGGAGCAATCTCGGCATTGCCTGCACCTCGCTGTTCAACGGAACGCTGACCACGGGCAGCACCAGCTTCAACTACGGCTCCTACAAGGCGTACATCATCATCGGTCAGCCATCATCCAGCGCTTCCCGTGTCGCTACCATCATTCCGGCATCCGTTATTACCACCTCGTCCGTAAGCTACCAGATCGCGGACGAGAGCTATTACTACTCCTTCAACATCTATTATTCCGGCTCGACCTGCTATCTGGCGTTCAAGGGCAGAAGCAGTTCCGGGCAGATACTCAGGGTGTTCGGAGTGAACTGAGGAGGGCTTATGAAAGCAATATTGGACGATAAGGGCTTCATCACCAGCTTTGCCCTTGAGGGCGATATTACCGACGGCATCGAGCTGCCGGACCCGGAGAACATCGACCATTTTCTTGCGCACTGGCAGTCCTACAAGGCGCAGGACGGTAAGGCGCTCTTTGACGAGGAGCAGGATGCCGCCATCGCCGAGGAATCCGAAAAGGAAACCCTGCGGCAGCGGCGGCAGACGGAATGCTTCGCCTTCGTCAACCGAGGTCAGCTATGGTACGCCACGCTGTCCATCAAACAGCTGGCGGAGCTGACAGCCTGGTACACCGCTTGGCTCAAGGTGACCGAAACAAAAACCATACCGGAACGACCGGCATGGCTGGAATAAGGAATGAAGGCACTCTTCGGAGTGTCTTTTTTCATACAAAAATTCAACTTTCAAAGGAGGAAAACAACATGAAAGAATTCTGGACGACCGTTCAGGTGGTGTTCGCCGGTATCGGCGGCTGGCTGGGATGGTTCCTGGGAGGATGTGACGGCTTGCTTTACGCGCTTCTGGCTTTCGTAGTCATCGACTATGTGACGGGCATCATGTGCGCCGTGGTGGATAAAAAGCTGTCCAGCGCCGTGGGCTTCAAGGGCATTTTCAAAAAGGTGCTCATCTTCGCCCTGGTCGGCATCGGGCACATTCTCGACACCCACGTCATCGGCAGCGGCTCGGTGATGCGCACGGCGATCATCTTTTTCTATCTCTCCAACGAGGGCGTATCTCTCTTGGAGAACGCAGCCTATCTGGGACTGCCCATTCCGCAGAAGCTGAAATCCGTACTGGAGCAGCTTCATGACCGTGCCGAAAAGGAGGACGAATGACATGGCTTACACAAACAGTTCACTGGTGTCCTACACCAAACTCAGCCCGAACCACTCTGGGCAGCGTACCCACAGCATCGACCGCATCACGCCCCACTGCGTGGTGGGTCAGTGCAGTGTGGAAACGCTGGGCAGCATCTTTTTGCCGACCTCCCGTCAGGCAAGCTGCAACTACGGCATCGGCGTGGACGGTCGGGTCGGTATGTATGTGGAGGAGAAAAACCGATCCTGGTGCTCCTCCTCCAATGCAAACGACCAGAGAGCCGTCACCATCGAGTGCGCCAGCGACACCACAGAGCCGTATGCTTTCAAGGATGTGGTGTACCAGCGGCTCATTGAGCTTTGCACCGACATCTGCAGGCGCAACGGCAAAACCAAGCTGCTCTGGCTTGGGGATAAGAGCAAGACACTCAACTACACACCCGCATCCAACGAGATGGTGCTGACCGTCCACAGGTGGTTTGCCAACAAAAGCTGCCCCGGCAACTGGATGTATGCCCGCATGGGCGATCTTGCATCCAAGGTCACGGCGGCTCTCGGCGGCAGTGCGGAGACGGCAACTCCCTCCGAGCAGGAGGAAAGCACTGCTGCCATCAAGGCCGGCGACCTTGTGACCATCACGGGCAGCACCTACTATAACGGCAAGACCATCCCCGGCTGGGTCAAAAAGCTCCGCTGGTATGTGGTCGAGGTCAGCGGCGACCGTGCCGTCGTCAACAAGGACGAGTCCGGCAAATACGCCATTATGTCGGCGGTCAAGATCTCCGCACTTGCCGTTGCGGGAGCAGCAATCGGTGAAACATACCGCATCCATACTGTGGTGCACGGCGACACCCTCTGGGCGATCGCCAAGAAGTATCTCGGCAGCGGCAGCCGCTACAAGGAAATCGTTAGTCTGAACGGGCTGACAAGCAATGTCATCTATAGCGGCATGAAGCTCAAAATACCGAATAAGTAAGCACAAAGCCCATCGAGGAGAGCATTTTTTCTTCGATGGGCTTATTTTTTTGCGCTTATGCGGACCAGACAGCGGTTTTTCCTCCAGTGGATAGTGAGGTAACCCCTCGGAACGGAGAAACCAACAGTGACGGAATTACAGAAAGAAAAAATCAAAGCTATGCGTTTGCAGGGCAGCAGCTATGTGAAAATTGGCAAAAAGCTCGGCATTTCAGATAATACAGTACGCTCATTCTGCCGCCGAAATGGTCTGGGAGATGCGGCAAAAAACACGGTTGCCTGCAAGCAGTGCGGAAAGCTGACAAAAATCATCCCCAAGCAGAAACCTCGTAAATTCTGCTCGGACACCTGTCGTACTGCCTGGTGGAACAGTCATCCAGACTGCGTGGATCGGAAAGCGGTTTATGCGTACACCTGCGCCTATTGCGGTAAGCCTTTCACGGCATATGGGAATAAAGAGCGTAAATATTGCAGTCACGGTTGCTACATCTCCGACCGCTTCGGATAGGAGCGTGATTCCCGTGACTGATGATTACCGTGCCAGACTGGAACGCTACCTGGCATCCATGCTCCAGGCAAAACGGATGCTTTCGATGGGGATTTTAACCCCAGAGGATTACGCCATAATTGATACAATGCAGGGCGAGAAATTTGGAATATCTTCGTGTAGTTTATATCGCGGGATTGACTTGATATATAGTGGTTTCAGAGGTAATATATCACACTACGAGGAGGTGACAAAATGCCAAGAGCAATAACCATTGTACCAAAACCACCGAAACTGGAGCAGAAAAAGCGAGTCGCAGCATATGCCCGTGTGTCAAGCGGCAAGGATGCCATGCTCCACTCGCTGTCTGCACAGGTCAGCTATTACAGTAATCTCATCCAGAATCACGAGGACTGGCTCTATGTCGGCGTGTACGCTGACGAAGCCAAGACCGGCACAAAGGAAGCCAGAGCAGATTTTCAGAGACTTGTCGCCGACTGCCGTGCCGGAAAAATCAATATGGTGATTACAAAGTCCATCTCCCGCTTTGCACGAAACACGGTTACGCTGCTACAGGCCGTCCGTGACCTCAAAGCCTGGGGGGTGGACATTTTCTTTGAGGAGCAGAATATCCACACTATGAGCGGTGACGGTGAACTGATGATGACCATCCTGGCATCCTACGCACAGGAAGAGAGCCGATCCGCCAGTGAGAACCAGAAATGGCGCATCAAGCGGAACTTTGAGGAAGGGATGCCATGGAACGGAGCTATGCTCGGATACCGACTGAAAAACGGTCGATACGAGATCATTCCAGAGGAAGCAGACCTTGTCCGCCGCATCTATGACGAGTATCTTTCCGGCGATGGCTACCTTACCATTGCCAAGAGACTGAATGAGGACGGCATCCCGTCACGCTTCGGCAAAAAATGGGGTCAGTCCGTAATTTCAAAGATACTCAGCAATTACACCTATACAGGAAATCTGATTTTACAGAAAACCTTCCGTGAGAATCACATCACCAAGAAAACCATCATCAATAACGGTGAACTGCCCAAGTACCATGCAGAGAACGCCCACGATGCCATCATTGACATGGAGATCTTCCAAGCAGTGCAGGCTGAAAAAGCCCGACGGGCGGCTCGGTTCTTGAAAAAGCCTGCGCCCAAGAAAGCGTACCCCTTCACAAGCCTTCTGGTCTGTGAAGGCTGCGGAAAGAACTATCGGCGCAAGGTCACGAAAACGGGTCCCGTCTGGGTTTGCGGTACATTCAATTCAATGGGCAAAGCCGCCTGCGCTTCCAAACAGATTCCAGAGGAAACCTTGCAGGCTGTGACGGCAGAGGTACTTGGGAAGATGGATTTTCCAGAGGAATTACTCCGCAGGCTCATAAAGAGTATTCTGGTCTGCAACGGAAATGTGCTGATTTTCCGTTTCTTTGATGGTTCGGAGATTACACGGACATGGCAAGACCGCTCCCGCCGCCAAAGTTGGACGGACGAGATGAAGGCAACTGCCCGTCAGAAAGCCCTGGAAAGGAGAAACCAGAATGCCTAAAGTTACGATGATACCCGCAACCATAAACCCGCTGACGCATCTGCCTACGGTGGCAGCACGGAAAAGACGTGTCGCCGGATACGCCCGTGTTTCCACCGACAGCGATGAACAGTTCACCAGTTATGAAGCCCAGGTTGATTACTACACCAAATTCATACAGTCCAAGCCGGAATGGGAGTTCGTAAAAGTCTATACGGACGAGGGCATTTCCGGCACTAACACCAAGCGCCGTGAGGGGTTCAAAGAAATGATTACCGATGCCCTGGACGGTAAAATCGACCTCATCGTTACCAAGTCGGTCAGCCGATTTGCGAGAAATACGGTCGACAGCCTGGTAACCATCCGAAAGCTGAAAGAGAACGGCGTGGAGTGCTATTTCGAGAAAGAGGGCATCTACACCTTTGACGGCAAAGGCGAACTGCTCATCACCATCATGTCCTCACTGGCACAGGAAGAAAGCCGCAGCATTTCCGAAAACATCACTTGGGGACAGCGCAAGAGCTTCTCCGATGGCAAAGTGCATCTGCCGTACAAACGCTTCCTCGGCTATGAAAAGGGCGAGGATGGACGACCTGCGGTTGTCGAAAGCGAAGCCAGGGTCGTAAAGCTGATTTACAGGCTTTTCCTCGAAGGCAAGACCCAAGCAGGCATTTGCAAATACCTGGAAGAGTTGGGTATCCCGTCGCCGAGCGGCAAAGCAAAATGGAGTAAAACCACCGTCACCAGTATCCTTCAAAACGAAAAATATAAAGGTGATGCATTGCTCCAGAAGACATTCACAGTGGATTTTCTGGAAAAGAAAATGAAGCCCAACGAGGGCGAAGTGCCGCAGTATTATGTGACAGGTAGCCACCCCGCCATCATTGAGCCGGACGAATGGGAACAGGTGCAGGCGGAGTTCGCCAGACGCAAGACACTGGGGAAAGCCTACAGCGGCAAAAGTATTCTTTCAGCCAAACTGGTCTGCGAGGACTGCGGTGCTTTCTTTGGCCCCAAAGTCTGGCACTCCACCGACCAGTATCGTCGTACCATTTGGCAGTGCAACGGCAAATTCTCAAGTGAGGAACACTGCCACACCCCCGCATTGGACACAGAAACCATACAGCAGCTTTTCATCAAAGCCTACAATCTGATGATGCAGGATCGGGTACAGATTATAAAGGAAATCGAAGCATGGCGGCAGAAGCTGATGGACTTCGGAACACTGGATGCCGACATTGAACGGCAGCTCGAAGAGACCCAGGTGATTGCCGAACTGGTCAAGGTGGCAGTCAAGGAAAACGCATCCACGGCACAGTCCCAGGAAGCCTACCTCAAAAAGTACGAAGCCCTTACCGAACGGTACGAGAAAGCGACTGCGCAGCTGGAAAGGTTGCAGAGCCTGCGCACCGCCCGCAGTCAGCAGGACAAGAAGATGGCGCTTTACATTCGCACCCTCAAGAAACAGCCGAAGGTAATGCACGACTGGAACGACACCATCTGGACGGTAATGATTGAAAAAGCTGTCATCCACAGAAATGGTGAAATAACCTTTGCTTTCAAAAACGGCACTGAAATTAAAGTTGGAGCATAAGTTAAGGTCGCAAGAACGCACACCTTTTGGGGCGTACGGGTTTTGCGACCTTATTTTTGCACTCTTAGAGAAATAATTAAAAAGTGCACACCCTTTTGCCGAAAAATGCACACCCCACAATCTTTCGTTAAAAGGTATTATGGATAAAATGAGAAAAAGCTCTATGACACTCGTTTCTGAGTAGCCGCAGATCTCGTTATCGTTAAAAAGTATCGAGAAAGCCTTGCAATTAGGCACTTTTTCAAAAAGAAACTGGACACCAATCAAGATACGCATTGTATCAAAATTGGTGTCCAGTTTTGGTGGAGATGGGGGGAGTTGAACCCCCGTCCGAAAGTACTTTAACAGGAACTTCTCCGAGCGCATACGATCGTTTATATTCCCTTCCCCGTACGCCGACCGTCAGGCTTACGGAGTCGGTAGCTTCATTATGCGTGGTGCGCTCAAAGCTTTGCGCACTCACGGGCACCACTGATCGACGCTCCGTTTCGGGCCGTGGTCCTCCCGAAGGGAACGCTCGCTAATTATGCAGCGAGAAGAACAGTATCGTTGTTGTTCTTTAATTTATAAGCTGCCCATTTTTAGGATGGTAGGCGCATCCGCTCGCTATTCCTGCCTCCATACCCCCGTCGAAACCGGTACATCCCCTTATTCAGAGGCACATTAAGGCCGGCTTTCGTCGGCGCTGCATGTGCCCGACCTTAAAAATTATACTATAACATACTGCTGCACGGCACGACGACTCAGACAGTATTTGCCGGTGCTTATTCGAGGAGTTTTTCCTCGGGGTACGGAGCTTTCCGCACCCCGGTGTTTCTTACATCTTCACAGGCTCCGGATAGTCAACGCCGAAGGTGTCGACCGTGACCTTCTTCATTGCCTGACGGTGGATGGGCTTGTCATTCCTGCCGGTCATGCATTTTGCGATCTTATCAACGTTCTCCATGCCGCTGATGACCCTGCCGAACGCGGCATACTGTCCGTCGAGATGCGGAGCATCCTCGTGCATGATGAAAAACTGACTGCCGGCGGAGTTGGGTGACATGCTGCGCGCCATTGAAAGCACTCCGCGGGTATGCTTGAGATCGTTGGGAATGCCGTTGTTCCTGAACTCGCCCTTTATCGAGTAACCGGGACCTCCGATGCCGACACCCTGAGGGTCGCCGCCCTGGATCATAAAGCCGCGGATGACGCGGTGGAAAATAATGCCGTCATAAAATTTGTTCTTTACCAGTGAAATGAAATTATTGACCGTATTGGGGGCGATCTCGGGATAAAGCTCCGCCTTTATAATGTCGCCGTTTTCCATTTCAATGGTTACTATGGGATTGCTCATCAGTGTCTCTCCTTCAATGTTCTTTCTATGTCGCGCGCAGCTTCACGCTTTGCATCGTCATTTCGTTTATCATACAGCTTCTTGCCCTTGCAGAGGCCAAGCTCTACCTTTACCCTGCTGTCCTTAAAATACAGCGACAGCGGAATGAGGGCAACACCCTCCTGCATCACGCGGGCATTGAGCTTTACTATCTCGCGCTTATGCATAAGAAGCCTTCTCGGGCGAACGGGATCCTTGTTGAAAATATTTCCCTTCTCATACGGGCTGATATGAAGCGAACGCACGAACAGCTCACCGTTTTTTATTGTGCAGTAGCAGTCCTTCATATTGACCGTTCCTGCCCTGAGTGACTTTACCTCGGTTCCGGCAAGCTCTATGCCTGCTTCAAACCGATCAAGCACGAAATAATCATGGAATGCTTTTCTGTTTGACGCTATCTGCTTTGTTCCGGTCTGCCTCGGCACGCGCTCACCTCCCTACCGATGCCGTATTATAGCACAAGCCATTCAAAAATTAAATAGCTTTCTGTAAATCAGCCGTTCTCCTTGAGAATATTCGCAATATCCGCAACGCTGCCAAGCACATAATCCGGCTTGCGCTCGGCATTCTCAATGTCCTCCATGCTGCTCTCGCCGGACAGGACGCACACCGAGACCGCGCCTGCGTTCTGCGCGACCGCTATATCGGTGTAAAGCCTGTCGCCCACGCAGCAGATATTCTCGTTTGGCACTCCCGTCTGTTCTGATATTATGTCAACCATATTGCGGTTGGGCTTGCCGATAAAAACGGGCTCGACACCGCTTGCTGCCGTCAGCAGTGCGCATATGCTGCCGCAGTCTGGCAGAACCTCATCGGCCGGCATGGGGCACACCCAGTCGGGGTTTGCGGCAATAAATGCAGCGCCGCGGCGCAGATAGTGCACCGCTTTGTCGAGCTTTTCGTATGTCAGCGTCGTATCAAATCCGACACATACGACGCTTATGTCCTCTCCGCCGCCGAGCTTTACGCCGTAGCTCTCAAGCTCACCGAGAAATGCGGGAGTTCCGACAGGATACACGGTCTCACCGGGATATCGGCTGTTGAGATACATCGCCGTAGCCATGCCGGAGGTGAAAACATTCTTAGCCTCGCAGGGAAAGCCCAGCCTGCGCAGACGGGTTATATAGTCTATGCCGGCGCGGGAGGAATTATTGGTCAGATATATATACTCCCTGCCGCTTTCGCTCACCGTGTTTATGAAATCAATTGCTCCGTCAAACACCTCGTCACCGAGGTAAAGGGTACCGTCCATGTCGAGAAGAAACAGTTTTGTATTAAGCAGCTTATCCATTTTTGTACTCCGTTCCGAAAATATCAGGGACATTATATAGTTTCCGCGCCGTAAAATCAACAACATCTTGCAAATGACCGCCGATATGATACAATTATGCTACTACATACAAGGAGTTTGCTATGGACATTTCATTGAACAACGGCTGGCTGTTCACGGAGGACTACGACTCGGGCTTTGACGGCGCTTACAGCGTGCGGCTGCCGCACACGGCAAAGGAGCTCCCGTATAACTACATTGACTGTAAAGACTATCAGATGCTCTGCGGCTACAAGAAGGTGTTTACCGCTCCTGCCGAGTGGAAAGGAAAAAGGCTGCTGATCAGATTCGACGGTGCGGCTCACGAGGCGACGGTGTTCTGCAACGGAGAGCAGGTCGGATACCACGCCTGCGGCTACACGGCGTTTACCGTTGATATAACGGAGCAGGTGAGCTTCGGCGGCGAAAATGTAATAGATGTCCGGCTCGACACGCGTGAGAGCCTCAACATACCGCCGTTTGGCTTTGTCATAGACTATCTATGCTACGGCGGGCTCTACCGTGAGGTAACGCTTCAGGTCAGAGACCCTGAATATATCCGCGAGCTGCTTATAGAAAACACCGGTCTGCATGAGATACGGGTGAGGATAGACTGCCCGTGCAGTGATATAGTGTGCGACATATTGGACTGCGGCGGCAATACCGTCGCCGGCGCATCGGGAAACGCGTTTGAGCTCAACATACCGGACAGCAGGCTGTGGTCTGTTGACGATCCTGTGCTCTACACCGCAAGGGCTCGCGCCATGCGCGGCGGAGACTGCGTTGACGAGGTGTGCGTCCGTTTCGGCTTCAGAACGGTGAGGTTTGAATGCGACGGCTTCTACCTCAACGGCAGGAAGCTCAAGCTGCGCGGTTTGAACCGCCACCAGGCATACCCGTATGTCGGCTACGCAATGCCGAGGTCCATACAGGAGCTTGATGCCGAGATACTTAAAAACGAGCTTGGTGTTAATGCCGTGCGCACATCGCACTATCCCCAGTCGCAGCACTTCATATCGCGCTGTGATGAGCTGGGACTGCTCGTATTCACCGAGATACCCGGCTGGCAGCATATAGGCGACGAGGAATGGAAGCGTCAGGCGGTGGTCAATACCGGCGAAATGGTGCGGCAGTATATGCATCATCCCTCCATAATGCTGTGGGGCGTCAGGATAAACGAATCGCAGGACTGCGACGATCTTTACAAAAAAACGAATGCCGTTGCTCACCTGCTCGACTCCGGACGGCAGACCAGCGGCGTGCGGTACATTGAAAAAAGCCATCTGCTCGAGGATGTTTACGCATTCAATGATTTTTCCCACAGCGGCGGTAATGCGGGTCTCAAGTCAAAAAGCTCCGTTACATCAAAGAAAGACAAGCCCTACCTCGTTTCCGAGTGCAACGGGCATATGTTCCCCACAAAGCCGTTTGACGATGAGCGCCACCGCTTAAGCCACGCTCTGCGGCACGCGAAGGTACTCGACGCCATGTATGCAGCCGATGATATATGCGGCATATTCCCATGGTGCATGTTCGACTACAATACTCACAAGGATTTCGGCAGCGGCGACGGGGTGTGCTACCACGGCGTTATGGATATGTTCCGCAATCCCAAGCTTGCGGCAGCCGTGTATGCCAGTCAGAGTGACGGGGTCCCCTGCTGCACCGTGTCCTCATCCATGGACATCGGCGAGCATCCCGCGGGCGATATCGGCAAGGTATATGTTTTCACAAATGCCGAAAGCGTAAGGCTATACAAAAACGACGTCTTTGTGCGCGAGTTTCTCCCCTGCCGCGATGATTACCCTGCGATACCGCATCCTCCGGTCGTAATAGACGATTTTATCGGCGAGATGCTTGAAACGCAGGAGGGCTTTGACAGGAAAACCGCCGAGGATGTAAAGGAGTGCCTGACGGCGGTCGCAAAGTACGGTCCGAGCGCTCTGCCGCCGAAGATACTGGCAAAATACGCAAAGCTTATGCTTTTAAAGGGCTTCAGGTTCTCCGACGGTGTTGAGCTTTACGGGAAATATGTCGGCAACTGGGGCGGTGAGGCTACCCGCTGGCGTTTTGACGCGGTAAAGGACGGCAGTGTTGTGAGCTCGGTCACTCGCTCACCGGGGCAGCATGCGCATCTCGAGATAACTGCGAGCAAGACAACGCTCTCCGAGGGCGATACCTACGATGCGGCGGCGGTGCGCATACGCGCGGTCGATGAATACGGCAATCTCACACCGTATTGGCAAGAGCCCGTTGCTCTTAAATACTCAGGTCCCATTGAGCTCATAGGTCCGCAGATCATATCGCTCAAGGGCGGCTCGGGCGGCTGCTACATAAAGACCTGCGGCAAAAGCGGCACGGCAAAGCTCAGCGTAAACGATATTGAAATTGAATTTGAAATAATATAACAAAAAACCTGTGCTGAGAAGCACAGGTTTTTTCGTTCCATGGAGCTGGTGGTGAGAATCGAACTCACAACCTTCTCATTACGAGTGAGATGC
>CAVGWF010000090.1:0-13819 GCA_963632825.1 Escherichia coli | reverse complement strand
CAGTCAGGCGGCTCTTTTTTAATCAAAATCAGGGAATTGAATCACATGGTGAAACTGCTTGTTTTCTGCGTCGTAATACATGGTCGTGACCCCGTGGTATTTTGCCACTACTCTGCTTATGCTCCGCAGGCCGATTCCATGCGGTATGCTGTCAGACTTCTTCGTGAGATATCCGCCGCAGCCATCGGAGACAGGGGCGGTATCGCAGGAGTTAACAACGGAAACAACGACAGACTGTGCCTCGTTTTTCGTAACGGACAATTCGATTTGCTTTGCAGCCGAGGCTTCGGCTGCTTCCAAGGCATTGGAAAGCAGATTGCCGTATAAAGCCGTGATGCTCGGGGCATCCGAAAAGGCTGCGGCACTCTCACGGACATCACAGTGAAACTGAACTCCGCGTCCGCTGCACTCATCCCGAAATCGTATCAGGAGCAGATTCAAAATTGGGTCGCTGCAGAGCTTTGTCTGTTTAAACGGCTCAAATGTTGTTTCCAGACCTGAAATATAATTTTCAATCTCTGCTGATGCGCTCTGCTTTGCCAAAGCATCAATAGTGCCCAGGTGGTTTTTGATATCATGTATCAAAATTCGCTGGTTTTCAAGCTGTTTCTGAAGCGCATCGTAATAGGCGGCATCGGCCTGCTCCTTTTGCAGGCTCAGCTGCAGCTCAAGCTTTTCCTCATTTGCACTCTGCAAATAGTTGAAAAGGAACAGAAAAATCAGGTTGGCGATCAATAATGTTACGACCATTATGATCGTCATAAGCCCGCGGTTTCCCGTCATTCCGTCTTTCAGGCCGAAATAAACCGTGGTCACTGCGGCGAAAGAGGACAGCAGCGGAAGAACACAGAACATCAGCATCAGGCGAGGCTCCCTGTCTCTGCCCTTTTGCGGCGCAAATATTCGTGAACCGATAATCGAGAACAGAAGATATAGCAGCTTGCTGAGAACGGCAAACACGAGCATGATATGAAAATCGTAGGTATAGGCGGCAAAGGAGTATCCGAACAGGCCAATAATAAGATCAATAAGCAGCTCGGCTCCGACCATGACAAAGCACAAAAACGCGGTGTGCAGCAGTGCCATTTTGACATTGCAGCGATAATTGTGCCTTATCAAGATGAAATTAACTGCGCAGAATGAGACTGCGTTGAGCGTAGTATTGCCCAAAAAGGAGCAGGCAAATAATGCGATATACCCTGCTGCAAATGTGCATATCAAGTGCAGCCGATAGCGTTTCCGGCTCATCAGATATTCGCAATACAGCCAAGTAATAAGCGCCTCGGCGACAAACACCGCCGCGAAGCACAGCTTTTCCTCGATCATTTCGTGCTCTCCATATACATCAGGTATGTATCCTTGAAGGCTGCAAATTTTCTTCGGGATAAAAACGCCGTCATCTGCTCAGTTCCGTTTCTGAGCAGCACAGCATCCTTTTCAATGCGGTTAACAAAGCGCATGTTGATAAGATAGCTGCGATGCGTCAGATAAAAGCAGGGCAATGAGAGCGTTTCGCACCAATACTCCATATTCTTGCCGCTTATAAAATCACCGTCGGTCGTGTGGACGACCGTTTTTCTGTTTGAGGTCTCCACGCAGATGATCTCCTCGGCACGCCGCACGAAAACGCCGTCGCTTGTTACGATAGGAAACTCGTGCGTCTCGATGTTATATGCATAGACTGCATCCTTCAGATTGCGAAACAGCCTTGTCTTATCTATGGGCTTGGACAGATAGCGAAAAACCTGAAAGCGCATGGCCTCATCCAGATAGTCCGGATATGCCGTCACAATGAATATCTTTATGCTCGGATTTTTCTCTTTTAGCTTGACTCCGGCGTGTATCCCGCTGGATCCCGGCATCTCCACATCCAGAAACGCGATATCGAATTTGCCGGCCTGACTGATCAGCGCATCCCCCCGAGCTAAAGGATACATACTCCGGCTTCGGGCCGCCTAAACCGTCAAAAAATTCGTCTACATAGCCTTGGAGCTGACGCAGGATGAAAGCATCATCATCGCAAAAAACAATTCGCATAAGCGGCCTCCCTCCCTTTATGAGGGATTATAGCACACTTATGCGAAGTTGTCATTCTCTGTGCTCTGCGCTGCGCAAAATAATGAAATCGCGGCATTCATGTCGCATAATGTGATTTTTTTAAAATTATTCGTGTAATTTGGTGCGAAATTCAGAGAACTTGTCGTTGATTTTTACACGAATATTGATTATACTATATACGTCAAGGACAAGGAGGGCTGAACATGTATAGAAAAATTATAAGCTTTTTGGAAGCATGGAAAGAAAGCGAACACCGCAAGCCCCTTATTTTGCAGGGGGCGAGGCAGGTAGGAAAGACATATTCCGTTCTGGAGTTCGGGCGCACACACTATGAAAATGTGGCGTATTTTAATTTTGAGACCAATCCAAAGCTGAACGAGACCTTTGAAGAAAACATCAGCCCCGATTACCTGATCCCCATTTTGTCACATATCGCAGGACAGACCATTGTAAGGGAAAGGACACTGATAGTCTTTGATGAGGTGCAGCTCTGCGAAAGGGCGCTGACCTCGCTCAAATACTTTTGCGAGGAGGCTCCAGAGTATCATATCATAGTTGCCAGCAGTCTGCTCGGCGTTGCGGTGAGCAGGGCTAAATTCTCCTTCCCTGTAGGAAAGGTCGATATGAAAACGCTTTATCCCATGGATATGGAGGAATTCATGCTGGCGCTCGGTGAGGGTGATTTAGTTGCGCAGATCAAAAAGTGCTTTGAGGCCGACACGCCGCTGCCGTCTGCCCTACATGACGCCGCAATGCAGTTTTACCGTCAGTATCTCGTGGTCGGCGGCATGCCGGAGTGCGTGATGCAGTTTGCCGAAACCAAGGATTATATCCTTGTCCGCCATACGCAGGACACGATACTTGCAAGCTATCTCAACGACATGAGCAAATATAACAACTTGAATGAAATCAAGAAAACCAGACTTGCCTATGACAATATTACCGTTCAGCTTTCAAAGAAGAATACCCGTTTTCAATACAAGCTTATCAAAAAAGGCGGACGGGCTTCCGAGTTTGAAAATGCGATCGAATGGCTTTGCCTGTCCGGCATCGTCTCACGGGTTTATAAGGTTGAGCAGATAAAAAAGCCCTTGGAAAACTACCGTGATATTGATGCGTTCAAGATTTATGTATCCGACTTGGGACTGCTTTGCGCCAAGAAGGATCTGGCCGCCAATGACATTCTCTATATGGTCGAAGAATTAAACGATTTCAAGGGCGGTATGGCCGAAAATTATGTCAATGTGCAGCTGAGTATCAACGGATACCGCACCTACTACTGGGAGTCCGACCGTGGGGCGGAAATTGATTTTATTATTCATCGTGACGGGAAGCTCATTCCCATTGAGGTCAAGTCTGCCGACAACACCCGAGCCAAGAGCTTGAAGCTCTATATGGATACCTACAAGCCCGATTATGCCATCAAGCTCTCCTCAAAAAACTTCGGCTTTGAGGACGGCAAAAAAACGGTTCCCCTCTATGCCGCATTCTGCATCTGAATCGAATATACAGCGACAACGCCCGCACAAAAAGCGGGCGTTATTTTCTTGATACCGTTCATGCGCAAAAAACTGCATTTCGCGCAGAGGCTATTGATAATCGGACGCATATGAAGCAAAATCGGTGCATGGCTTATCGATCAGAAAAATTTCAAAAACCTTAAACTGTGCGTGCGGTGGAAGCTGCGTCGATTTTGTCTGCGCCGGTTGTAACAACAACTCTTGTTCGGTATGTAACTCCTTTTGTGCCGGTGTAGGTTTTGGTAAGACTAACAGTTCCGGTAGCATCAATCGGCCAAGAAGCGACCGGTGACCAGCTGCTTCCGCTTTTCTTTTCAAGGTAGAGCTTCCCTTTGGATGTTGTCGTTTGTTTCGTAGGCACAATTAATACTGACGCAGAAACTTTTTTCCCTGAAATCGAAATGGTAGGAAGAACTGTACTTGTACTTTTCAATCGGAGAATAGCCGCTTGATCCGTTAAATTTGGCATCTGTGTACTCGCTGCAACATTTTCTGCTGCTAATGCGGGGTTAACTTGTGCCGTTATTAATAAGACTGTTACCAATGCCGTTGTGATGATTTCCCTTTTTCTCATAAATAAAATCCTCCTTGTGCATTTTTGGGGTACACCCATATAACGCACAAAGAGGAAAAAGGGGACAAAATTTTTTATTTTTTCTCAATACCTGCGGCAACCTTTAGCAGCTCGTCGGCATCAATAGAGCCAAAGACGGTGAAGAAGCAGCCGTCTCGCTCAAAGCATATATAGCTCACATTATTTCTCGTGAAGAAGTAGCCCATCACCCCGTCTTTGTCGATCTTCTCGATTTCTGTATCTTCGGTGTCGAGGTAAGCTCGATTGTCTGATTGACAGAGTATAATGTGCAAACACACTTCCTCGCCGACGGTATATTTGTAGACGATAAGCTCCGGCTGTTTTATCGTATCCTTCAAAACCGCACCGTCCGGCAGATAAGAAACCCGATACGCAGTCAAGTCTTGCGTCTCGCCGCCGTGCAGCTCAAAAATACTGTATTCTTCAAAGGTTTCGATTACCCATGAAATGACTCTCTCACGGAACTGCGCATTTGCCACCATACAGGTCGAGAACAGCAATACTGTAGTAATGGCCGCGATTGCAACGGTTTTCCAGACCTTTCTCAGCACCTTATGTGTACGGCTGTTTCCAACCGCAGTATTCTCCGCTTCAAGCTCGTTGTGCAAATATTTTTTCAAGGCAATATTACAGGCTTTTCCGAAAGCGTCATCGGAGATCATGCTGCCCGTCTCCATGCCCATGCTCAAAGACAGCAGTTCTTTATAAAAGCGAAAGCGTCCCTTGGCATTTTCCAAATGAAAAAACATTTCCGCTTCCTCCGGCGACAGGCGGAAGCAATATCGGCTCAACAGCAGAGTGAACCCTTGATCGGGCAGCGATAATATCTTCTCACTCAGCTCATGGAGCTGTGACTGCTGCAAGTCAACACAAGCACGACCGTCATTTTCGGAAGCGAGGGCATCAGCGGTCTTTTTAAAGCTTATCGCTGTGGCTTCTTGAAGCAAAGTCTGCCAACTCATATTCATAGCTTTACCCTCCATCATACAGTTTACGGAGCTTCCTGACGAGGCGTTGTCCGCGCTTCTTGGCGGCAGCCTCGGAGATATTCAGCAGCTGCCCTATCTCCTTGTAGCCCATTTGCTCGGCGTAGCGAAGATAGACCAAGCGCCGCTCATCGGCATCGAGCCGGTCGATCAGCTCTGCCAGCCTATCTACATCTGCATTGCGGATACACTCGTCTGCAATATCGTCCGTGTCCTCATCCAAAATGTTGTCCCAGTGGTCGATATGAACTATCTTCCGTGACCGACGCTGCGCATCAATGGAAGCGTTCTTCACTATAGTAACGCAGAAAGCGGTCATTTGGGGACAGCTTAGCTCAGAAACTTTTTCGATGTTGTCCATGATCTTTACAAATGCGGTGGATACAACATCCTCTGCGGTTTCCTCTGACTTCACAATATTAAATGAAATGCGCTGAAAACGGACTCGATACTCGCGGAATAGCCGCTCGACCAGCGCACGCTGTTCATCGTTCAAAACAGCAAACAGGAGCATCAACATAATATTTCCCTCGTGGGTGTTTCTTTGGCGGTAGCAATCGACTGTCTATTTCAATTTATACCACAAGAACAGCTGAAAGGGAAGCGACAATTCACTGACAGAGCGTGAATCTAAAAAGTTTAAAAAAAGTTTGTCCCTTTTTTCGCTTCCGAGCGTTATAAGGGCAGGAAGGCAAAACAGCGGCAAAAGGCAGATTGCAATTTTAGGATAGTGTGACACTTAAAAAGCGATGAGCTTTCAACTGTGTGTTTTGCTGCAAAGCAATCACTGAGCTGCAGAAATATCGGATTGGCCGCCCGATTTTCTGCACAAAGGGAGGGAGCGTGATAAAAAATTAATACAGGAAACACGATGCATCATAACAATTATCGGAAAAAAGGAGTGCGTTTCAATGAGAAAAAATATCTTAAAAAGACTCTCGGCGCTGTTGATGGTGTGTATGTTGATGGGCTCTATGGCTGTATCAGCCTTTGCAGCCAATGTGACCGATACCCAGTATAATAGGTATAATGTTACTTCGGGTATATGGGTGAATACATCTTCACGATACAAAGAAGATGCGAGCAAGGTTTATGTCTACCCATCTAAATCTCCCAGCGGAAAAACCACGGTCAAAACCTACTGCCATGTCGGCGGAGTGGATACTAACAAAACGTATAGAACTGAGGGCGTTTTGTTGTCAAGCGGTTCGAAATATGCTATTACAAACTATGTGTATGAAGATGGCGACTATACCATCGGCTACGGCGTTAAAATGTGGCTCAGAATGACCCCAAGTTCAGGAAAGGGAGAGTTGAAAGGCGTATGGAGCCCTGACTGGACTGGTTACGGCACTGGAATAACAATAGTATAACTATTAAAAAGTAAATGTTTATCTGTCAGTTATTCAAAGCATCGTAATCCGAGAATAACTGAAAAGCAGGTTGCCGGAGATTGGCAAGCAATAAACTCCGGCAACTTTCTAAATAGCAGTCCAAAACAGGAGGTTTTGCATTTATGTCATTAAAAAGAATGATTTCAATCATGCTCTGCGCGGCCTTTGCGCTTATATTATGCTCGGCCTGCGGGCAGACGGAGGTCAACAGCGATCGTCTCTCGGACAGAACCGACAATGGATCCGGCGGAGGTCCGACTATTGACGACTATGAAAATGTCGGGGCTGACGGCATATTTCAGAAAAACCTCGGCGGCTTCGGGCAGGTAAATTACCGCATAAACGAGATCAGAATGTCAGACAGTCTCGACGAGGCAGGAATAGCCGAGGCAGACTATAACAAGTCGGGAAACCATATATACGACCACTATCTCACGGTCTCCATAACGATTGAAAATATTGATGTCGATGTCGCGGCAACTGACGAGGAGAGTGCAAAGGAGATACAAGACAGCTTACTTATAAATGATTTCTGCATGTACAGCAAAAGCAGCGCGGAAGAGCTACCCATTCCGCCGGTGTATTTTAATCTGGGAGGGGTGCAGAATTCGGATGTAAAACGGTATTTTGAATATAAGCTGCCGAACGCTGGAGAGACGCTGGATGTGGTGCTTGCATTCGGCCTTTCGGATAGAGATATTTCTTCCTTGAAAAAAGATGGCGGAGCGCTCTATCTGGCCAACGACATAACGATGGAAAAGATGAAGATAGAAGGTGTCCTATGAGACGGCTGCTGAAGCTGGAGCTTAAAAAAGCGTTTTGCAGCCGCTGGTTTATAGCAGCCCTGCTGATCGGCATGGTTCTGGCCGGTATCTGCGCCTGCACCACTGCGGTCTCCTTTTACGGAGAAGGCGGAACAGCTGAGTATATAAAAGAATGCATTGCCAATAATGCCGTACCTATAGACGGTCTGGACAGCACAACTTTATACAACCAATGGCTGGGTGCAAAGATAGGTACAAGCTCGGTCGTATTCTTCTATCTTGTGCCGCTGATTGCGATCCTGCCCTGCGGCTGGAGCTGCTCGGAGGAGATAAACAACGGTTATCTGAAGCTTATCGTTCCCCGCGTCGGCAGGAGAAGATACTTTTCGGCAAAGCTTATCGCCGCTTTTGCATCCGGCGGCGCTGCGGTGGCGCTCGCGCTGCTGTTCAGCCTGATGATAACGGCAGCCATCGTCCCCGCCATTGAACCGCATCCCTATAACAACATGTATTACAGTATTTTGCACGGAGATATGCTTTCTTCAATGGCGTATTTACATCCGCTTTTGTATATGCTGGTGTACATCGGCATTGATTTTCTGTTCGCAGGCTGCTTTGCCTGCCTGCCCATTGTCGTATCTCTTTACAGCGAAAAGCGCGTTGCAGCGCTCATCGTTCCGTATATCGCCGTGATATTGTGCGACGCAGCACGCAATTGCCTGAATTATATTTGCTTTGTTGAGATATCTCCGCTTAATCTTATGCACTCCGTACCACCCAACAATGCGGCAAAATCCTATGTTCTGATCGCGTGGCTCGCGATTTTCGCTGCCGTGGCTCTTGTTTTCGGGCTGAGGAAAGGAGAAAAGCGTGAAATTGTTTAAGGCCATAAGATATGACTTGAGGTTCGGCATCCTTGAGTCAATGAAGAAGTATCTGTTTGCCGTGCTGCTGGCTGCGTTTATATTCGCAGGGCTTATCATTGATGCCGTTACCCTGTCAGTATCTCTGACCGACACTGTGGACAATGTTTTTAATCTTCCGCTCTCCTTTGCCGATGTCATTCTCATCGAGCTTGGAGCGGATCTGCCGGCAGCTCAGGAATCGGCGGGCATGAACGGCTTTATCTTTCCCACAATGTGGTTTCTGCTCAATATCGTTCCCTGCTATCTGACGCTGGACAACGCCACCCGTGATCTCGGCGGCGGCGGAATACAGGTCATCACCAGACTTCGCAGCAAAAGCCGCTGGTGGATATCCAAGTGCGTCCTGAGCGTCGCAGCCGTGTTTATATATTTCATTATCATATATGTGCTCCTTGCGCTGCTTTGCTTTGCGTGCGGCTTTGATCTGTCCTTAATACCCGACGAAACCATATTTGCGGAGCAATTCAAGGCAGCGTTTATACCGGCGGAGGTCACGAGCCTTCAGATGCTTTCCGCGCTGTGCCTTATGCCGTTTATTATAAGCGCCGTCCTCTGCCTTGTGCAGATGACGCTGACCCTGTTTATGAAGCCGGTGTTTGCATATATGATCATCTGTGCGTATCTTGTCGCCGCGGTGCTGTGCGTATCTCCGCTGTTCATAGCTAATTATGCCATGCCGCTGCGTTCTGCGGCAGTCGGAGTTTATAATTTTGACTGTGCGTCAGGTCTGCTTTGCTCGGCGGCGGCCGCACTGGCCGCCATCGTCATAGGGCGCTACAGGATCGTCAGGATGGATATACTGTGAGGAGGAAAAGCATGAAGATCGTAGTTGACAATGTGACCAAAACCTTCGGCAATACAAATGTAATAGAAGATGTCAGCATGGAGCTGGAGTCCGGCAGAGTATACGGCTTTCAGGGCATAAACGGCTGCGGCAAAACTATGCTGATGCGGCTGGTGTCCGGCCTTATACATCCGACAAAGGGAACGATTTCGGTTGACGGCAAGGCTCTGGCGGGCGAGAACAGCTTCCCCGAAAGCATGGGGCTTCTGATAGAAAATCCGGCCTTTTTAAACAGCTACTCGGGATATCAGAATTTAGAGATGCTTGCCGGCATTTCGGGTAAGATTGGAAAGGAAGATGTCCTCTCCGCACTGGAGCGTGTCGGCCTGTCCGAAAACGCCGGCAAAAAATACGGCAAGTACTCCCTCGGTATGCGCCAGCGCCTCGGCATCGCATGCGCCGTTATGGAAAGGCCGGGGCTTATCCTGCTCGACGAGCCGTTTATATCGCTGGACGAATCGGGCGTTGAGACAGTGGCCGGTATCATCAGGCAGGAAAAGGTGCGTGGTGCGCTGATAATCCTTGCCTGCCATGACTATGGGCTTTTGAGCGAAGCCTCCGACGAGATATTCAGGATAGTCGGCGGCAAGCTTGCACATCATCTTGTAAAGGGAGACGACGGTGTGTTTTCAGAGGTGGCGCTATGAAGCGAAAATGGATCGTGGCAGCACTGATCGCCGCCCTGCTTGCCGCTTACGGGTACAGGGTCTATGCGGTGAACACTTCGGAGATCGTAAAATATGCATCGCCTGAGACGATAGAGTACAAGGTCGGCGAGGAGGTCGAGCTCGTGCCCGGATATTATAATGTCGGCTATGCCGACCTGAGCGGGTATCATGTCAAGGTGACCGGCGCACGCATTGTTAAAATGTCGGACCTTTTGGCAAAGTACGGCTGTGACGACAGCTTTTATGCTGCGGCGGACGTAAGCCGCCAATATCAGTATGCTTATATTCTGGATGCAGTTTTCTGGTTTGACGGCGATAACGACCCCTTAAAGAATTCGATCGATCTGTCAAGCTTCGAGCTGGTGGGCAGTGATTATTACTGCAGCTTCAGCTATGAGATCAACAAGCTCGAGGGCTTTAATGCCATCCTTGACGGGAACTTCATGTTTTCCATCGGCAGCGGCAAAAAGATCGAGCTTGAGCTGCCGTTTCTGATAAATTCCGGCTCCGTCTGGGCTGTCTCTACCGATTATCTCCTGTCCCACCCGCCGAAGCTGATGGTGTCCCAGTATCCGTATGAGGTGTATCTCTCCCTGCCGGACGCGGAGATGTAGGATCAGAACCTTGCAATATAATGTGCACATAAGTATCGCAGCTGTCGGAATGTGTTTATTCGATTAGGGAATAATATTAAATATTTGCTTGCAAATATCAGCAGTAAAAAAATCCCGTCCTCTCGGACGGGATTTTTTAATGCGATTTTTTACTGTCTTGCTTCGATGTATTCGACGATCTTGCCGACGGTGGGCAGCTCCGCTGCGTCCTCATCGGGGATCTGGATGCCGAACTCGTCCTCAACGGACATGATGAGCTCGACAACGTCAAGCGAATCCGCGCCGAGGTCATCAACGATATTGGTATCTTCGGAAATGCTGCCTGCGGATACTTCGAACTGCTGTGCAAGGATCTGCTGTATCTTTTCAAGTATCATAATTTATTCCTCCAATATATCTTCTTATGCCCATTCACGGCTCTGCGGCTTATTGCCCGTGTTCTGCGGACGGTCGTAGGATACGACGACGCGGCGGTTGGGCTCTGTGCCGGTTGAGCTTGTGGTTACGCCCTCATAGTCCTGAAGGGCGGCGTGGATAATGTGACGCTCGTAGCTGTTCATCGGCTCAAGCGCCATGCTGCGCTTATACTTTATGACCTTTGCCGCCATCTTCTCGGCAAGGCGGACGAGCGATTCCTCGCGCTTTGCACGGTAGCTCTCGGCATCGACGCAGATGTGCATATGCTTGTCGCTGCCGCGGTTGATGACGTAGTTGGTCAGGTGCTGGATGGCATCGAGAGTCTCACCCCTGCGGCCTATGACCGCGCCCATGTTGGGGCCCGAGAGGTTGACGGCAATGCTCTTGCCGTCGCGGCGGCTGATCTCGATATCGGCCTTGACATCCATGCGCTCGAGAAGTCCCTCAAGGAAGGCTCTTATATCGGCAAACTCGCCGCTTGCAGCGGGCTTTGCCTCAGCCTTTTCGGGAGCTTTGGCCTTGGCAGCGGGTGCTGCCTTCTCGACCTCGGGCTCTGCCTCGGTCTCAGGCTCGTCGGGAGCTTCGTACTCGACGCGCACGACCGCCGGAGACGCGCCTATGCCCAGAAATCCGGATTTTGCACGCTCGACGACGGTTACGGAAACATCGTCGCGCTCAAGTCCGAGTTCCTTCAGGGCTGCTGCGATGGCTTCATCCTCGGTGCGGCCTGTGGTTTCCAAAGACTTTATCATGTTTCACTATTCTCCTGTGACTGTTCAGGCTCTTCCTCGGTCTGAGCTTCCTCCTCGGGCGCTGCTGCCGGCATTTCATTGGCGTAGCGGTCGGGGTCGTAAGCTCTGCCTCTGGCGTAGCGGCGCTTGCCGACCTGAGAGGGGTTCTCGGGCTTATCTATGCCGAGCTTTTCGAGGCGTGCCTCACGCTCGGCTCTTTCGCTTGCCGCGATGCGCTCCGCGTCGGCCTGCTTCTGCTGAGCCTGCATTTTCTTCTTGCTGGTGTTGTTGTTGCGGGTAGTTGCGCCCTCCGCCTTGAGCTGCTCGTGCTCCTCATGGCGGCGTGCACGCTCCTCGTCCTTCTCCTTCTGTGCCGCGATACGCTCCGCGTCCTCGATATCGAGCTTGCGCTTGTAGTACTTGGTGAGTATAAGATCACGGACGATGCCGAAGCAGCTGTTGGCGATCCAGTAAACGCCGAGAGCCGCAGGCATGATGAAGCAGATCCAGACGGACATAAGGGGCATCATGAGGTTCATGGTCTTCATGCTCATTGCCGCCTGTCCTGCCTGGGGAGGATTGGTCGCCTGGCTGATCCTCATCGAGGCCCATGAAAGGAACGCTGCGATCAGGGGGATAAGGAACAGGCCGATGTTCGCAAAGATATCGGCGCTCGAAAAATCATAGTTCCAGATCTTCCAGTCGGGGATCGTGCCGAGGTTCATGCCGAGAAAGCTGTAGTCGATGTCGAGAAGCTTCCCGTCAAAGTTGCCGAGCGCGTTTACGACCGCGTCCCAGTTCTTGTGGATAGCATCGGCGACACCTATCTGATCGTAGGTACCCTGCTTTGAGGCAACAAAGCCCGCGTTCTTGGCCGCCCATTCGGTGAGCTTTTCGACGCTCTCGCTGCTCAGACCCATCATGTAGCCGAGAGGCTGACGGATAACGCCGTACAGAGCGATGAGTATCGGGAATGGCAGCAGTGACCACAGGCAGCCGGAGGTGGGGCTTGCGCCCTGCTCCTTGTACAGCTTCATGACTTCCTGCTGATACTTCTGCTGGTTGCCCCTATGCTTTTTCTCCAGCTCCTTGAGCTGGGGCTGGATTCGGGTGGTCTTCATCATGCCCTTCTTGCTCTTTGCCATGAACGGCAGGAGGATCAGATTGACCACGAGAGCGAAGAGTATAACGGCAAGACCGTAGCTGTCGGTCCAGTTATAGAGGATCTCCAGCAGTCTGGCAAACGGCCAGACTATAATATCCCATAGTGACATAAGTTTCTCCTTGTATTCCGATCCTCGTCAGGGAACGGGATCGAAGAAATCGTGTTCGCCGAGGTGAAAAGGATGACACCTCGACAGCCGCTTCAGGGCGAGCCAGCCGCCCTTCAAGGCCCCGTATTTCTCGATGGCCTCAACGGCATACTGTGAGCAGGTCGGGATAAATCTGCACCTCGGCGGAAATGCCGGGGAGACGTATTTCTGATAAATGCGGATAAGCGCGAGAAGAAGCCTTTTCATTGCTCTTCACCTCTTAGCAGCTCAAGCTCTTCGCAGGCGTGCAGGAAGGCACGCTCCATCTTGGCGTAATCGCCATCGACGCAGCGGCTGCGTGCAACGATGACGATATCCGCGCTTGCAATGAGCTTGTCGGAGTTTAGCCTGTATATCTCCCTGAGTCTGCGCCGCACGCGGTTGCGCACGACTGCCTTGCCCAGCTTTGTGGACACGGTGTAGCCCACGCGGCGGTGACCCCGCTGCGTTTTGAGGACATACACGACCATATAGGGCGTAACGGCGGTCTTGCCTTTGTTATAAAGCCGTTTGAACTCATAATTCTTTTTCAGAGTTGACCTGAAATCCAATTATTCCACCCTTGCTTTCCGTTTTTATCAGCAAACACATTAAGGGCGGAGGTTAGCCGCCCTAAAAATTTATTTGCTTTTCCTGCTCGGAGCTGCCAAATCAGGCGCTCAGCTTTGCTCTGCCCTTTGCTCTGCGGCGGGCAAGGACCTTGCGGCCATTTGCGGTGGCCATTCTTTTGCGGAAGCCGTGCTCTTTCTTGCGCTGACGCTTCTTGGGCTGGTAGGTACGCAGCATGTTTGTGCACTCCTTTCAGAATAATACTCAACATTGAGCCGGAGCTCAAAGCAGTTGACAAATTAAAACCTCCGATACCAACAGGCATCGGAAGTTTATTATATACGATATGCTTTTGCCCTGTCAAGGTTTTTTTATTTATAGCCCTCGGAGACGAACCGCTCGGGTAGCATGGGCAGCCCGTCCCGAAAGCCGTTTTATGC
>CAVGWF010000089.1:15523-19943 GCA_963632825.1 Escherichia coli | reverse complement strand
AGGTCACAAGCGCATTTCTCATCACGAAACAGTTGGATGATTTCGGCATTGCAAAACATGAAACCCATGTGCCGATTTTGCGAGTACCTGCCATCGCATTTCTGTACTTGCTTGGAAAGGCGGAGGCAGACGGACAAAACGGAAAAATGTAATACCAATGGCACAATGCCCGCTTGTCACAACAGGCGGGTATTTTTCTGCCAGATTTATTGGTGAGTGGTCTTGCGCTCATGCTTTTGTCTGGCGGATACGCCTGCATATCCAATCAAAAGCAAGCGGAAACATATTGAAAACCTGTCATCCTCTATACATAGAGCACTCAATTCCGGGTGCTCTAAATTTTTACCCGAAGGAGGCAGCCCTATGCCGAGTAAATATCAGGAATACAGGCAGATGGCAGACACAGCGGAGCGGCAGCTCACCAGCAGCTACAAGAGCTGGACGCAATTCCTGCGCACAGCCGCACGGCTCTACAAGTATCCGTATAACGAACAGGTCATGATCCACGCCCAGCGGCCGGACGCGACTGCCTGCGCCGAGTACGATTTTTGGAACAAAAAGATGGGGCGCTTTGTCCGGCGAGGCTCCACCGGCATTGCCCTTATAGACACAAGCGGCCAGAAGCCGCAGCTGCGATACGTCTTTGATGTAGCCGACACCGGCGAACGGGAGCACTCCCGCCCCACGCACCTCTGGCAGTTCCGCGCTGAGCATGAGGATGCCGTTGCCGCCGCTCTGGAGCGGAGCTACGATGTGTCCGGCGGCAATGGCATTGTCGAGCAGATGGAGTCAGCGGCTGCCCAGCTTGCAAGAGCATATTGGGCAGATTACAAGCGGGACATTCTCGACAACATTGACGATTCCTATCTTAACGACTATGATGAGTTCAACACCGAGGTACAGTTCAGAAACGCCGCAAAAGTCAGCATCACCTATATGCTCATGAGCCGGTGCGGACTGGAGCCGGAAGCCTATCTGGAGCCGGAAGATTTTATGCCCGTGTTCGACTTCAACACCCCGGCTGCGGTTGCGGCGCTGGGCACGGCGGTCAGCGAGATCAGCCAGCAGGTACTCAGACAGATAGAAGTTGCCATCAGAAATTATGAGCGCGAAAGGAGCCAGAATCATGACCGAATTGACTTACACGAAGAACGGAGATTACCGGATTCCCGACCTGAAGCTGAGCGAGGAACCGGAGAGCAAGCCCCTGGGCAAGTACGGGATGCTGCGGAAGACCTACCTTCAGGAGCATCGCCCCATCCTTTGGAACCAGATGATCCTGTCCGAGACGCTGTTCCCGCACCTGCGGGAGATCGACGAGACGGCGCGGCAGAGGCTGGAGCAGATGATGCCGGAGCTGATGAAGTCGGCGGGCGTGACGGAAGCGCTGAAAGCCAGCGACCCGTTGAAGTGGGCGGGGCTGATGAACAGCCTGAAAGCACAGGCAGAAGAGATCATTCTGACCGAGCTGGTGTACAACTGACCAATGACGCGCCAGAAGCAGAACCGGTACAGCCCACGGCGGCATATCAGATAAGCCTGTTTCCTACGGAAGAGGAACAAATTGCATATATCGATACAGCGGAGAGCGTTAATTCTACGCCCTCCGCTTTTTCTATGTTCATTTCGCAGGACGATATTGACCACATCCTGCGCACGGGCGGCAATGCGGATGAAGCACGCATGAAAATTGCCGCGGAGTTCTCAAAGCAAAAGCCCATAGAGAATCGCGCGGCATTTCTCAAAAATCTCTACTACGGCGGCAACGGCCTGATTACGGAAAACGGCAGGCTTTCCGCATGGTATGGCGACGATGGCATCCACATCGCAAGCGGCGATGCTGCACGATATCTTCGTTCTGCGCAGGTCATCAGTTGGACGGACGCAGCGGAGCGCATTGAGGAACTTTTGGATAGCGCCACATTTGCCACCAATCTTGAAGTCACGGAAGCCCCTCGCTATGAGCGGCTGAGTATCGCCGTTGCGGTCTGGAACCTTTACCAAGATTTTTCGGATGACGCAAAGGCGCTGGGGTATCTGTCCTGCCTGGGCAATATCCATAGCACTAATTTCCCAGAGGAAACGGAACGTCTGACGGACGATCTGCTGAACCCGGAGTTTCGGGAAAGGCTTCTGGCAGAATACAGAGTATTTCTTGACGCTTACCGTGAGAATCAGGAGCTACTGCGGTTTCATTTCCACCGTCCGCAGGCGCTTCTTACACGCATGGAAGATCTGTCATTGCCACGCAAAGAATATCACTCCGACATGGGGGCTGTTCCGGAGACTGGCAGGTTTATCACTGAAGATGAAATTGCGGCTTCGCTTGCAAATGGAAGCGACTTTGAAGGTGGGAAAAACCGCATCTATGAGTTCTTCCAGACACCGCACACGCCCAAAGAGAGTGCCGATTTTCTGAAAAAAGAGTACGGCATCGGAGGACACACCCATGCTGTATCCAGAGAAAGCGGCAGCTATGAAGATCACGGCAGCAAGGGCATTGTGCTGAAAAAGAACGGCTGCGCGGATATTCAGATGAATTGGAACAAGGTCGCTTCGCGTATCTCTGAGCTGATTCGGCTGAACCGCTACCTTACGCCGGATGAGCAGGCAGTCTATGACAAGGCAATGGAGCAGGATGCCCTGCGAAATGCGGTTTATAACAGCTATAACGACGTAAAAACAGCGCACCCCGATGAAATCGTGCTGTATCAGGTTGGGGACTTCTTCGAGCTGTATGGCGAGGATGCGCGGGCAGTTGCGGATGATCTCAGCCTTGAGCTGACGCGCCGCAATTTGGAGGGAGCAGGCCGTGTTACCATGTGCGGCTTCCCTGCAAATGATTTGGGAAAATACGTTGAAAAGCTGCGGGAAAAGCATGATGTAACGATCTCGCGCATTGACGATTCCAGTCATGAACACACGGCATATACGCTTCCGTCCATCGACCATGAGGCAGAAAACGCCATCAATGCCTATGAAGCTGAGTTCGGCACAGATGGTACAAGGGTGTTTCGGGAACCCGCCGAACCGCCGCAGCCGAGCTTGCAGGAGCTGTTTGACGGGTACAAGCTGAGCGTCGGCAACGCGCTCTCCAAAGACACGGCGTTTGTAAACGCCTGCCAGAACTCCGACAAAGAAAACGCCTATTTGGAGGGCGAAGCCGCCGTTGCACGTATTGTAACGGCATCCGATGATATGCAGCTCACAAAGCTGTATAAACAATCTCACTCAAGGATTCTTCGGCATTGCTGTCATTATAAAACCCCTTATGAAAACCATCGCCATAAGGCATGAATTTTCCTCGCGTCGTCATTAACATCACTCTCTAATACTATTGAATTCGTTCTTCATGCTCATTTTCGCTTATCGTTACTGTGGGTTAGAAGCATGAGTCTAAGTAATTGCAAAATAGAGGAAAACAATGCCGCGACATAAGTCAGAGCAGCAGCTTTGAGCATCTTTGTTGCACCTTTCAGCTCGCCACCTATAAGCAAATTTCTTTCCTTAAGAACGCGAAGGGCTCTGTTGGAAGCATCAAATTCTACAGGCAGAGTAATCAACTGAAACAACACAACAAAGGTGAACAAATACACACCAACTTGTGCCAAACCAGTCCAATCAAAAATCAAGCCAATCAGGATGAGCGGCCATGATAGTTTAGATCCAATATTTGCAATAGGGACAGATGCTGACCGCAGTTTTAGAGGAAGATACCCTTGATAGTGTTGAATAGCATGACCACATTCGTGAGCGGCAACCCCAATTGCTGCTACAGAAGTTGATCCGTAAACGCTATCAGATAATCTTAGCACCTTTTCATTCGGCGAGTAATGATCGGTCAAAGAGCCTCGGATACGTTCAATTCGCACATCAAAAATTCCTGCTTTATGTAGGATTAAAGCTGCCACATCCTCGGCCAAAAGTCCTTTCCCATTTGGAAACTTGCTGAATTTTTTATATGTCTGATTAACATTCAACGAAGCAATGGCGCTAATAATTCCACCAATAATTACGAAAATATATGTTGGATCCCAATACATTAAATCACCTCCCACCTCAAATCAGCGAATATCTTCCTTTGTCAGAGTCCTGAACACCTCTTCGGAGGGGGCAGGTATTGTGAGAATCCGTGTCGCTTGATTGGTAACAACTCGGTCGAAAAAGTTTCTCACGCCACGAGCGTTACCAAAGGACGGATCTTCTTGATTTTGCTCGAAATATGCCAATGCAGCCGCTTCTGCTTCTTCAGATAGGATGAATTTAGTTTTCTTGCAGGACAATTTGAAAATATCAAGCATTTCATTTGCGGTATAATCTTCAAAATTGATATACTTATTGAATCTTGAACGAAGTCCGGGGTTCATTGCGATAAACTTTTTCATTTCATCAACATATCCGGCCACGATTACTACCAAAT
>CAVGWF010000089.1:0-15513 GCA_963632825.1 Escherichia coli | reverse complement strand
AAGAGCATACGCCTCATCGATGAACAGCACCCCGCCTTTAGCTTTTTTAATTACCTGAGCAGTTTTTAAGGCGGTTTGCCCCATGTAACCTGCGACCATACCCGAACGGTCTGTTTCAACTAATTGTCCCTTAGAAACAACACCAAGACACTTATATATCTTCATCTTCGCCATAATTCTTGCTACAGTTGTTTTACCTGTGCCACGATGCCCCGTGAACACCATGTGATTAGATGTTTGCAATTCCGGCAATCCTTTTTCTTTTCGCATCTTGTTAATTCTAAGAAGATTGATACAAAGCAAAACTTCTTGTTTTACGCTTTCAAGCCCGATAAGTTCTTCCAGCTCGTTAAGCGCACTTTCGAGGTCTTCCCCATGCTCAAGGACTATCCGGACGTAATGAGCATTGAGCAGATGTGTGAAATTCTCTCAGTCAGTACAAAGACCGGCTACAAGCTTTTGAAAGAAGGAAAGATCTGCTGCCTCAAGGTGGGGCGAGCCTACCGGATTCCCAAAGCGCATCTTTTCACTTATCTTTGCATCGGAAATCAGATACCTCCCGCAGCGCAGGAGGCATAGCAAAAAAACAGGACGACATCCTTCCACTCGAACCCTGATTGCAATACAATGTACTCAGGCCAACGGTAGGAGCCGTCCTGCAAAAAATTATAGGAGGTATTTAATTATGGTCGCAGGACATTTTAGCGAAAAGAACGGCAACTATTATGCCGTACTGAGTTATACCGATGCGTTTGGAAAAAGAAGAACGAAATGGGTGAACACCGGTCTGCCGGTACGAGGCAACAAGAAAAAGGCAGAGGCGTTTTTGATGGAAGAACGCAAGAAGTTTCAAACCGCCGAGCCTGTAACTGGCGGAGTGCTTTTTGCAGACTACATAGAACAGTGGCTTGAAGTTGCAAAGCCGACCATTGCGGTCGCTACATACGCTTCCTACTGCGCTATGGTGAAGCGTGTGATCGCCCCATATTTCCGGGAACGCAGAATCACGCTGCAAGGGCTGACGCCGAAAGATATTCAGGACTTTTATCTGGAAAAGCTGAAAACTGTGAGTGCTTCATCTGTCATCCACTACCACGCAAACATTCACCGCGCATTGAAACACGCGGTGAAGCTTGATCTGATTCCGACGAATCCCGCCGACAAGGTAGACCGTCCGAAAAAAGACCGCTTCATCGGCAGCTTCTATGATGCAGAAGAGGTAAACAAGCTCTTCGAGGTCTCCAAAGGAACCAAACTGGAATTTCCGATTCTATTCGGTGCATTTTATGGACTGCGCCGGAGTGAGGCCCTCGGTCTGAAGTGGGATGCCATTGACTTTGAAAATGACTCCATAACGATCCGTCACACCGTAACATCTGTGACGCTGGATGGGAAAGTTCAGCTCGTCGCGGCAGACACAACAAAGACCAAATCGAGTCTGCGGACACTCCCGCTGGTTCCATTCGTGAAGGAACGTCTGCTTGTTTTGAAGAAAGAGCAGGAAAACAACCGCAGATTATGCGGTCGGTCATACCACAAGCAGTACGCCGGTTATGTCTGCATCAACGAAATGGGAGACCTCATCAAACCGCATTATGTGACGGAGCAATTTCCAAAGCTGCTGGACGCAAATGGGCTACGGCGTATCCGCTTCCACGATCTCAGACATAGTTGTGCCTCGCTCATGCTGGCAAACGGTGTCCCGATGAAGCAAATTCAGGATTGGCTGGGACACAGCGACTTTTCCACGACGGCAAATATCTATGCCCATCTGGACTACAGCACAAAGCTGTCCTCGGCAGACGCCATGCTTTCGGGACTCGGATTTCAGATGGAAAAAGCGTAGTTTTTTCTCTCCTGCCTTCTCTCCAAAAACCCGGAAAGCCTTGCGGCACAAGGTTTTTTCGGTATTGAAATTTGCAGGAGATCAGAATTTGGTACACATGCGGTGGTCGGAAAAGGCTCGAAAAAGTCGTGAAATATAGTGAAAGTGTTCAATCAGAACGCTTCTGATTGAACACTTTCAACAAGAAATTGGCGGAGTGGGTGGGATTCGAACCCACGGTACCGTTGCCGGTACACCTGATTTCGAGTCAGGGCCGTTATAACCACTTCGATACCACTCCGTATCTATCTCAAAGCAATTTTCTCTTTGCTTCCGGTCGAATGGCTTTGGACGGAGCTTGAAAAAAGCCCGGAAAAAGGAGAGAAAACGCGGAGAGAACGACAGAAAATATTGAGTTGTGAATGTCTCAAAAGCCCTTACAAATCAAGGGTTCCGAGGCGGCGGGGGACCGAATGGCGATTCTGATTTCGAGTCAGGGCCGTTATGACCACTTCGATACCTATCCATATATACAAGCGGCTAAATGCCGCTCGTTTTTTAATTTATATCCTCGAGGTCTATCGAGTCGTCGTCAACATCCATGCTCATTTCACCGATGCGCATGCGGCGCTCGATCTTCATCCTTTCGACATGCTCGTGGATGAGCTCCTTGACCTCGTTGGGCTGGCGGATATTCTTGAGCACCAGCTCGGGAATGCTCTTGTCGGTAGACACGACGGTGACCGAACCGACACCGAATATGCGCTGCCACAGGCTTATGGAAACGCGCAGGTCGCGCACTCTGTACAGCACTATCTCGTCGTGCTTGACATTGAGAAAGCCGCGTTTTAAAAACAGCCTGTCCTCACTCAGGGCATACCGTGTAAAGCTGATAGGCATACCCAGAATGCGCTTTCTGTCATGCCATATCTCAACTATCTTGGATACGAGCTTTGCCATCGCCGTCACCTCACATATACCGTTCTATTTTACATAAACTTCAGGCAAAAATCAATACTTATTTTTAATAATGGGCTGATTTTAATTTACAGGGCTGCCGACGCATTTTTAGGAAAGAAAAACACAGGGCGCATTACGGGTCCCGCGCATGATTGACAACTGCTCAAAGCGGATATATATTAATGTATTAGCGGAAAAATTACCGGAGGTGAAAGCATGGAGCGCTTTAAGAGCTCCGCGATAAGCGCGGGAAGATATTTCAGATCATTCTACCGCTGGGTGCTCCTGTCGGTGGTCACGGGACTCGTATGCGGAGTCGTCGGCTCGGCATTTCATCTCACGGTCGATAAGGTCACCGAGATAAGGATCAATAATCCGTGGCTTATATTCCTGATGCCTGTCGGCGGCGTTCTGATCGCGTTTATCTACCGCGTGAGCCACATGGAGGGCGAGGGCACTAACGGCATCATAGACTCCATCCACGACGGCGGCAGGGTGCACATCCGCCTTGTGCCGGTCATTTTCATATCCACTGCGATAACGCATCTCGTCGGCGGATCGGCAGGGCGTGAGGGCGCGGCGCTGCAGATCGGCGGCGGCATAGGCTACCGCGTGGGACGGATACTCAAGCTCGACGACAAGGATATGCGCCTTGTAACGCTGTGCGGCATGAGCGCCGTGTTCGCGGCGCTGTTCGGAACGCCGCTGACCGCGACTATATTTGCGCTTGAGGTCATATCCGTCGGCATTTTATACTACTCCGGTCTTATTCCGTGCCTTGTGGCGTCGGTAACGGCTTACGGCATATCCAGACTGTTCGGCATTGCCCCCATGCGCTACACGGTGCTGCTTGAGCCGCTGGAGCTCGGGCTTCTGCTGCGCGTGTGTATTCTCGCCGTGGCGTGTGCGATAGTCAGCATGGTATTCTGCATCGTCATGCACAAGACCGAGCGGTTTGCGTCAACGAAGATAGAAAACAGCTATCTGCGTGCTGCCGTGGGCGGTGTTATCGTCATTGCGCTCACGCTTATTGCCGGCAGCGGCAGCTATAACGGCATCGGCACCGATGTCATCGCGTCCGCACTCGGTGAGGGTAAAGCACCGGCATGGGGCTTTTTGTGGAAGATAGCTTTTACCGCCGTGACCATAGGCTTCGGCTTCAAGGGCGGCGAAATCGTACCGACGATGTTCATAGGCGCCGTGCTCGGCTGTACCGTGGGGCCGCTGCTGGGCATTCCGGCGCAGTTTGCCGCGGCCATTGCGCTTGTCTCGGTATTCTGCGGGGCGGTAAACTGCCCGATAGCGTCGATCATTTTGTCGGTGGAGCTGTTCGGCTCGGGTGAGCTTTTATACTTTTCGCTCGCCTGCGGCATATCGTACATGCTCTCCGGCTATTTTGGGCTGTACAGCAGTCAGAAGATCATGTATTCAAAGACAAGAGCGGAGTTTATAAACCGCTATGCAAAATAGATT
Source organism: Escherichia coli (assembly GCA_963632825.1). Lineage (GTDB taxonomy): Bacteria > Bacillota > Clostridia > Oscillospirales > Oscillospiraceae > F23-B02. Next base: position 11,255 of record CAVGWF010000089.1, on the reverse strand, counting down.
TTCCTTGTACAGGCGTGTAAATAGTAGTAAACTTTATGCATAATTCAATCGCGAAAGAGAAAGAAAAAATGAGAGTATCACTTGTCATCCCCGCATATAACGAAGGCTCCGTGATAAAGGAAACGATAGAAGCCTGCCAAAGGTATCTGCGCGGGCACTACGAGGATTACGAGCTGGTCATAGTCGATGACCACAGCAGCGATGACACGCTTAACATAGCACGCGCATGCGCCGATGCGCGAACGGTCGTTTACACATATCCGGAGCACAGCGGTAAGGGCAGAGCCGTCCGTGAGGGCATGCTCAAAGCCACCGGCGATATCATCGTCTGCACCGACGCGGATCTCGCCTATGGGCTGGGGGTAATAGACGGCGCAGTCAGAAGGGCAATGGATGCCGATATAGTCATCGGCTCGCGCCGGCTCCATCCGGAGGGCTATGCCAAGTATACAAGGCTGAGGAAAATCGCCTCGCGCATATTTTCAGCCATCGTAAGCGTGGTCTCCGGACTTGACTACGACACGCAGTGCGGATTCAAATGCTTTAAGAAGTCCGCTGCACAGAGGGTGTTTTCCGTGTGCAGGACCGACGGATTTGCATATGATTTTGAGGTGATGATGCTCGCCAGCAGGATGGGCTGCCTCATAGAGCAGTACCCGGTGTCGATCATAAACCACCGCGAATCGAGGGTCCGGCTCATGCGCGACGCGCTGAGAATGCTGCGCGATATAATAAGAATACGGGCAGCCGTGAGAAAAGCACCGTTGGAGGGCAGACGATGAGAAAGCTGCTTGAGAACAAACGCCGATTTTCGGCAGCGATATTTCTTGTCATCCTGTGCCTTGTGTTTTTTCGCTTCTGCTACTATGGCTTCACATACTTCTGGCAGTCCGACGACTATATTCAATACTATGTCTACACCCATCGCGGATCGCTGACCGATGTGATAATGTCGGTCGGGCTTCTGTCCGCACGGCCTCTCGCCGGACTTGGAGACGTATACTTCTGGGCTAATTTCTCCGACTGCATGATAGCGGCGGTGCTGCTGGTTTCGGCGATGTATGCAGCTTCGGCGGTGCTGTTCTGGAGGGTGTTTAACAGCAGATTCGGAACGGGTCCCGTGTTTCTCGTCGTGTACACGCTTATGCCGGTCGCTTTCGAGGGCACTTACTGGCTCAGCGCCTCAACACGCATAGTAACCGGACTGTTTTTCGCCTCGCTTGCGCTGTATTTCTTCTGCCGGTATGTCGACGGCGGCGGGAAAATGCGGCTTATCGCATTTATGCTAAGCATGGTGCTAAGCTGCGGGTTCTATGAGCAGATCCTTGTACTTTCGGCGGCGGCCGTTCTCTTGTTCGCTCTGCTTGAGGTAGGAAAAAACCGCCGGGCACTGTGGGGGCTTTTTTCCGTTGCCGCCGTGGGGCTTTATTTTGCGTACATCTCCATTGCGCCGGAGAGCGCCGTGTTCGGGGGACGCACCGAAATAACGCTGCCGTTTAAGGACTCGGATTATTTTACGGTCTTTCTCCCCTCGGTAATAAACACGATAGAGGATGCGGCATTCAGCGCAGGCTGGAGCACAATCGCGCGCGGCGGTGTGCGCGGCCTGCGGTATATAATAGCCGACGGGGCATATTTTTATCTCGTTCTTGCCGTAGTATTCGCCGCGGCGCTTGCCGCCCTGTTTTGGCACAGAAGGGACAAAATGCGTAAGCCGGCCGCCGCTGCAGTTATTGCGCTGCTGCTTATTATCGCGCCGGTCACGCCGTTTCTCATTCTGAAATCCGGAGGCTATGCGCTCCGCTGCGTCACCGCCTCGCTGTGCGGCTTTGCACTGTTGGCCGACACGCTTGCGGCCGTCGTATTCCGAAGCCGCAGGAGCGTTATGTGCGTCATTGCGGCGATGCTTGCCGTCGGTATGAGCATATGCACCGTCTCCGAGCTGCACGATTATCGGGAAATCACGACCATGGATAACAGGATAGCCTCACTTGCAGCGAATGTCATCGAACGCGACGGGCTGTGTGACAGGTCCAAGAAGGTATGTCTGATAAATGTTCGGGCAAGCTATCTCGATGAGCAGAATTATTATAACCGGAGCTATCTCCACGGCTGCACCGACAGCACATGGGCGCTTTCGGGCATGCTGGAGTGCCGCATGGGCTACGACCGTCCTTCGGTAACTCCGCTGTCGGTAGAGACATGGCACTATAACGAGCTTTTAGATGCCGGGTACGACGCTTCATATCTGTATACGGGCAGCGATATGATCCACGTGACCGTTTCAAAAACGGACACCGGATGGAACATCTTCGATATGAACGGCGAGCTCACCGCGGTCATAGATTTCGCAGCCTATACGCTGACCTTCGTTAAGTGAGCACAGACTGCACCTTTGCCTCCCTTGTGTAAAGGGAGGTGGGTCGGCGTGAGCCGAGCCGGAGGGATTGTATATTGTATCGGCTTGCGCCGATGATATATTTTCACCTCATCAGTCGGCTTCGCCGACAGCTTCCCCTCCAAGGGGAAGCCATGGGTGCACTGTTGCAGTGCGGCAGTTTACCGGTTTCGCCGGTACTTTCCGGTCGGGAAACCGCAATGGATGTATCGGCAGGTGCGGAGAATCGCCTCTGAAAAAGCCTTTACGCAAGGGAGCCAAGGGGCGCACCGATTCAGCGCGGCGGTTTCAAGGTTTTGTCCGTGCCCACTGGTCGGGAAACCGCAATAACCGTATCCGTAGGTGCGGAAAACCGCCTCTGAAAAACTTTTTGAGATACTGAAAAATCGGGCAGCACATCTGTGCTGCCCGATTTTTTTCATAAATTCAAACGGAAGAAGCCGCAAATATCGGCCTTTCCTGTTCAGGTCGTACCGCTTGCGCGATCAGACCAGCTCGATGACTGCCATCTCGGCTGCGTCGCCGCGACGGGGTCCGATGCGGGTAATGCGGGTGTAGCCGCCGTTGCGGTCGGCATACTTTGCGCTCAGCTCGTCAAAGGTCTTCTTTGCAACATCCTCGCGGGTGATGAATGCAAGAGCCTGACGGTATGCAGTCAGATCCTTCTTTTTGCCAAGGCTTATCATTTTCTCGGCCATGGGAGCGATCTCCTTTGCGCGGGTGACGGTGGTCTCCATACGACCCTTGTCAAGCAGATCGGTGACCTGCTGACGGAGCATCGCCATGCGCTGATCGGTCGGCTTGCCGAGCTTTCTTGTTCCGGGCATTTCGGTGTTTCCTCCTTGTTAGAGTTAGTTGTTGTCCTCGTCGGCAAGCGACAGACCCATCATGGCGAGCTTGTGCTCGACCTCTTCAAGGGACTTGCGTCCGAGGTTGCGGACCTTTATCATCTCGTCCTGCGTTTTGGAGATAAGGTCCTCAACAGTGTTGATGTTTGCTCGCTTGAGGCAGTTGAAGCTTCTTACGGACAGGTCAAGCTCCTCGATGGTCATTTCGAGCACCTTGTCGCGCTGGGTCTCGGTCTTCTCGACGACGATCGGGCGATTGCCGACTGCGTCGGAGAGATCGGTGAACAGCGTGAAGTGGTCGCAAAGGATTTTTGCACCGAGTGAAACAGCATCACGCGCGGTGATGGTCTTGTCCGTCCACACCTCGATGGTCAGCTTGTCAAAGTCGGTCTGATTACCGACGCGGGTATTCTCGACTGTGTAGTTGACCTTAAGGACGGGTGTGTAGATAGAGTCAACGGGGATGGTCCCGATTGCGGTTTGGGCATTCTTGTTCTTGTCAGCCGATACATAGCCCCTGCCGTGATCGAAGGTAAGCTCCATGGAGAGCGCACCGTCCGGTCCGAGAGTTGCTATGGGCTGCTCCGGATTGAGGATCTCGACCTCAGCGTCTGCCTTGATGTCGCCGGCAGTGACAACGCCTTCGCCGACGGCTTCAATGTAAACGGTTTTGGGCTCCTCGCTGTGGAGACGCGCGATGATGCTCTTAACATTAAGAACGATCTCGGTCACATCCTCCTTCACACCGGGGATGGTGGAGAACTCATGCTGAACACCCGCGATTTTGATCGAGGTGACAGCCGTTCCGGGGAGTGAGGACAATAATACCCTGCGCAGAGAGTTACCAAGTGTCGTGCCGTAGCCGCGCTCCAACGGCTCGATGATGTATTTGCCATAAGAGCTGTCAGTAGGAGTTTCAATGCACTCTATACGCGGCTTTTCTATTTCGATCATATTAAATATAACCCTCCTTATTAAGTTCGGCGCGTTACATGCGCCCTGAGTTTTGTCAGCTTACCAATTTGAGGGTATCTGTATTACTTGGAGTACAACTCGACGATGAGACGCTCCTCGACGGGGAGGTCGATGTCCTCGCGTGCGGGCACTGCGACGACCTTTGCGATCATGTTGTTTGCATCGTACTCAAGCCACTTGGGTGCAGGACGGGAGCTGTTTGCCTCAACATTCGCCTTGATCTTTTCAAGACCGCGGCTGCTCTCTTTAAGAGTTACGACCATGCCGGGCTTTACCTGGTAGCTGGGGATATTGACCTTGCGGCCGTTTACTGTAAAGTGTCCGTGGCTGACCATCTGACGCGCTTCGGCACGGCTCATCGCAAAGCCGAGACGGTACACGACATTGTCCAGACGGCACTCGAGGATGCTCAGGAGGTTTTCGCCGGTCTTGCCGGGACGGCGCTCTGCCATCTCATAGTAGCTGCGGAACTGACTCTCAAGAACGCCGTAGTATCTCTTTGCCTTCTGCTTCTCACGAAGCTGCAGGCCGTACTCGGAGCTCTTGCTGCGGCCCTGGCCGTGCTGGCCGGGTGCATAGGATCTGTTCTCAAGCGCGCACTTGGTGTAGCAGCGGTCGCCCTTCAGGAAGAGCTTCTGACCTTCTCTGCGGCACAGGCGGCAGACTGCTTCAGTATATCTTGCCATTTGTCTTTCCCTCCTTCAATTAGACACGACGACGCTTCGGAGGACGGCAGCCATTGTGAGGAATGGGGGTAACGTCCTTGATCATCGTTACTTCAAGACCCGCAGTCTGCAGAGCGCGGATAGCTGCCTCTCTGCCCGAGCCGGGGCCCTTGACGAACACTTCGACGGTCTTCAGACCATGCTCCATAGCTGCCTTTGCGGCAGTCTCGGCTGCGGTCTGAGCTGCGAAGGGGGTAGACTTTCTGCTGCCACGGAAGCCCATGCCGCCGGCAGATGCCCAGGAAAGTGCGTTGCCCTGAGTGTCGGTGATGGTGACCATGGTGTTATTGAAGGAAGAGCTGATATGAACCTGACCCTTTTCAATGTTCTTACGCTCTCTGCGGCGTGTTCTGACTTTTTTCTTTGCATTTGCTGCCATAATTCATATCCCTCCTTACTTCTTCTTATTTGCGATGGTGCGTTTCGGACCCTTGCGGGTACGGGCATTGGTCTTGCTGCGCTGTCCGCGGACGGGCAGACCGCGGCGATGACGCAGGCCGCGATAGCAGCCGATCTCGGTCAGGCGCTTGATATCGAGCGCCACACTGCGGCGCAGGTCGCCTTCGACGATGAAGTTGTGGTCAATGCACTCACGCAGCTTTGCTTCTTCCTCTTCGGTGAGGTCTTTTACGCGGGTGTCGGGATTTATACCGGTCATTGCCAGTATTTTGTTTGCGCTGGTTCTGCCGATACCGTAGACATAAGTGAGTCCTATCTCAATTCTCTTGTCCTTGGGCAGGTCAACGCCGGCTATACGTGCCATATTGATCGATCATTCCTTTCGATTATTATTCCGCATTTTAACGGATACGCTTGGCTTATTCCCGCCGGAGGGAGCCTTGCGGTCCATGCGGGATCTTACTTTTGTCGGACGAGCTGGGTTAATTATCAGCCCTGTCTCTGCTTATGCTTGGGGTTTTCGCAAATTACCATGACTTTGCCCTTGCGCTTTATGATCTTGCACTTTTCGCACATAGGCTTCACGGAAGGTCTTACTTTCATTTGTTTTACCTCCTACTTACTTCTCCAGGTGATGCGTCCGCGGGTCAGATCGTACGGAGACATCTGCACCGTGACCTTATCGCCGGGGAGGATCCTGATGAAGTTCATTCTGAGCTTACCGGAGATATGGGCGAGGATCGTGTGACCCTGGCCGATATCGACCATAAACATGGTGTTGGGCAGGGACTCGACCACCGTGCCCTCGAGTTCGATTACGTCGTCTTTTGCCAAAATAATTTTCCTCCTGGTCGGTTTGACGAAATGTCAGTCAATGTTCTCTGCCATAGTGAGTATCTCGGCCTCGCCGTCGGTTATGAGGATCGTGTTCTCATAATGCGCGGCAAGACTTCCGTCATTGGTCACGACCGTCCAGTCGTTATCCAGAACATGAACGCCGTAGCCGCCGGCCGTTATCATCGGCTCTATGGCTATCGTCATTCCGGCTACAAGACGCGGATTTGCACGCTTGCCCTTGATACTGTAGTTCGGCACCTCGGGAGCCTCGTGCATATTGCGCCCGACACCGTGCCCGACATAGTCGCGCACGACGCCGTAGCCGTGGGATTCGGCATAGGTCTGTATCGCAGAGCCGATATCGTCGATGCGGTATCCCGCCCTTGCGAATTTCAGACCCTCGAAAAAGCTCTGACGCGTGACTTCAATGAGTTTTTTAGCCTGCTCCGAGACCTCTCCGCAGGGATAGGTGCCTGCACAGTCGCCCACAAAGCCGCCGAAGGTGGCGCCGACATCAACGGAGACAATGTCGCCGTTGTGAATAACGCGCTTTCCGGGGATGCCGTGGATGACCTCCTCGTTTATCGAGATGCAGGCGCTTGCCGGAAAGCCGCCGTAGCCCTTGAAGGTGGGTATTGCGCGTGACTTTATGATGAAATCATTCACCTCGCGGTTTACCTGCCTTGTGGTGAGTCCGTCGGCTATTGCGGCCCGCGCGACCGATCGTGCGCCGGCGGTTATTGCTCCCGCCTTGCGCATGATCTCGATCTCGTGAGCAGTCTTAATGATAATGGGATCTCTCGGCATAGCTCAGATACCCAGCGCGACCTTTATGACCTCAGTCGTTGCCTCGATGGTCGGCTGGTTGTCAATGCTCTTAAGCTTGCCGCGGCTTTCATAGAATGCCTTAAGGGGCTCAGTCTCCTTGTGATAAGTCTCAAGGCGTGCCTTTACGGTCTCGGGAGCATCATCCTTGCGGATGGTAAGCTCGCCGCCGCAGAAGTCGCATTTGCCCTCGACCTTAGGAGGATTGGACACGATGTGGAAGGTCTGGCTGCATTCCCTGCAGGTCCTGCGTCCGGACATGCGCTCGATTATCGTCTCGTCCGCTATCTCGATGGACAGCGCACAGTCGATGTCGATGCCCGCGCTCTCAAGTGCTTCGGCCTGAGGGATGGTGCGGGGTACGCCGTCGAGGATGTAGCCGTTTTTGCAGTCGGGCTCGGCAAGGCGCTCGTTTATTATGCCGATGATGACCTCATCGGGAACGAGCTTGCCGCTTTCTACATACGCCTTAGCCTGCAGACCCACGGGAGTTCCGTTTTTCATGGCTGCGCGCAGGATATTGCCGGTGGAGATGGTGGGGATAGAGAGCATGCGGCTCAGTATCTCGGCCTGTGTGCCTTTACCCGCGCCGGGAGCGCCTAAAAGTATAAGCTTCATATCATTGCACCTTCTTTTAGCTAAGGAAGCCCTTGTAGTTGCGCATCAGCATCTGCGCCTCGAGTGCGCGCACCGTCTCAAGTGCAACACCGACAACGATTATTATCGAGGTGCCGCCAAGGGAGATGCCGCTCATTGCGGCGGAGGAGCTGAAGTGAGTTATAAGAATAGGAACTATTGCGATAATTGCCAGATAGATCGCACCGAAGAGCGTTATCTTGTTGAGGACCTTCTTGATGAAATCGCTGGTCGGCTTGCCCGGACGGAAGCCGGGGATGTAGCCGCCGTTTTTCCTCAGGTTATTTGCGACCTCCACGGGGTTAAACTGGATGGTGGAGTAGAAATAAGCGAAGAAGATTATCAGCAGGAAGTAGACTATCGCATAGGGGATGCTCGTCGTGCTTGCCCATGCGCTGTCGGAGTGACCGGTGAACGCCGCAATGGTGGCGGGCAGGGTCGCGATCGACTGTGCGAAAATGATGGGCAGAACGCCGGACATGTTCACCTTCATGGGAAGGTGGGTGCTCTGACCGCCGTACATCTTGCGTCCGACGACGCGCTTGGCGTACTGGACGGGGATGCGGCGCTCGGAGTCGTTTATCAGGACTATCAGAACGATCATCGCAAGTGCGCCGAGGAGCAGGAGGGCGTTGACCCACCATGCTACGGTGCCGTTGATGGTGTTGGTGATCATCTGATACAGGGACGGCGGGAAGCGGGAAACGATACTTGCAAAAAGGATGATGGAAATACCGTTGCCGATGCCGAACTCGGTGATCTGCTCGCCGAGCCACATGATAAGAGCGGAGCCGGAGGTGAAGGTCAGGATAATGACTATTGCCGGCCATATGCCCTGACCGTCAGCATTCAGGTAATTATAGCTGCTGATCATGTAGTAGTAGGCAAAGCCCTGGATAAGACCGATGGCTACGGTGGTGTAGCGGGTGATGGAAGCGATCTTCTTCTTGCCTTCCTCGCCCTCCTCCTTGCTCATGCGCTCGAGAGCGGGGATCGCTATGCACAGGAGCTGAATGATGATGGAGGCGTTGATGTAGGGCTGGATGGACAGTGCGAAGATGGTCGCGTTCGAGAATGCGCCGCCGCTCATTACGTTCAGAAGACCGAGAACGGTGTTCTGGACGGTATCAAAATACTGGCTGAGCATTTTGACATCGACATAGGGAACGGGGACGGCGTTGCCGAGACGGTACAGGAGGATGATGACGAGCGTAAAGAGTATCTTGTGACGCAGGTCATCTATCTTCCATGCATTGCGCATTGTTTGCAGCACTCAGATCACCTCGGCCTTTCCGCCTGCCGCCTCGATCTTTTCTTTCGCGGTTTCAGAAAAAGCGGAAGCCTTAACTGTGAGTTTCTTGCTTATCTCGCCGTTGCCGAGAATCTTGACGCCGTAGCGGCACTTGGAAAGGATGCCGGCATCAAGGAGAGCCTTTGCATCGACGACTGCGCCGTCTTCAAATTTATCGAGCACGGAAACATTGATCGACTCGAGGGGCTTTGCAAAAATGTTGTTGAAGCCTCTCTTCGGGATACGGCGCGCCAGAGGCATCTGGCCGCCCTCAAAGCCTATGCGAACACCGCCGCCGGAGCGTGCGTTCTGACCCTTGTGACCACGGCCTGCGGTCTTGCCGTTGCCGGTCGCATGACCTCTGCCCTTGCGCTTATCGACATGGGTGGAGCCTGCCACGGGAGAAAGTTCATGAATATACATATGCTTTTCCTCCTTATTCTTCAGTTACCTGGAGGAGATAGCCGATCTTGGCGATCTTGCCCCTGGTCTGGGGATTGTCGGGCTGGACGGTCTCGTTGCCGATCTTGTGCAGTCCGAGGGAGTTTGCGGTCGCAATGTGCTTATCGAGGCGACCGTTCAGGCTCTTGACGAGCTTAATTCTGAGATTAGCCATTTCGCGTCCTCCTTATGCCTGAACTTCTTCAGGAGTCTTGCCTCTGACGGCAGCCACCTGAGCCGCGTCGCGCAGAGACATCAGACCCTGCATGGTCGCTGCAACGACATTTGCGGGGTTGTTGGTGCGCAGGCACTTGGTACGGATGTCCTTGATGCCGGCTGCCTCGACTACCGCACGGACGGCACCGCCGGCGATAACGCCGGTACCGGGTGCTGCGGGCTTGAGCAGAACGCGGCCTGCGCCGAAGGAACCGATGATCTCGTGAGGAATGGTCGTGCCCTGGAGGGTAACGGTAACGATGTTCTTCTTTGCATCCTCAAGGCCCTTGCGGATTGCTTCGGAAACTTCGTTCGCCTTGCCCAGGCCGTAGCCTACGCGGCCCTTGCCGTCGCCTACGACGCAAAGTGCGGAGAACTTCATAACACGGCCGCCCTTGACGGTCTTGCTGACGCGGTTGAGGGAAACTACCTTTTCAACGAACTCGGATGCTTCCTCGTCTCTGCGGCGATCTCTTCTGTCATTATTGTATGCCATAATAGTTTTCCTCCTCCCCTTAGAACTTCAGGCCGCCCTCGCGGGCGCCCTCTGCAAGTGCCGCTACACGGCCGTGGAAAATGTAGCCGCCGCGGTCAAACACGACATTCTCAATTCCCTTTGCCAGTGCGCGCTCGGCGACGGTCGCGCCGATCTTCTTTGCTGCCTCGACATTGCTGCCGCTGCCTTCAAAGCCCTTTTCAACGGTGGAGGCGGACACGAGTGTGCTGCCTGCAGCATCGTCGATGATCTGGGCATAAATGTGATTTTCGCTGCGGAATACGCTGAGACGGGGTCTCTCGGCGGTGCCGGAGATCTTGCCGCGTACTCTTGCGTGGCGCTTTATACGCTGCGCTCTTGTATCAGGTCTTTTAATCATTCAGGCACACCTCCTATTACTTAGCGCCGGTCTTGCCTTCTTTGCGGCGGATAACTTCGTAGTCATACTTGATGCCCTTGCCCTTGTACGGCTCGGGAGGACGCTTGCCACGAACTTCTGCTGCAAACTGGCCGACCTTCTGCTTGTCGATACCCTTGATGATGATCTGGTTTGCATTGGGGACCTCGATCTGGATGTCCTCGGTCTCGGGAATGATGATCTGGTGCGAATAGCCTACATTCAGTACCAGATTCTTGCCTTCCTTTGCCGCACGGTAGCCAACACCGTTGACCTCAAGGGTCTTGGAGAAGCCCTCGGAAACACCGATGACCATGTTGTGTATCAGAGTGCGGGTAAGACCGTGGAGTGATCTGTTGGTCTTCTCATCATTGGGGCGGGTGACATGAATAACGCCTGCTTCGACCTCGGCCTTTATGGTGGGGGCCATGGTCATCTCAAGTGCGCCCTTGGGTCCCTTGACGGAAACATGCTGACCGTCTACTTTTACTTCCACTCCGGCGGGAACGGTAATGGGAGCTCTACCAATTCTTGACATAATCAGTTATCCTCCTTACCATACGAATGCAAGGACCTCGCCGCCGATGTGAGCCGCGCGGGCAGCTTTGTCGGTCATGACGCCCTTGGAAGTGGAAATGATGGCAATACCCAGTCCCTTGAGGACCTTGGGCAGCTCGTCTGCACCGGCGTAGACGCGCAGGCCGGGCTTGGACACGCGGCGAAGACCCTGAATGGCCTTCTCCTTGCCGGGGAGATACTTGAGGGTGATGC
>CAVGWF010000088.1:0-17591 GCA_963632825.1 Escherichia coli | reverse complement strand
CCAGCCGCTCTATGGGGTCGGTGTCGTCAGATGCCCAGATCTGCGGCGACCAGCAGAGCATACCGAGGTCAAAGCGGTTTCCGCCGGAGGAGCAGCTTTCAAAGAGAATATGCGGACGCGGGGTGAAAATGCGCTCTAATACCTCATAAAGCCCCATAATATAGCGGTGGGCAAACTCGCCCTGATTTGAAAGGCTCTCCGAATACGCATCGGACATGTGCCGGTTCATATCCCACTTGACATAGCTTATTTTTGCGCTGTCGAGCGTCGCTCCGACGCTTTCGACGATATAGTCGCGCACCTCCTGCCGCGTGAGGTCAAGCAAAAGCTGATTCCTGCCGAAGCAGGGCTCGCCGGCCGGCGGCTTTATCGCCCAGTCGGGATGGGCACGGTAGAGGTCGGAGTCGACATTCACGCTCTCGGGCTCAAACCACAGGCCGAATTTCATACCGAGCTTTTCGATGCTGCCGGCAAATTCTCCGAGACCGCCCGGCAGCTTTTTCAGGTTTACATTGTAGTCCCCCAGCCCCGCCGTGTCGCTGTCGCGCGCTCCGAACCAGCCGTCGTCGAGGACGAAAAGCTCAATGCCGAGCTTTTTCGCTCTGCGCGCAAGCTTCAGGAGCTTTTCGCGGTTAAATTTGAAAAAGCAGGCCTCCCAGTCGTTTATAAGCACCGGACGCTCCGAGTTTTTCCACTTGCCGCGCACGATGTTATTGTTGACAAAGTCGTGGAAATTTGCGCTCAGGCCGTTGAAGCCGCGATCGGAGAATGTCATGACCGCCTCAGGCGCTTCAAAGCTCTCGCCGCTTCTCAGCGTCCAGTCAAAGCAATGAGGATTAATGCCGAGCTGCACACGCACAAGGTCATGATTTGATTTTTCGACAAGACCGAAGTGATTGCCACTGTAAACAAGGTTAAAGCCCCATGCCCTGCCGGTATCCTCATTCGTACGCTTTTCAGACAGCAGAAAGCCCGGATTATGGCGGTTCGAGGATGCTCCCGTCGTCGAAGAATTTACATACATCCCGTACTCCACGGGACGGATATGGCGGTGTGTCTCCTTTATCCAGCCGCCGTCAAAGCTGTGCATGAGAAAGCCGCGGTCAAGCATATCAACGCTCAGACTCATTATGCGCCGTATCGAAAGCCCGGCGCCGCATTGGTTTTTCAAAATGCAGCGGCGTGATATCACATTTGAAGCCGGAAACACCGTATAATAAAGCGTAAGAAAAACCGCCCTGTCCCGCTCACGCATATGTATAACAAGCGTTTGCGCGGTGTTTTCATCATCATAGGCAGTAGGAAGGCTCTGCATTGGCACGCAGCCGGACACTATCTCGTGCTTCTCATAGAGAAAGTCGGAGGAGAAGCTGCCGTCGGGCATTTTTACCTCAAGAGGCGTCTGCCTGTAATCTCCTCTGCCGACACCCGACCACTCAAGGCAAAGGTTATCAAGGCAGTAACCGTCATCGGAGCTGTCATACATGACGCTGCTGCCAAGCTGAATATCACGCTTTACGGAAAGCGCCTCGGCATCCTCCGCCGGTACGCTCTCACCGTAGTGGATATGCTCAAGGTGCTTAAATTTTGTCACGCGGAATATGTAGCTTGTGCTCTCCGTATTCAGGGAGAACACATTATTTTTAAATTCTATGCTCACCGTATCACCTCTCAACCATTGTACGGAAAAATGATACCACACCTTTTACCATGTTACAAGTCATTGTCCTGCCGTTCGGGCTTATCTCTTTTTCTCAGCAGCGACCGGACCGCCGTTATCAGAAACGATGCCGCAAGCACAAGACCTATCGGCAAAACCGCCGCAAGTATTATCATCTTCATTAATTTCACCTCACACTGCTATCCTGTGCCGCAGAAACGAGAAAAAATCCTTTTAATTATTGCCATTGCGGTCTATCGGTGATAGAATAAGTGGTAATTTTGTAATAAGAGGTACCCTAAATGCTGACTGTCAACGATCTTTCGATAAACTTTGCGGGCAATGTGCTTTTTTCCCGCGTTGACCTGCAATTCACACCCGGCAACTGCTACGGCATTATCGGCGCTAACGGTGCAGGCAAGTCGACATTCATAAAAATACTTTCCGGCGAGCTTGAGCCCTCGACCGGCAGCGTGAGCATAGCTCCGAAAAAGCGTATGTCGGTGCTCAAGCAAAATCAGAACATGTACGATGATTATACGGTCATGGACACCGTTATCATGGGCAACCAGCGGCTTTACGATTGCGGCAAGGAAAAGGACGCAATATACGACAAGCCCGATTTTGACGATGCCGACGGCTTGCATGCGGCCGAGCTTGAGGAGGAGTTTGCCGAGCTCGGCGGCTGGGAAGCCGAATCGGACGCAAGCAGGATACTTCAGGGACTTGGCGTTTCGCCGGACTTCCACGCAACGCTCATGCGCGACATGGATCCGAGAATGAAGGTAAAGGTGCTGCTCGCTCAGGCGCTTTTCGGATCTCCGGACATCATTCTGCTCGACGAGCCGACAAACAACCTTGACCTTGCAAGCGTCGTGTGGCTCGAGGATTTTCTCATGGACTACGAGGGCACGGTGCTCGTCGTTTCCCATGACCGCTACTTCCTCAACAACATCTGCACTCACATCGTTGATATCGACTACGGCAAGATAAAAATGTATGTCGGCAACTATGACTTCTGGTACGAGTCCAGCCAGCTCATGCAGAAGCTCATAAAGGATCAGAACAAAAAGGCCGAGCAGAAGATCGCGGAGCTGCAGGGCTTTATCGCAAGGTTTTCGGCGAACAAATCAAAGTCCCGTCAGGCAACCAGCCGCAGAAAGCTGCTTGATAAGCTCACCGTAGAGGAGCTGCCCGCCTCCGGCAGGCGTTACCCATGGGTCGGCTTCAAGGCAGACCGCGAGCCCGGCAAGGACAGGCTGTTCGTCACCGAGGTCAGCAAGACCGTTGACGGCGTGAAGCTTTTAAACAACATAAGCTTCATCGTCGGCAAGGAGGACAAGATAGCCATAATCGGCAAGAACGAGCTCGCCGTTACCATGCTGTTCAAAATTCTCATGGGTGAGGAGGAGCCCGATTCCGGCTCGGTAAAATGGGGCGCATCCACTACTCAGGCATACTTCCCCAAGGATCACAACTCATACTTTGAAAACTGTGACTATGACCTCATGGACTGGATGCGCCAGTTTTCCGAGGACAAGCGCGAGAGTTATCTGCGCACCTTCCTCGGGCGTATGCTCTTTTCCGGCGACGATGTATACAAGCCGGTAAAGGTGCTGTCCGGCGGCGAAAGGGTCAGATGCATGATAAGCAAGATGATGCTGTCCGGTGCAAATTTCCTCGTGCTCGACCAGCCGACAAACCATCTTGACCTTGAGAGCATCGCGGCACTTAACAACGGTCTTGAGGCGTTTAAATATAACATTATCTTCTCTAGCCATGACCATCAGCTCACACAGACCGTCGCAAACCGCATAATTGAAATAACCGACGACGGTATTATCGACCGCATGTGTACATTTGATGAGTACATGGATCTCACCGGCATGGAGCAGCAGACCCGCTGAGTGCGGCGGCATGCTCACGCCATTTTCATATCGTATATATCAAAAGCCGCTCCCCGTGCCGGGAGCGGCTTTCAAGTTATCGGTTTTATCGGTTCATCGGTTATCACCGCACCTGCCGTAGATATATGCCATGCGGTGCATCTTCCCGGCAAGCTCCGGCGTTAAGGCATCCGGCAGCATACGCCAGCGCCAATTACCGCCGGTCGTGCCGGGTGTGTTTATGCGTGACTCGGCGCCGAGTGCAAGATAGTCCTGCATCTGGGCCATGAAAAGCACTGCGCGCGATCTCATCCCGCAGCGGAGGACGGCTCGGCAGACATCGCCGCTGCCGAGATATTCCATGGCAAACGCCTTCTCTCCGGCTGAGGCTTCACCGTACCAGCCCGCAAGCGGCATATTATCGTGAGTTCCGGTGTAGCACACGCAGTTTTCGGGATAATTATGCGGCAGATAGTCGCTGAGAGTCTCCGGCTCAAAGGCAAATTCAAGCACCTTCATGCCCGGCAGTCCGCTTTTCTCGAGCAGCTTATGCACTGCCGGAGTCAGTGTTCCCAAATCCTCGGCAATGAATTTGACATTACCGAACCACGAAGTGAGCCTGCCGACAAGGTCAAGTCCCGGCCCCTTGCGCCACTGTCCGTTTTTGGCTGTCTCAGAGCCGTATGGCACCGCCCAATAGCTCTCAAAGCCGCGGAAATGGTCAATGCGCAGAGCATCATACAGCCTTGACGCGCCGTCAACACGGCGTATCCACCAGCCGTAGCCGTCGCTGCGGAGCCTGTCCCATGCATAGAGAGGGTTTCCCCAGAGCTGCCCCTCGGAGCTGAAGTAATCGGGCGGCACACCCGCCACCGCAGCGGGCACATTATTCTCATCAAGCTCAAAAAACTCCGGCTCCGCCCAAGCGTCGGCAGAGTCGAGAGCAACATATATCGGCATATCGCCGATGATGCCTATTCCCTTTTCATGCGCGTAGGCACGGAGCTTTTTCCACTGGGAGAAGAAAAGATACTGCACATATTT
Source organism: Escherichia coli (assembly GCA_963632825.1). Lineage (GTDB taxonomy): Bacteria > Bacillota > Clostridia > Oscillospirales > Oscillospiraceae > F23-B02. The sequence goes on along the minus strand of CAVGWF010000088.1, from coordinate 13,001 downwards.
GCAGCTAAGTATCTCGTCCCTCAGTTCTTCCGAGTAATGCCGCACCGCCTTGGGCTCACGCAGCTTTATCGGCTCGTCCCACTGCATCCACGGCTGCATGGAAAAATGCTTTTTCACCGCCATATACAGCGCGTAGTCGGAAAGCCACGGCTCGTTTTCCGCACAGAACGCCGAAAACGCCTCGTCTGCGCACTCAAGTCCCCTACTTGCGGCAAGAGCCAGCAGGCGATTGCGGTGCTCGTACATGGTGCCGTAGTCGATGCAGTCTGCCGCACTTCCCCAGTTTACCGCTCTGACCTCGCTTTCAGTGAGCAGCCCGCCGCGGACAAGCTCGTCGAGGTCTATGAGATAGGGATTTCCGGCAAATGATGAAAAGCTCTGATACGGCGAATCGCCGCAGCCGGTGGGACCCACGGGCAGGATCTGCCACCACGACTGTCCGGCGGCATTCAGAAAATCTATAAAATCATAGGCCGCGCTGCCGAGCGTGCCTATGCCGTGCTTTGACGGAAGCGATGTCACCGGCAGCAGCACTCCGCAGCTCCGTTTTATATCCATACTGTCTCCTTACCGCCGGCTTTCCGCCGGTCGGGTATACCGTATTTTTTCCGTGCCTATTATAACGGCATTGTCATTATAGTTCAAGCATTATGCTGTGCTTTTATTTGGATAGTATCGCCGCGGGCGGAACATAAATTTGTTAATTGCAGTTGTAAAATTCTGCGATATGTTTTATAATTCATGACCGAAAGAAGGTGAACGCAGGAAATGACTTCGCAGCAAAGCCGGATGCTTGAAGACTTGTTCGGCAAAACCTACATGTCTCTTGTCATGTATGCCTACAGTGCACTTCAAAATAAGGAGCTTGCCGAAGAATTTGCTCAGGACACCTTCTCCGTTGCCTGCGTTAAGATAGACGAGCTTGAGGCAAGTCCCAACAGACAGGGCTGGCTTATGAACACGCTCAAGCACATGATACGCAACTACCGCCACACGCTTGCGGTGCGAAGGAAAATCGTCGGCAATGTTTCCGACATCGACAGCGTCGAGGTTGGGGTGAAGGACAGCATTTCGCTCGATGTGAGCTACCACGGCGTTCTCAGCGACGATGATTTTCTTCTACTGAAGTTCACCGTGCAGTATGGCTTTACCGTCGAGGAGGCCGCGCTTTTAACGGGCATAAGCAAGCATGCCTGCGCCAAGCGCCTGCAGAGGGCAAAGGAAAAGCTTCGTCGAAGTTTGTAAACATTTTGTGAACTCGTAATTTTTTGTCCAAAAATGCGGTTTCCGTTACATATGTTAAGTGAGGGGGTAGTTCCATGTCTCCGGTCGATAAGACAAGCTCCGATTTCTCGTGCTTTGATGAGCTCAGCACAAAAGAGCTTGAAAAAATACTATATGACGATTCAGTTATGCCGGAAAGCGGCAGATTCACCGAGGATCTGCTGTACATCTCCGGTATTCTTGCCGAGCGCGAAGCCGCTTCCCCTTCAATCGGTTTTCCGGACAGCCGCCTTGCCTGGGAAAATTTCCGAAACGAGCATCACGCATTTGACGGGAAGAAGCACCTGTCGCGACGGTCTCTTTTCAGAATGGGTCTTGCCGCTGCCGCAGCCATTATCCTGCTGATTGCCGGTGTACTGTCCGTTTCCGCGTTCGAATTGGGACCAAGACATGTTATTGTCACATGGACGGATGATTACCTTGAGGTGTGTCTTCTCGCCGGCAGAGATGCTTCCAATTATCCGGCCGATAATCCCGCTCCGGTGGCTCCGCAGCTCGATCAGATGCAGAAGGACATGCTCAGGTACGGATACGACACGGCTTGCCTGCCCTCGTATCTTCCCGACGGATGTGCGGTTTCCGAATATGACTGCTTTGACTCCGCGTCGTTTACCACTTTTACGGCAGTTCTGTCCGACGGCACCGGCGACGATTCGGTCTATTCCGTCTCCTACTCGTATATAAAAGAGAACCGTAACGGCGGAGACGGAGACGGCTGCATCTTTCCGAAGGATGCGGGCGAGCCGGAGCTGTACGAGCATGCGGGCAGGACATATTACATAACCAGCAATCTCGGCAGATATTATGCCGTATGGGTGGAAGGAAATGCTTACGGTTCGATACACGCAGGAACCGACAGAGGCGAATTGCTCAAAATTATTGATTCAACGCACACAGGAGGCAATTAATGAAAAGGTTCAGGGCTATTTTGGCTTTTCTTCTAGTTTTCACGATACTGACAGGCGTTCCCGCAGCCTTGGCAGCCACAGAGCGCAGCAGCAAATTTTATGAGTATGCCAATGCAAAGGTTGACAAGGTTGACAGCGGCGTTGCGGAGGTCAGCTTCAATGTCAAGGGCTTGCATACAATGAATATGATCGGCGTTAAGGAGATAAAGGTTTGTAATTCTTCTGGTAGTGCGGTAAAGCATATTTACTACACCGATTCCGGCTACAGCAGTCTCATGTCCTCAAACAGAACATATTATTCGTCGAGCGCAAGATTCACCGTTTCATCGGGTCACGAGTATTACCTCGTTGTGTACTTCTATGTCAAGGACAGCTACGGTGCAAGCACAAAGCCATTCACGACAAATTCGTTCTGGGCCTGACCCTGCTATTGAAGCTTACAAGGCATAGGCGAGCATTCCGGACTATGCATACCACAAAATACGCCTTAGTTCCTCCGCCGCGCTCTATGCCATCATGTAAGATCTCTCCTCCGATAACCTCGGGGGAGAGGTTTTTATTTTTTGTGTAGATTTTTTACTGTGAATAATATAAAATACCCGGAGAGCAATCTACGGAAGGTGTTCGTTATGGATAAGTATGAGATCACGCGGCTTTTGACCGGCGTCGCCGACGGCAGCATATCGCCGGAGGATGCGGCTTTAAAGCTGAAAATGCAGCCGTTCAAGGAAATTGAAGAATACGCAAGGATAGATCTGCACCGCGGTATACGCCAGGGTGTGCCGGAGGTGATATACGGTGCGGGCAAGGCTCCTGAGCATATTGTCGGCATAGCAAAGGGTATGCTCGAGGGTGGGCAGAAAAGTATTCTCATAACAAGAATAAGCGAGGATACCGCGCATTTTATACGGCGTGAGCTGCCGCTGAATTACGATAAGCTCTCTAAAACCGGTGTCATCGGCGATGTGCCGGAGCCCACCGGTAAGGGCACGGTCGTGGTCGCAACCGGCGGTACCAGTGACATTCCCGTTGCGGAGGAGGCGGCAATAACCGCCGAAATGCTCGGAAACCGCGTTGTGCGGCTGTACGATGTAGGCGTTTCGGGCATTCACAGGCTTCTGTCAAACCTTGAGACCATAATGAGCGCGCGGGTCATCATCGCGGCAGCCGGCATGGAGGGCGCTCTCCCATCGGTTATCGGCGGTCTTGCCGACTGCCCCGTTATCGCGGTGCCCACGAGCGTGGGCTACGGTGCCTCACTCGGCGGCATTGCGGCGCTCCTGTCGATGCTCAACTCCTGCGCAAGCGGCGTTTCGGTGGTCAACATCGACAACGGCTTCGGCGCGGGCTACATGGCAAGCATGATAAACCATTTGGACTGATAATATGGAGCTTAAGGATTTTTTTGCGGATACCCGCAGAGCGGCGCTCGCATTTTCCGGCGGCGCGGACTCCTCGTATCTGCTGTATGAGGCGGTTAAAAGTAATGCGGATGTAACGGCGTACTATGTCCGCTCACAGCTCCAGCCGCGGTTTGAATTTGAGGACGCAAAAAGGCTGTGCAGCGAGCTCGGTGTACGACTGTGCGTTATAGATGCCGATATTCTCTCCTGCTCTGCCGTTGCGGCTAATCCGCCCGACCGCTGCTACCACTGCAAAAAGCGGATAATGGGACTTATACGAGCTCAGGCCGCACGCGACGGCTATGAAATTCTCATTGACGGCACGAACGCCTCTGACAGCGGCAGCGACCGCCCCGGTATGAGGGTCCTCAGAGAGGACGGCATTTTCTCTCCGCTCAGGCTGTGCGGTATCACAAAGCGGCAGGTGCGGGAAAATTCAAGGGCGGCAGGGCTGTTCACATGGGATAAGCCCGCCTACGCCTGCCTTGCAACGCGGGTGCGCACCGGCGAGTGCATAACGGAAGAAAAGCTGCAAAGCATTGAAAAAAGCGAGGATTTTCTGTTTACACTGGGCTTTTCTGATTTTCGCGTAAGATGCTCAGACGGGGATGCTCTGCTGCAATTTACAAAGCCGCAGCTGGATGCTGCGCGCGAAAAGCTCCCGATTATGGAGCGTGAGCTCAGGAAATATTTTGACTGCATTATGCTTGACGATACGCCGAGGGAGGCAAGTGTATGAAAACTCTTTACATCGACTGCGGCATGGGCTGCGCCGGCGATATGCTCACCGGTGCTTTGCTCGAGCTGCACCCCGCTCCGGAAGCTTTCATAGCCAAAATGAACGCCGTATTCGCCGGCAAGGCGGTCGTGTCGGCGAGGCCCGACCGCAAGTGCGGCGTCAAAGGCACGCACATCACGGTGCTCATTAACGGCGACGAGGAGGGCAAGCCCATAACGCACCGCCACGAGCACACGAGCATTTCCGAGATACTGCAATTTATCGAAAGCACTCCGCTTCCGAAGCCTGTGCGCGAAAACGCCTCCGCCGTTTACCGGCTCATCGCCGATGCCGAGAGTGCCGTTCACGGCGGTACAGTGGAGAATATACACTTCCACGAGGTCGGTTCGATAGACGCGCTTGCCGATGTTCTGAATGTCTGTGAGCTTATGTATGACCTTGCGCCCGAGTCGGTATCGGCTTCGCCCGTGAATGTCGGCGGCGGCACCGTGAGATGTGCGCACGGCGTTATCCCCGTTCCCGCTCCGGCAGCGGAAGTGCTGCTGCGCGGCGTACCCTGCTTCGGCGGAGAGATAAAAAGCGAGCTGTGTACTCCGACCGGCGCCGCGCTGCTTCGGCATTTTGTAACAGACTTCGGTTCAATGCCGGCGATGCGCGTTGAACGCTGCGGCTGCGGCACCGGCACCAAGAGCTTTGAAACGGCAAATGTGCTGAGGGTAATGCTCGGTGAATGCGAGGATATGCACGAAACGGTGTGTGAGCTTTCGTGCAGCATTGACGATATGACCGCGGAGGACCTCGGCTTTGCGATGGAGCAGCTGTTTGACGCCGGTGCGCTGGATGTGTTTTTCACGAGCGCGGGCATGAAAAAATGCCGTCCCGCAGTCGTTCTCACCTGCCTGTGCAGAGAAAATATGCGCAGCGATATGTTAAGGTGCATATTCAAGCATACCTCGACGCTCGGCGTGCGCGAGCACAAGTGCAGGCGATACACGCTCGGCCGCAGCTTCCGTACCGCAGAAACGCCGCTCGGTGATGTGCGCGTTAAGGTTTCCGACGGCTACGGTGTACACAGAGAAAAGCCGGAATACGACGACCTTGCGCGTATTGCCCGCGAAACCGGTCTGAGCATTTTCGAAATAAGAAGCATTGTTGAAAAAAGCTGATCGTGAGACCGGCTTTTTTATTTTATCTGACATTATCTTGACAATGGCTGGGCATAATGTATAATGGTCTTGTATGGTTGTTAAATTAATAACCAATTTGAATAGCAAGGAGGCAATTATATGGATCGCAAAATAAGAGTCGTTCAGTACGGTGCAGGCAAAATGAGCCGCTATCTTATGCGTTATGTCATTGAACATGACGGCGAGCTGGTCGGTGCATTCTGCCGCAACAAGGGTCACATCGGCAAGGATGTTTCGGAGATAATCGGCGGCGGCTTCCCTCATGTCGGCATTACCGTTGAAAATTCCGCGGATGCCGACAGGCGCATTGGCGAGCTTAAGCCTGATGTCTGCATTATCGCAACACGCAGCACGGTTGCCGAGTTGGAGGATATTTTTACTATTTGTGCAAAACACGGCGTTAACGCCATCACCACCTGCGAGGAGGCTCTGTATCCTTGGAACTCCTCCCCCGCCCTCACCGCGAAGCTTGACAGGCTGGCAAAGGAGGGCGGCTGCACGCTCACGGGCGTCGGCTACTGTGACCTGTACTGGGGCACGATGGTCACGAACCTTGCGGGCTCCTCGCACAAAATAACCAAGATTGAGGGCAGCAGCTGGTACAATGTAGAGGACTACGGTGCAGCCCTTGCGGAGGGTCACGGCGCAGGGCTCACGATTGACGAGTTCAACAAAACCATTGGCTGCTACAACGAAACTCCGTCGGACGAGATGAAGGAGCTTGTGGAAAGCGGCAGGTATGTCCCCTCGTATATGTGGAATCAGAACGGCTGGCTTTGCAGCAAGATGGGTCTGCACATAACATCACAGACACAGAAGTGCATCCCCTGCGTTGACAAGGAGGATCTCAAGTCCGAAACGCTCGGCATGGTCGTTAAAGCCGGAGACGCTACCGGTATGCGCGCCATCGTGACCACCGAGACCGAGGAGGGCATTACGCTCGTGACCGAGTGCGTCGGCAAGATATATAATCCCGAGGAGACCGACAAGAATGTTTGGACGCTCTACGGTGAGCCGGAGACCACCTGCATCGTCAATCAGCCCGCAACTGTCGAGCTTACCTGCGCAACGCTTGTAAACCGCATTCCGCAGCTTATCGACGCTCCCGCCGGTTATGTTACCACGGATCAGTTCCCGTACAACGAATACATGGTCCACCCGATGAACCGCTATGTAAAGAGCAAATAAAGGTAAAAGAACATCCGGGCAGGTTCTTGCCTGTCCGGACGCTCAGTATGTTAAACGAAAAACCGCTCCGGCCGGAGCGGTTTTTGCTTAAATTGTTAATTTAATTATATATGTCTTCATATCACAGGTGCTGGTCGCGGTCTACCCTGTCATAGAAATAGTTGAGCACCGGCTCCATTGCCGCAGTAAGCTTCATATCAAGATTGAAGTAATACACGGCAAAGGTCACGGCAAAAAAAGCGGTTCCTGCAAGCGACAGCTTTTTCGCGGCAGTTATAAGCTTTGACATTTTTCTTATCTCCTTTCGATTACCACGATTCCTCGTCAGGGAGGACCTCAAGCGTCGGGTCAACGGGCTCCTCGCCCATAACGGTGCGCATGTAGGTGTTTATCTGGTCGCGCACGCCCTGACGGGAGACAACACGCGGGTCAAACAGGTCGTGGGAGACCCAGACAAGATGGATGCCCAGCTCGCGTGCGCGCTCCTCGAACATGCCGTGCATACCGTCGAGCGCCTTGCAGCTCATGTGCTCCCAGAGTATTACCATGTCGGCGTTGAACTCCTCGACAAACTCCCAGAGGTCGTCGAGCAGTACCTTGTAGCCGCCGTGGGTACGGTTGCGCATGATCATCTTTTCGGTGAGCATGGCTATGTCGTACATCGCCTGCTCGCGGTTCTCGGGAGTGTCCTCCTCGGCGATCATCCTGGTGTTGTCCATCGACAGCATATCGGTCAGAGGAACGATGCCCCAGCAGTTGAGCATCCACACGAGCATATCCATGTAGTAATGCGACTGCACGCCCCATACGATGGCTCTGTGGCGGTACTCGTTGGCTGCCATGGCCTTTTTCTTATACGCCTTTTCGGCAAGCTTCATGATCTTGCGGTCGGTCTTTTCAAATATGGGGAGTCTGCCGCTGATCGCCATATAGTTTGTTTCGGTGTAAAGCGCGAGGTTTGAGCCGAACACCTGCGGATAGGGTGACTTGCTCATTTCGAGCCACTCGACGCGGCACTTGGTAGCATAGTTTACGCGCTTTGCACACTCAAAGTAGTAATCCCAGTCCCACTTCTCGCCGGTGTGCTCCTCGATGAAGGCTATGGCGTTGCGCACCTCCTGCGCCGCATACTCCTGAACATCCTCGTTCATGTGGCGCAGCGGAGCCGCAAGCTGGAACACCGGTATGCCGTCCTCAAGCTCCATGCGCTTTGAGATAACGCCGTTGCTGAGCAGCGAGCCGTCGCAGGTGGTGTTGCACTGCACCGCGCAGCAGCCGAGGATGGGTGCATCGTCGTCTATGGAAACGCCGGCCTCCGCCTCGGGCATCGGGCAAACATCGCCCGCCAGACCGTACTGCTGGGCAACATCAATGTAATGTATCGCCGCACGCTGATCGAGCAATACGGGAATATAGGTAGAAGCGATCTCGCGGCTGAGGGGAACAACGGTCGGGAAGCCCATCATGACCGACTGCATCTCGTTTTCGTCTATGAGCACGACCTTCTTGGAAAACTCCGTGTCGTTGCCGATACGGCGGTCACCGCGGAAGAGCTTGTCAAGAAGCTTTGCAACATCCTCAACGATGACATCCTGCTCTGCATGGCAGATGCGCAGATGCTCACCGCGCAGTCCCTGAGTGTGGCGGTCGATCATCATGGGAACCGCCAGATAGCTGGACATCCAGCGGTAACGGAACATGGCCTTTATATTGCGGGGCTTTGCAAGAACGATCCTGAACATGTTTACCCAGTTGTAAAGCCATCTTGAGTAATCATAAAGCGTGTCGGCAACGCCGCGCCACTCACGGCGGCTTCTGTAGCGCTTGCCTTCAAGATAGACCTTGCCGAAGTCCTTGCAGCCTATTCTCTTATTGCTCATTTGTTTTCCCCTCCCTGAATCTTCTTGATCTCAACGCTCTCGACAAAGGCCTGAACGCGGGTACGCATCTGACCTGAGGACGAGATGTTGTACGGGCGGTCGACCGAGAGCACGGGGTAACCGTAGTCGTCGTGCAGGATATGCGAGCCCATCATGCGCTCGTAAGCCCACGGGTCGCAGAACTTTATCTGCTCGTATATGATGCCGTCGGCGGAATATTCCTTGGCAAGCTCGTTTACATACTCGCGGCGGCCGTTCATCTTCGCGGTATTCATATATCTCGGGCACTGACCGCGGTACATGTACTGGCGGCAGATCTGCGTGAGCGCGTCCTCATCATCGTTAAGCTCTATGGGATTTCTGCCGGGAAGTGAGCCGTAGCAGAAGCGGTCGGCGCAGACATAGGCGCCGGTGCTCTCGATGAGCTTTATAAAGTCGATATCGTCGACCTCCGAGCCAACGACCAGCAGTCTTGCGCGGTAGTCCTTCTCCTCGGGCTCGCGGGTCTTGAGCTCTGCAAGCGTCTCCTCGAGCTTGTCGATGAGAAGATACTTGGGCGCAACATATGTAGCCAGCGTGATTACATGGAACTCGTAGCCCGTGATGCGGGGCTTATCGCCCTTTCTGAACTCGCCGATGGCGCGGATGAGCTCGCACACGCGGTTATGCTCGGCAACGGCCTTGCGGATCGCCTCGTCGGAAATGTCGATGCCGTAATTTTCATGCAGAGGCGTAAGTATGTGGTTTTTGCACTGGAGTGTGTAGAGCGCAAGGCCGTTGTCGTCGGCCTTCATGGGTATCTCCATGTACTCGTAGAAAAACTTTTCCTTGTCCTTGCCGATGGCCTTGAGAAGCTCCATATTCTCAACGGCCCTGTTCATCATCGTGCAGCCGTCTGGTGCGGTTATGCAGTCGGCGAAGTTGAAGCCGCCCTCGATCGCTCGCTCGAGCAGGGCGCGGCTGTACTCGCACAGGAAACTCGTCATGTAATATGTCGCCATTTCCATGGAGCCCGTGCGCGGTGCGCGAAGTCTTGCCGAGAATGCGCCCGGCAGGTTCAGCAGCGGCTCGGGGGTGTTCTCGCAGACATAAGCCACGCATATCCTTCCTTCGCTCTGCGCCTGCAGGACAAGCTCATTCTGAGCCTCCTGAAGGAGGTTCTCAAAATACAGCAGATGCTTTAAATCTTTCATAATCTTCTCCGTTCGTTAACCTTCATCTTACTTTGATAAAAACAACATCCGCATTGCACGGACTGTTATTATTTTAACGCTTTTGCGGTGGAATACAATATACACGCCGCTTATATGTGTCTTTATAATTGCGCCAAAAGAGCCAACATCGTTGACTCTTTTGCCTTATCTGTTTATCAGGCATTCCACTCGGCGGCCTGAGCGCGCAGCCAATCGCACCACGCGTCCACACCCTCGCCGGTTTTGGCGCTGATGGGGAATATTTTTATATCGGGATTGCGCATTTTTGCAAACTGTGTGACCTTTTCCATATCGAAATCGAAATACGGCAGAACGTCGATCTTGTTTATGATCAGCGCGTCGCAGACCCGAAAAATAAGCGGGTATTTGAGCGGCTTGTCATGACCCTCCGGAACGGAGAGTATCATCGCGTTTTTCGCCGCGCCGGTGTCGAACTCCGCCGGACACACAAGGTTGCCGACATTTTCGAGCACAACGAGATCAAGCTCGTCCGTGCCCATCTCCTCAAGTCCCTGACGGCTCATATCTGCGTCAAGGTGGCACATCCCGCCGGTGTGCAGCTGAATGACCTTTTTTACGCCCGTGTTCGATATGCGCTCGGCATCGACATCGGAGTCAATATCCGCCTCCATGATGCCGATGTTCATCTCGCCGCACAGCCGCTCTATCGTGCGCGTGAGGGTAGTCGTCTTACCGCTGCCGGGCGACGACATGAGGTTGAGCATGAAGCATCTGTTTTTCTTCATTTCGGCGCGCAGAACATCGGCCGCATCATCGTTTGCCTTGAAAATATTCTGCTTTATCTCATAGACCTTATACTGTCCCATAAGTATCTCCCCTTAGTCAACAGGCGACTATTTCCTTTATATTCATTTCCTGACCCTGCTGGAGCCATGTTTTTCCGCTGCCGCAGTGGGGGCAGGTCTTGCCGTACTGAAGCGTTGAGTAGGTGCTCTTGCAGTCATCGCACCATGTGATCGCCGGAATGATCTCGTATTTGAACTCCGTGTGCTCTATCAGCGGGGTCTTCTTGGCATACCACTTCCAGCAGTCGGCAAGATACTCCGGCACGATGCCCGATACCTCGCCGAACTCCAGCGTCACCGACTGGATATCAGTAAGAGAGTTTTCCTTTGCTATCTTATCGACCTGTTCGATCACATAGGTCACAATACTGAGCTCGTGCATGGTTTTTCCTTTCTGAAAAAGGTGCGGGGAGTGCCCCGCACCTTTGACTTTGCTCCGGGACTGATTACTTGCCGGAAAGCTGCTTCTTGATTATCTTTACCTGGCGCTTTGCAGCGTAGGGTCCGATCGCCTTGAACTTGTCCTCGGCGGGGATCATCTTGCTGTTCTGCGGGCGGTTGCGCTTTAGGTGGATAGCGTCGAACTCGCACTTGGTGGTGCAGATGCCACAGCCGATGCACTTGTTCGGGTCTACGACACTGCGGCCGCAGCTCAGGCAGCGGGAGGCCTCGGACTTGATCTGCTCCTCGGTGAAGGTGACGCGATCATCCTGCATGGTGAGCACCTTCTTGGAGTCGATGGCGACCTCGGCGCGTGCCGGCTTCTTGAACTTCTCTGCGGGCAGAGCGATGTTCTGCTTGTCAAGCTCCTTGAACTCGCGCAGGTTGCGGTGGATCGTCAGGGTCTGACCGACATTTACGAAGCGGTGGATGGAAACCGCGCCCTCGCGGCCGGATGCGATCGCGTCGATGGTGTACTTCGGACCGGTCGCACAGTCGCCGCCGACGAAGATGTCCTTCTCCTCGGTCTGGAAGGTGACTGCATCGTGGTCGATGAGGCTGCCGTCGGGTGTCTCAGCCATGGTGCCTGCGAGGACGGAGCCATACTCGGAGCGCTGGCCGATTGCGACCAGAACGTTGGAGCAGGGTACGGTGATGGTCTCGCTCTCGTCATAAACGGGTGCGAACTTGCCCTCTGCATTGCGCACGGAGGTGCAGCGCATGAGCTCTATGGCAGTGACCTTGCCGTCCTCGCCTATAACGACCTTGGGCGCCCAGGAGTTGTTGATGACGACGCCGTCGGCTATGCCGGCGTTCTTCTCGTCGGGAACGGTGGGCATCTCCTCGTCCTTCTCAAGGCAGTACATATTGACGCTGCCCTTGGTCAGGCGGCGTGCTGCGCGCGCAACATCGATTGCTGCGTTGCCGCCGCCGATGACGACCACGTCGCCGCTGAGCTTCTTGGTCTTGCCGCTGTTGACGGCGCGCAGGAAGTCGAGACCGCCCAGAACACCCTTGAGCTCCTCGCCCGGAATGTTCAGCTTTGCGGCCTTCTGGAGGCCGACCGCAACATAGAAGGCCTTGAAGCCCTCGTCACGCAGCTGCTGGATGGTGATGTCCTTGCCGACCTCAACACCGCAGCGGAACTCTACGCCCATCTCGCGCAGGACGTCGATCTCGCTCTTTACGATGTCCTTACCGATACGGAAGGAGGGGATGCCGTTTACGAGCATGCCGCCGGGGACGGCTTCCTTCTCGAATACGACCGGGCTGTAGCCCTCGATGGCGAGGAAGTATGCGCAGGACATACCGGCAGGGCCGGCGCCGATGATGGCGATCTTCTGGTCAAACTTCTCGTGAGTGCAGGAGACCATGGGCGGCACATAGCGGTGCTCTGCCTTCATGTCCTGCTCGGCAATAAACTTCTTGATCTCGTCGATTGCCAGAGGCTCGTCGACGGTGCCGCGGGTGCATGCGTCCTCGCAGTACTTACGGCAGATGCTGCCGCAGACCGCGGGGAAGGGGTTATCCTTCTTGATGAGCTTGAGTGCGTCTGCATAGCGGCCGTCGGCTGCCATCTTTATATAGCCCTGAACGGCGATGTGAGCCGGGCATGCGACCTTGCAGGGTGCGGTGCCGGTCGGCCAGGTCTGGATGGAGCCGTTCTCGTTCTTGTAGTTCTTGTTCCAGTGATCCTCGCCCCACTGTGTATCGTCGGGCAGCTCGTGATGGGGATACTCGATCGGACCGGACTGGGTGCACAGCTTCTGTCCGAGGCGTACCGCGCCCGCAGGACAGGTCTCGACGCACTTGCCGCATGCCACGCACTTTTCGGGATCGGACTCGGCGGTATATGCCGATGCGGAGAGGTTCGGGGTGTTGAACAGCTGGGAGGTGCGCAGTGCGTTGCAGACGCCGACTGCGCAGTTGCAGATACCGAAGATCTTGTTCT
>CAVGWF010000087.1:0-7128 GCA_963632825.1 Escherichia coli | reverse complement strand
ACCGGCCCGCAGGCAGAGCGGACGATCCGTTTCTGGTGGACAAGCTGCTGCGGGAAAAGACCAGCTATAAAAAGTCAAGCCAAAAAATGAATGAAAAAGCGGAAATTTGAGCAACGAGAGGGAGTAGAAAAAATGCAGCACAAAAGCCCCTGCCGAAGCAGAGGTGAGCCGGAAAATATTCAATCTATTCAATCAACAGATAGGGGTTGACTTTGCAGATGAGCATCTGTGCGGTCAACCCTTTTTTGATTTTTACAGCAGTCCCCAATCTTCCGAAGGAAACATCTCCTTGTCATGGTTGTCATGCAGATAGTACGATGCAAGCGTGAAGATATTTTCGGATACGAAGTAAATCCCGACTGGCTTTTCTAAAGCTGCCAGCATCCGAGCCAGTATCGTGATCTCACAATGTTTCTTTGAGACATTGGAAACTTTCTGCGTGATGATCAAATCAACCTTGCCCGAAAAGCAATCAGTAATTTGTCTGCACCATTCCTTGGCACTCTCCATATTTGGAGCCGTTGCCCCTTCATCAATATAGAAATCGACAAGTTCCCAATTTGGAAGAAGCGCCATCGTATCTTGATACTGCCGGATGTGATACTCAAGATAATTATCGTGCTTCGTCTGATTGAAATAACGAATATAGATTCCGACCCGATAATGACGCTTCGGGCTTGGCTGTTCATGACGGATTGATTTCAGCCATGCCTTATGATCAGCAATCTGCTGATCAAGCTCACAGTTCCCTGTAAAGGGAACAGAGAAGTCGGGAATAACTTCCGCTTCAGCGAGTTTATTGAACAGGTCTAATTCCTCAGACATAAGTGGACACCTCCTGCAAGCTATCGGGCTAAGGACATTTTATCGGCTGCAGGCGAAAATAAGAATAAACCGAGGGTCAAGTCAATGACTCTCGGTTAATGAAACATAAAAAATAGCAGATCAGAAGCAAATCTGACCTGCTATGTCTATTTGATTATCTGGAAATAGCGTGGGATAACGTGCATCAAATCCGCTCACTCTCTACAAAGAATGCCATTCTCTCTTGTAGGTCAATACTGAAGTCCGCAAGGTTGTCCAGCGTGATCACCCCGTCTTGGAGAAGACCAAGAAGGTTCCGGTACATGTTCGACCGACTCATTCTGGCGCAAACCCCGATTCGGTGTTTGTCGGAGCTGATGCGTTTTTCCAACTCCCAAAACTTTTCCGATGCCGTACCCGCCCCAGCCAACAGCGAGGCATACTCCCTGTTCAAGTTATCCATATATGCCTCCTGCCAGTCGGGAAGCCTCTCCTTAAACAGTTTCCGGTCGGATTCGTTGATCGGAATCTGCATGGTAATCACTTATCCTTTCATAACAGGTGCTCAAATCATCCAAATCGGGACGATGTACGCCTTGCGGTCAATAGCAGACAACTCAGGTCTCATGCAAAGAATCGCCCCCACGCCACGAGGAACAGAAGCCTTGTCAAGGATCTTGAAAGCACTTACAAGTTCCGTCCCTGGATTGACCGTCTTCTTGATCTCGAGCGGATGAAGTTCTCCGTCGCTCTCGATGACAAGATCAATCTCATTAGAATCCTTGTCGCGGTAGTAGTGAAGGATACACTCCTTCGCGCTGTTGTGGTAGGTTTTCATGACCTCGGCAACGGTGTAATTCTCCAGAATCGCTCCGTTGATCGCCCCATTCATGAGGATCTCGGGGCTGGAATAGCGCGTCAGGTAGGCAACGAGTCCCGTATCAAAGAAGTACATCTTCGGAGTCTTTATTGTGCGCTTCAACAGATTGTTGGAGAACGGTCGCAGGTAGAAGATTACCTCGGATTTCTCCATGACTTGAAGCCACCGCTTCGCAGTATCGTCGCTGACACCGACGTCAGCAGCAATGTCATGGACATTCAGCATCTGACCGGCACGGCAGGCGGCGGCGCGAATGAAGTCGGCATACAGTAGCTTATCTACTCCTGGGATCATATCCGAGACATCTCGGTCAATATAGCTCTGGATATAAGAGCCATAAAACACGTCTCGATCTGTAAACTTCCCGCTTCTGTGTCCGGGCATTGCTCCGTTCCAAATCCGCTCATAAATTTCTACCACATTTGCGGGAGCGAGATGCTCTTTGCGAGACTGTAACGCAGGCAGTTCCAACGAAAACGGCGAAGTTTCCCCGTCCCCATATAACTCACTCTGAGATAGCGCAGACATGTGAAGAATAGCTGTTCTTCCCGCCAAGGACTCCTGTGCCAACTCCATCAAGCGGAAGGACTGAGAGCCAGTCAGCCAATAAGAACCCGGCAAAGCGCCGCTGTCAACCCGAATCTTGATATACGAGAATAACTCCGGTGCGTACTGCACCTCGTCAATCAGGACTGGCGCAGGATGAAGCTCGAGAAACAGCGCAGGATCAGACTTGGCGAGCTTTCGCTCGTCCACGTCATCCAGCGTCACTTTAGTGCGTGAGGTTCCTTCCATCAAGCGCTCCAGCATGGTTGTCTTCCCAACCTGCCGCGGACCAACCAGGAGAAGGCAGCTATACTCGCTGCTCACCTCAAGGATTTTCTTTTCCAGTGTTCTCTCAATATAACTCATAATATCAACTCCGGCTAATATCGTACGCAATCGTATTATAGCCGATTTCGGGTGAAAAGTCAACCGGTTTCAGAAAATTCGGGCAAAAGGAAAATGAATTGACAGGCCAACTCTGCTTGACCTGTCAATAAGAATCATTCGTTTTTGTCGAGTGCATGGAGTGTTTGACTTCCTTGACAATCTTTAGAATGGAGTCGATTTCAGATGGCGAGCAATCCTCCAGCAGCTCTGCAAACTCGCTCCTATAAATATTATTGACTTCCGGAATATCTGAGCGGAGCAGGACGTCGGCAGAAACTTGCAGTGTTTCTACAATGCGAATGAAGGTCGCCAGGCGCATAGCCGATTTCCCGTTTTCAATATCGCTGACCTGAGAGAGGGATATGTTCGCTTTATCCGCAAGATTTGCCTGACTCATATGCTTTTGAACTTGAATCTCACGAATCCGCATACCGATGTTCTTGTTCTCTTCTTTCTGCTTATCGTCCACTTCTCTCACCTCCATATCGCCCAGAGCAGAAGGAACAGAGCCGGCGCGGCAGGCTTATCCGGCTCCGCGCGGCGGATAAGAACGCAGAGCTTTTTTTTGTTGGGGACAGAATGGGCGCAAAGTGTTGAAAATACTGAAAAATCGGCGAAAAAATATAATGTACCGCTTGATATTGATTAATCACGATGCTATAATACTATGTCAAAGTTATGTCATGCGCATTTGAATGCGTTTATGCTGAGAGGAGAGCGCCGGATGAAGCTTGCCGCCGTGACAAACATATATCTGTTTATCTGTGCCTGCGCGGGTCTGGTCTACGGCCTGACGGTCACATACAGGAGGAAGCAGCCGCTGTATTTCCGGCTGATGATCTTCCCGATCGCCTGCCAGGTCTTTCTGCGCGCCTTTTATATTGTAACGCTCCTGTGCTACGGCGAGCTGCCGGACGGCTTCAACATCGGCTTTCTGGGCTTTGCCGCGTTCTTCCTGTTCCTGTATCTGCCGAATGTCGGCGCGATCGACAATCTGCTGGACGAGGAGGACAGGGGATATGCAAGATACAAGCTGCTCGCGCTGATACTTCCGGCGGCGGAGCTGGCGCTTGCGGTTTTCGCACTGAGCCGCGACGAGGCCGCGCTCGATGTGCGCATTTCATTTGCGGTTCTGCTGCTGCTTGCAGGGCTTGCCGGATACTTCAATCTCAAGCATCTGATCATCCCGGATGTCGAGGGCGGCATAATAAGGGCGCTGCGGAGCTTCAACGCACTGTGCCTGGCGACGGAGCTGCTCACGCTCGCCGAGGTCGGAATTTACTGCGTCTCGTTCCGCAGTCCCGCGGTCATTCAGACGCTGCTCGGCATTCTGTACATCGTATTCCTTCCGCTTCTTAATAAGGAGACGAAAAAATGGATTCAATGAGCTATATTCTTTTTATCTGCATCGCGGTTCCGCTGGGCATGATGCTGATACCGATAGAAAAGCAGTCGCGGAAGATAGTCGTGGCGCTTCTGATGGGAATGTTCCTGTGCCTGTTTGTCAGCGAGGTCAACGGTCTGCTGCTGCGCATGACAAAGAGCACGATGCTGTATCTGACGACGAATGTCACGCCCATCACCGAGGAGTTTGTCAAGGTGCTGCCGGTGATATATTACGCCTATGTCTTTTCCGACGACGAAAAATCCATCACGACCGTAGCGTTTGCAACAGGCGTTGGCTTTGCGATGCTGGAGAATATAATCATCCTCATGCAGCATCTGGCGTCGGCAAATTTCCTCTTTGCCATGATACGGGGCTTCAGCACGGGTCTTATGCACAGCATCACAACGATGCTCGTTGCAAACTTCGTACCTTATATACATAAGAAGAAAAAGCTTTTCCTGTGCGGCGTTCTGTGCAGCTTCAATCTGGCCGTCGTGTTCCACTCGGTGTTCAATCTGCTTGTCGAGGCGGAGTCGGCCGCGGCCAATTACATCGGCTATTTCCTGCCGGTGTCGATATACATGGTCATAAACATATTCGTACTGAAAAAATTCGTGAAAAAAGCCAAGGCAAACGACTGAAGACAGGGCGGTGAATACCTTGATAAAGAAGAAAAAAATATTCGGTCATGCGATCAGAGCGCTGAGCGTGCTGCTGCTCGTGCTCACGGCGGCGGGAGGCCTTTCCGTCTGCGCCTACGCAAAGACGAGCTATATATCCGAAATCAGCGTTGCGGTCGGCACGGAGGGGAGATCTAACCTCGAAAGCCGGGGCTACTCGGTCCTGTTTCAGGGGCTGAACCTTGTCTCAAGCGACGGAAGCGCCGTGTATCTGGGCTACAAAAGGGGCTCGAACGCAATAACCGGTCTCGTCGTATCGACGCAGCGCAGCTCAACGCTCAGCTATGACGGATGCAGCTACAGCCTTGCCTCGGAATACAGTCTCAACTACGGAAATGGCGGCACGGCGCTGTATCTTTACTACACGCGCGACGGCGCCGCGGGCGGCAGGATCACATCTCTTGACACGGCATCCGGCTTCTCCAATACCGATGAGGTGCTGTCACTGCGGAACGACGGCTCAACTCCCGTGCGCATGAGCGACGGAACGCTTGCAAACCTCGACAAGGGCGTATATAACAGCGAGATATATCTCCTGATGTACCGCGAGCCCGGCGTACAGCGCTACATTGCCGATGTGTGCCTTGTCAGCGGCGGCACGAAGGCCGAGGCAGTAAACCGCGCCGCCTCGCTCGGCTGCGATCATTATATAGATAAGGATATCGGGGGCAGCGGCGAGACCGCGTACCTTGCCTACCGAAGAACCTCCGACGCGGACGCGGCGGTAACGGGCTTCAGCCTCAGCGCCGGCGAGGTGCAGCTTGAGCGCGACGGGCAGTCAGGCGTGCGGCTCATAGATGTCACCGCCGGAAGATTTTTCGACGACAGCTTTGAGCTCGGCGACTGGGCGGGCGTTTACGCCTCCTACGACAGAGCCCTTTCAAGAAACTCGAGCCAGTACAAGTCGCTGAGCGAGAGCACGCAGGCGTGCAGCTGCGTATCCGCCGGAGACAACGATATCTACGCTCTTTATGAGGGCGTTTTCACCGACGCCGAGCCCGAGGTGCCGGAGGAGCCCGAGGCGTCGGAGGAACCCGAGGCTGCGGAGGAGCCCGCCGACGACGCCGTCGATGAGTTTTACGATATCGACAAATCCGGCGACGAGGCATCCGATGCCGGGGACGAGACCGCCGACGCAGACGGCGAGGAAGGACTCATAGCGTCGGTCATAAACAGCGGAAGCATAGTGGCTATCTCCTGCATTTCGATAATCATCATTTTGGCGGTCATCGGAACGTGGATTTATATAAAGGACAGAAAAAACACCAGTGGGAAAAAGAAAGGAAACTAAGGAGGCATAGAGATGCTGAAAAAACCATTCAAGATAGTCATAAGCCTTGTACTGGCGGTGGTGCTCACCTTCGGCACATGTGCAAATGTCTTTGCCGCGTCATCAAAGCAGACATACATAAAGGATGTTGTCATAAGCTACGGCAAGACGGCAGCCGAGGCCAAGGACTGGCTTACGAAAAACGGCTATGAGATACTCGACTACGACCTCAATGAGGGCGCGGACGACTGGCGCTCAACCAAGCGCGCCGTGTACCTCGGCTACACGACAACGGACGATCCCGAGGAAGCGATCACCGACATGCGCCTTATGAACATGAAGGGCGGCTACAGCGTTCAGGATTACCAGATGCTGCTCGACGAGCAGAAGGAGAACATCAAGCTCTTCATGAATAACTTCATAGTCGCCATAAACGAGTACAGAGCAAACTACGCGGCCGGTCAGGAGCGCGCAAAGGCCGCTCACGAGGTGCTCAACCTCCTGTATGACGACGACAGTGAGCAGTACATGGGCGATGCGCTTCTTAACAAGGTAAAAGAGGAATACACCGACGAGGAGTGGAGCGCACTGTCCGCCGATGTGCAGGCGAAGACCGTCGACATGACCACCATCCTCATGCAGGCAAACGCCGATGCCGTGCTCACCATCGAGCAGACCATAGCAACGGCAACGGATACCGGCGATAAGCTCTGGACGGACAGGTATGAAAGCGCCGGAAGCTACGACGATATGCTCGACGCCATGATGGCAGAGAAAAACCTCACCGTAAACGAGGCGGAAAAGCAGCTTGCAGCCGAGTACGACGAGGATGCAAAGACCATCGCCGCACAGATAGAAAATTACAAGACCTACCTTGAAAAATACACAAATTCGGAGATCTCCTTTGAAAACACGCAGGAGGAGATAGATGCATACAAGGCGGCGCACGAGGACTTCGACTACATAAACTGGTTTGCCGCCGGCACCCAGTATGCGGTCGTGACGCAGCTCACTAACGACGGTATATCCCTCTATGATCTCATAACGAGCGAGGACTACGATGTCAAGGGTGCCGACCGCTACATGCTCTATCCTCTTCTGTCCTGCCTGACCGCGGGTCAGAGAGCCTGCCTTGAGTTCCTGCCCATGTATCAGATCGTGGCGCTGGGCATAA
>CAVGWF010000086.1:0-4916 GCA_963632825.1 Escherichia coli | reverse complement strand
TCCCGTAAGTTTGCCTAATGAAACGGCTCCCTCCCTTGGCTACCTTGCGTAAAGGGAGCTGTCAGCCGCATGGCTGACTGAGGGATCGTTTTTTCAATGGCGGTTGTCTGCACCCACCGGTCGGGACATCGCAGCAAATGTATCCGCAGGCGCGTAGATGCGCAAAAAAACTCCCTCGGAGATTTATTCCGAGGGAGTTTGCTGATCTTTATGGGATCAGTCCATCTTATTGAGAGCAACGGTCATTGCGGACTTCTTGTGGGCCGCATTGTTCTTATGGATAAGACCCTTGCCGGCTGCCTTGTCAACTGCCTTGACCGCAACCTTATAGGTCTCTGCCGCTGCGGACTTGTCGCCGCCTTCGACGGCTGCGTCGAACTTCTTCATGACGGTCTTGAGCGCGGTCTTTGCGGCGCGGTTCTTTGCGCGGAGCTCCTTGCTCTTCTCGTCTCTTTTCATTGCAGACTTGATGTTGGGCATCTTCTGTGCACCTCCTTGTAACTTAGTAACAAAAATCCTTACGGGATTTTCCGGCGAAAACCGCCGGTTTACGCCGGCTGCCAGACTTTAACGCTCATCTGGCGGTTACTGCCGTTGGGACTGATAGCGTAACGAAATGCGAGTAGATGCTCGCGAGTAACTAGTTTACCATCATACACCTTAAATTGCAAGCATTTTATTAATTTTTCGAACATTTTTCCTGCAATGCGTATCACTTGTGCCGGCAGCGGCAATAATATACAATATCTTGTTGCTGTGAGGTTAAATATGCAGAATAAATTTGCCCGTACAGACCTTGCTGCCGAGGCAGCCACACGGCTGAAGGCTGTGCCCAACGGCGTTCGCTCAGACACGCTTTCACTCCACGGCGTTAATGTGAGCCGGGTCATTATTGATAATGAGGCAGGTGCCGAGGCCATAGGCAAGCCCATCGGCAAGTACCTGACTCTTGAGATGGAAGATTATGTTACGCGGCGCGGAGTCAGCTTTGCATCCTGCGCTAATGCGCTTGCGGACATCCTCCGAAGCTTCGGCGCAGTCGAAAATGCGCGAAGCTTCCTCGTCGCCTGTCTTGGCAACCGTGCCGTTACACCGGATGCCGTCGGACCGTGCGCTGCCGACGGAATAATCGTTACCCGTCACCTCAAAGCTTCGCTGCCGGATGATTTTGCCGCGTTTTCTTCGGTTTCTGTACTGCGCACCGGCGTTCTGGGTACAACGGGCATCGAAAGTGCCCAGATGATCCGCTTGGCTTGTTCGATCGCGCAGCCTGACTGCGTTATCGCCATTGATGCCCTCGCCAGCGGCGAAATGCGCCGTCTTTGCCGCAATGTACAGCTCTGCGACACCGGCATATCGCCGGGAAGCGGCGTCGGAAACGACCGTACCGCAATAAATGCCGATTTTATCGGCTGCCCCGTAATTGCCGTCGGAGTGCCGACCGTGACTGACGCCTCCGCGCTCAGCAGTGACCCGAGTGCCGAGAGCCTGTTCGTTACTCCGCGCAATATTGATGAGCTGGTTCACTCCGTATCGAAGCTTATCGCCTACGGTATTGACCTCGCACTTCACAGCGGTCTGACCGTTGCGGATATAGATATGCTCATCGAGTAGCGTTTCACGTGAAACATGAAGAAAAATTTGAAATGTTTCACATGAAACATTGAAATCGGCGACAAGTCTTGCTATAATGTCGGTAAGAGGTGAGACTATGTCAAAGATAATTGCGATAGCCAACCAAAAAGGCGGCGTCGGCAAGACGACGACCTGCGTCAATCTTGCGTGTGCGCTGAAAATGAAAGGCAAAAAGGTGCTGCTCGTCGATTGCGATCCGCAGGGCAATTCGACCTCCGGCATGGGCGTAGATAAGTATGCCGCGCCCGGTACATATGAGCTGCTGATAAAAAACGGGGATACCCTTGACTGCATCAAGCAAACGCCTTACGGCGATGTGATACCGTCAAATAAGGAGCTGTCAGGTGCATCGGTAGAGCTTGTGCGGCAGGATAAGCGCGAATTTGTTCTGAAAAACGCTTTGCAGCTCGTCTACAACGATTACGACTACATATTCATCGACTGCCCGCCCTCATTGGAGCTGCTTACGCTCAATGCACTCGTGGCTGCCGACAGCGTGATAATACCCATGCAGTGCGAATATTATGCACTCGAGGGTATTGCCGATCTGATGACGACAATTAAAATGTGCAATAAGCGGCTCAATCCCGCGCTGAGGATACAGGGCATCGTGCTGACCATGTACGACGGGCGGACAAATCTCACGCAGCAGGTGGCATTCGAGCTTAAGGAATACTTCGGCGCGAAGGTCTATGAGACGGTGATACCGCGCAGCGTGCGGCTCTCCGAGGCACCGAGCCACGGTAAGCCCGGAGTATCATATGACCGCATCGGCAAGGGCAGCCGCGCATATATGAAGCTTGCGGAGGAGTTTCTCCTGCGCGAAAAGTACCGGAAAAGGAGCTAAATATGGCAAAGGATATGAAAAAAGGGCTCGGACGCGGGCTCAGCGAGCTTTTCGGCGATGATATTCTCGATAATGACGGCGAGGGCGAACTCATATATGTGCCGATAGCCAAGGTCGAGCCGCGTGCAGAGCAGCCGCGAAATCGCTTTGACGATGAGGCGCTTCAGGAGCTGGCGGACTCGATAGCACAGTATGGGCTCATCCAGCCGATAACCGTGCGCCGCCGCGACAGCGGCTTTTATCAGATCATTGCCGGCGAACGCAGATGGCGCGCATGCCGCATGGCGGGGCTCATAGAGGTGCCAGTGCGCGTGATCGAGGCTGATGACAGGCGGGTTGCCGAGCTTGCGCTGGTGGAAAATCTCCAGCGCGAGGACTTAAACCCCATCGAGGAGGCACTGGGCTATAAGAGCCTCATCGAGGAATACGGGCTCACGCAGGAGGAAGCCTCAAAAAGCGTGGGCAAATCGCGCCCGGCGATAGCAAATGCAATGCGCCTGCTGAGCCTGAGCAGCGAGGTGCTCCCTCTGGTGGAGGACGGCTCGCTCTCGGCAGGTCATGCGAGGGCGCTGCTGGCGATAAATGATGCAGCCGAGCAGCTTAAGGCCGCGCGCGCCGTTATAGACGGCGGTCTGTCCGTTCGAAAGACCGAGCAGCTTGCCGCAAAAACGGTAAAGCGCCTGAGCGAGGAGCCGGTCGAGGAGACCCGAACCGACGCACTCATGGTCGATTACATAGCCGAAACCGAGGATTACCTCAGCCGCTCCCTCTCCCGTAAGGTCGGAATAGAGCAGAAGCGTAAGGGCGGCAGGATAGTTCTGGAATATTATGACAGCGACGACCGTGAGGCGCTTATCGCAAACCTCGCCCGCATGGGCAAGACATGGGAAGAACTGATTGACAATATATAACAAGGAGACAAAGTAATGCTGGATATAAAATTTCTGCGCGAGAATGCCGGCGCAGTAAAGGAAAACATAAAAAAGAAGTTTCAGGACGCAAAGCTGCCGCTGGTCGATGAGGTCATAGAGCTCGATGTGAGATACCGCGCTGCCATGACCGAGGCAAACGAGCTGCGTGCCAGCCGCAATGCGCTGTCGAAAAAGGTCGGACAGCTCATGGGTCAGGCAAAGAAGGATCCCTCCAAGCTTCAGGAGGCGGAGGAGGCAAAGGCGCAGGTCAAGGCGAATGCCGACCGCCTTGCCGAGCTTGAAAGGGAGCATGATGAGCTCGCGGTGCGCATAAGGAAGATCATGCTGACCATACCGAATATGATAGACCCCTCCGTACCCATCGGACCGGACGACTCGGCGAATGTCGAGGTGGAGCGCTTCGGTGAGCCGGTCGTTCCCGATTACGACATTCCGTACCACACCGAGATAATGGAGAGCTTCGGCGGCGTTGACATGGATGCGGCGGGCCGCGTCTCCGGCAGCGGCTTTTACTACCTTATGGGCGATATCGCGCGCCTGCACTCGGCGGTGCTGGCGTATGCCCGCGACTTTATGATAGACAAGGGCTTCATCTACTGCATCCCGCCGTTCATGATCCACGGAAATGTTGTCGAGGGCGTTATGAGCCAGACGGATATGGACGCGATGATGTACAAGATTGAGGGCGAGGATCTCTACCTCATCGGCACCAGCGAGCACTCGATGATAGGCAAGTTCATCGACCAGATCCTGCCCGAAAATTCGCTCCCGCAGACCCTCACGAGCTACAGCCCCTGCTTCCGCAAGGAGAAGGGCGCGCACGGCATAGAGGAGCGCGGAGTTTACCGCATCCATCAGTTTGAAAAGCAGGAGATGATAGTCGTCTGCAAGCCGGAGGACAGCATGGAGTGGTATGAGAAGATGTGGCGCTACAGCGTTGAGCTGTTCCGCAGTCTTGAGATACCTGTGCGTCAGCTCGAATGCTGCTCCGGTGACCTTGCCGACCTCAAGGTCAAGTCCTGCGACATAGAGGCGTGGTCGCCGCGCCAGAAGAAGTATTTTGAGGTCTGCTCCTGCTCCAATCTCGGCGACGCTCAGGCGCGCAGGCTGAAGATCCGCGTCAAGGGCGAGGACGGCAGGATGTATCTGCCGCACACGCTCAACAACACCGTTGTCGCACCGCCGCGTATGCTCATCGCGTTTTTGGAGAACCATCTCCAGCCCGACGGCACCGTCACCGTTCCCGAGGTGCTGCGTCCCTACATGGGCGGCAAGGCAGTGCTCGTACCCAAAGCCTCGGAGGCGCGCTGACCCACCTCCCTTTGCACAAGGGAGGCAGCGCACCCCGTGAGTTTGCCTAATGAAACGGTGCCGCCCCATTGGCTCCCTTGCGTAAAGGCTTTTTCAGAGGCGCCTTTCCGCACCTGCGGATACGGCTATTGCGGTGTCCCGACCGGAGAGTGCCGACGAAACCGGTAAACCGCCGCAACGCTGTAGCGCGC
>CAVGWF010000085.1:0-2349 GCA_963632825.1 Escherichia coli | reverse complement strand
CCTCCACGGGGTAGGTGCCGCCCGAGCCGCCGACCTGGATGACCATGACGATGACCGAGATCGCCATACCGATATTGTCAAGTGCGAAAACAAGCGCGTAATTTAAAAGAGAGAAGCTTATGCCGGTGACGACCGCGGCGAGGATAAAGCGCCACGGGTACAGACACTGGATCTGGACATAGAACAGATCACCCAGCGATACGATGAGCGCCTGACCGACGGCGACGAGGAAGAACAGGCCGTAGCGGCCGAAAAATCTCTCGTGCAGGCGGAGGTTTGCGGGCTCATCCTCCTTGCGGAGCCTGACCTTGAGGAACACCGCGTTGAGCAGCGCGCCGACCCACTGAGCCAGCACCGTGTAGAACGGAGACATTGCCGAGCCATAGGTTGCGATCTCATATTTTATCACGGTGTCCATGCTGATGGGCGAGGCGAGGTATCCGCCGACGAGGTCGCCGTCATTTTCGAGCGTATCCGACACCTCGGCAAGCAGCTTGCTGCCGGCAAGCGCCGAGACAAACTCCGAAATGACCTTGAGCTCCGCCTGCGCGCCCTCGATCGCCTTCTGAGTATCGGCAAAGCCCGACTGCATCGAGCCTATAGAGCCGAGATAGGAGTTGAGCGTTCCGCTCAGAGCACTCGTCGAGCTCTGGAGCCTGCCGAGGACGGAGCTGACCGTTGCCGATGCGCCCTGCGCGTTATTAAGCGCCGAGTGCAGCTTGGGACCGAGATCGCTGCTGACGGTGGCAGAGAGACTGCTTATCGTCTCGCGTGCCGAGGTAACGGAGCCTATTATCGACTCCTGCTGCGCGCGAACACTCTCCCAGCTTTCGTCGGTCGCGGTCTGGAGCGCGCCGAGAGCGGCGCTGAGGCTGCTGAGCTTTGCGGCAAGCTCCGACATCTGCGCCGCCGCAGCGTCAAAGCCTATGGATGTAAACGACTGTGCCATATCCGAGCAGTTTGTGCTCAGCGAATCGAGCATAGCAACATCGGCGGCAAGACCGGTGGATACATAGTCGTTATAGCGGTTTATGTCGGAAAACGCGTTTTCCAGACTTGTCTGGATGGCGGCGAGGTTTGAATCCGCCTGCGCAAGAGCGGTGGTCACGCTCTGCACGGTGGTATCTATGCGGCTGTCTATCGTCGCCGTGTCGTCGTCAAGCTTATTCAGGAGCTCCTTGGACTGGTCGAGCGTGGCCGAGGTGTTGTTGCAGAGATTCACCGCGACGCTTATGAGGTTTCGAGCCGAATTCGTCAGACCGTTTGCGGCGCTTAAAGCCGCGCAGCAGTCGGAGAGCTTGAGACTCAGATCGCTTATGTCGGAGCTCAGATCGTTAAGAAGGCTCTCGGCGGTCACGCCGTTTGCATTGGCAACGGAGATGAGCGCTGCGATATCGTCGGATATCGTCTGCACGAAGGTCGCGTTTACCTGCTCCTGAACGGCAGTCTTTGCCTTGCCGGTTATCTTCGGCGCGATGGCGTTTTTCTTGTCGTTCTGATAGAAGATTATCTCCGGATTCGTAATGTCGCCGCTTAAAAAGCTTGTGACATTGGTGGTGAAGTCCTCCGGCACGATCAGCGCCGCGTAGCAGTCGCCGCTGTAAACGAGGTCGAGGGCATCCTGCTTTGTGTCGACAAACTGCCAGCCGATGGCATCGTTTGCCTCAAGCGCGGATATGACCTGATCGCCGATGTTTATCTTCAGACCCAGCACGCTTGCGCCGGCGTCCTCCGACGCTACGGCGACCTTTATGCGTGAGGTCGCGTCGGAGCCGTAAGGATCCCAGTTCGAGAAAATGTTGAACCATGCGTAAAGGCAGGGCACGGCGGCAAGACCGAGAATGATGACGATGGCAACGACGCTCGAGGATATCCTGCGCAGATCATTGCGGCATATGGTGAAGATATTTTTCACTTCGTCACCTCCCCTTCAAGCTTTTGCAGAAGATTCAGACCGCGGCGCGGCGGTTTTACGCTTATAAGGCTGTCGAGCTCGCCGAGCTCGTCGCGCGAAAGCTCGTTTATCGTTGCCTGCAGTGTCCAGTCGGAGTAGGCGACAAACAGCAGGAATGCCGCGACGACGAACATACAGGCTATCCATATGATAAGGAACACTATGCGTGAGCTGTTGGTCAAAATAAGTACCGCAATGAGCACTATGGGTATTATAATAAGGCTTATCAGCCCGTTTTTTATGCGGCGCTTATTGTTCTGATGCACCTGCTCGGCATACATCAGCAGCTTGCCGTAAAGCACATCGGTGCTGTTTTCACGGACGCGGACATTCAGCTTTCTTGCCATATCACAGCACCCCCGATTTCTCCATTTCGTCCTCGACGAAACGGTTCA
>CAVGWF010000084.1:0-22280 GCA_963632825.1 Escherichia coli | reverse complement strand
GTTTTTCATCTGACTAGCGCTGGCACCCGTTGACTTTGCGTCGGCACTAAAAGAGAGTTTTTTCACCCGAGATAGCAGATCATCAAGTGTGGCTGCTTCATTCTCTAACTGCGTTTTTGCATCAGCAAGATTCAACACATTGATATTAACGCTTTTTCCCATAATCAACCTCAATTCCAATTTCCGTCTGCTTTATCGAGAGCAAGAATATATGCTTCCATCTCTTTTCCCAGTCCTCGCATGGTTTCCTTAGCCCCTCCCTTGATGAGCATTTCTACAATTTCCCCAAATGCTTCTAAGCTATCGGAAAATTCACCTTCACAAAGCTCGCTGACCCCACGAATCGTCTTCAAGTAGTTCTCCAGGCATTTTTCTAATTCCTTGCCGATTTTTTTATACTCATCAGCAAAATCCATATAGTCAACATCATATACAACCATATCATGCGTAATCACATCTGTAGATGTCAATGCGCAGATTCCATCCGTCGTAAGCGAGCACGAGCTCATTCAATCACCTCCGCAGCAATAGCCCTTATTTTTTCTAAGAGCTCCTGTATTTCTACCCAAAACTTTTTAATTGTTTTTTCCAGTGCGTCCCTCTCGGTACAGTTCTCATTGTACTCACTTTTGCACAGCGCCTTTATTTCATCTATGTCTAATAATTGCTGCTGGAAAATTGAGTTGGAGTCACTCATCATCTGCTCTATAGCGCTTTGTAGAATTCCGGTATGTTCAAACTCAGCCTTTTTGCTGGCGAGATATTCGAGTCCTTCTGAAAATTCATTTTCATCATCTCTTACCACCCTAAGAATACCGTCGTAGCCTTCCTCCTGTTTTGCCACCAGTTTCTCCATTTCGCGCAGTTTTTCCTTACTATCCGCCATTGATTGCTGTAAAGTCCTGAGCTTATTTTTCATTTCTTCTACCAGCGGTGCCATGACTTCCATAATTCTCACCCTCGCTAATTCTCCGGTTAAAAACCGGCCTTTTTATACACGCCATGCAAAACATTCAATGCTTTTGCTTATAGTACAAGCCTCTCGTTCTTGACCTTTGCTTGAGTACTATTAAAGCATAATTTACTGCAACTTTGGCAGTCGTGTCAAAATATGTTTACTTATCCGCATAAAATGCCGTTTTCAGCTTTATGCAGGAGTTATCCTTGATGTAATATCCGTCGCCGAGGTCGATGGGCTTCTTATAATTGCGCATAAGAGCAAGCGGCACATCGAATATCTTCATATTGCTCATATCGTCGAAGTACATGAAATGGCGCTGATCACGAATGTTTTTCATTATTTCGGGCGCGCTGTACGGGATGTTGATATTTTCAATGAACGCTATCATACACACCCTCATATTCTTATATCTGCCGACAATATTCTTATACGCGTTGAGAGCGTCAGGACTATTGCAGATGCTGACAAGCGCATCCGGATTATCCACGACAAGCATCAGCAGCTCGGCATCGTCAAGAGCGTTCTCGTTTCCGGCCGCAATGGCGTCATAGCGATCCTTCAGCTGCATCTCGATCTCCCTGATGTAGCCGGCCGCATCCTCCGCGAGCATGCTGTACGCCGCGACAGTATCCCTGTTTTTGAGCGTCTGGAGCTTTTTGCTTATGCTGTCAACGACATACACCTTTGTTTTGCGCGGATACATTGTGTCGAGCATATCGACGGAATATTTGAGCCAGTTGTGCCTGCCCGCACCATCGCGTCCGGTGACTGCAAGCAGCCCGACGGAGGCAAAGTCAAGCACAAAGGGATTGACCGTGGCATAGTCCAGACCGGTGACGACGGAGAAGGGCTCCTCCATGCAGCCGCCGAACTGGTCGACCATGAAGTCCTTGGTGAGCGATGCCGGAATAAGCGGTATCCTTTTGGCTCTGGACTGCCTGTTGACTGCATTGGTGTCGGAAATGTACTGGCGTATATCCTGAACTCTGTCAATCTCCTTCTCGCCGTTGAAGGCAAGGTAAGACTGGCACTCGTAGTGATTTTTATCTATCTCCACTATGCATCTGCCGGGTATGCTGTCGATCCTCTCGCTGCAATGGTCAAACAGTGAGCCGTACTCACCGGAATCATTGCAGTACAGCGCCATTCTGGACGAGAAGTTGGACAGGTACTTGTAGCCTATTCCCGCGGTCTGCGAGTTTGCTATGACAATGCTTACGCCTACCGTCAGTCCCTCGCGGCAGAGGTTCAGCAGCTCGTCATCGTCCTGGAAATACAGCTCCTTGAGAGCGGTCAGGTTATCTATCAGCAAAACGATGAGCGGAAGATCCTTCTTGCCGGCCTCCTTATATGCCGTGAATGAGCTGACGCCGACCGACATAAGAATTTCTTTTCTGCTCTCGATCTCGCCGTTAATAAGCTTGAGAAGGTTCTTGAGCTTTTCATCCTCGGAGGGACAGACAACGCCGCCCACATGATTGAGCCTGTCAAAATTCTTGAGCACCATGGAGGCAAAGTCGATAATATAGATGTTCACCTCGTCAGGAGTGTATTTTGTGGACAGGCTGCGGACAATATTTTGCAGCACATTGGTCTTGCCGGTCTGCGAGGACCCGATGATCATGAGGTTGTTGCCTGCAAGATCAACCGTATATACGCCCTGATACTGGTTATCCGGATCGTCATAAACGCCGATCTCGACATCGTATCTGCTCGGCTCTCTGCCGTTTTTGGGCATGGCTTCAAAATTGATACAGGTACCGAGCGACGGCAGGCAAATATCCGGCAGCTTATGCAGCTGTATTCCCTCGCAGTAATCGGAGACATACTTGACGATAGCGTCAAGCTGAGTTGCGCTCCCCTCTCCGCTCTTTTTCTTTTTCTGAGAATACACCGGCAGGCGCCTTCCGGACTCTGTGAGCCTGTAGATGGAAAACTCCCTGACATTGGAGTCGTCCGCTTTTTCGGATGCGCCGCTGTATGCCGACTGGAACAGCTCAAATATCTCATTGTTGCCGACCTGAAGGTAGGCGCGGCCGGGCTCCTTGATCTCTGCTGCAAGCGGAGATTTGAGCACCTCGTTACTGTCCTCCTGACTCTGGACCTTAAGGCAGAGCTTGAAGCGGGAGTTGCTCCATATCTGCTCATTGACCTGGCCGGACGGCTTCTGCGTTGCAAGGATCAGATGAACGCCGAGGCTTCGGCCAATACGGGCTGCCGATATGAGCTCCTTCATGAACTCCGGCTGCTCGGCCTTCAGCTCCGCAAACTCGTCTACTATTATTATCAGATGCGGCAGCGGAACATTGACCTCGCCGTTTTTGTATTTTCTGATGTACTTATCAATGTGGTTAACATCGACCTCCGCGAACAGGCGCTGGCGCTTCTGCAGCTCCGCCTTTATCGACTTCAGTGAGCGGTTTATCTCCTTGCCGTCTATATTCGTTATTGCGCCGAGCAGGTGAGGCAGCCGCTTAAACTGGTTTACCATACCGCCGCCCTTGAAGTCGATGATGACAAAGCCGACCTCGTACGGGTGGAACAGCGTTGCCATGGCGAGTATGTAGGTTTGCAGTATTTCGGATTTGCCCGAGCCGGTGGTGCCCGCAACAAGACCGTGAGGTCCGTGTGCCTTGTCGTGCAGATCCAGGGAAACAACGCCGGTTTTTGATACGCCGATAGGCGCCGACATTGATTTGAACACCTGAGAGTGCCCCCACCTGTCCTTCAGGTCGATATCGTCGACGGCGAGGATATTCAGAAGCTCGAACATGGTTATGTTCTTTGTAAGCGTGCTTTCAAGGGAGATCTCCTCGGTGTAAACGGGCGCAAGCAGCTTTACTATCCTCTCGGCCTGAGCGGTGTGGATATGCGGGTATGCAAACGCCGCGGTCTCGCTCTTGTTTTGTGAGTTTATCAGCTCGGCATTCTGCCCGTCCTTAATGGAGACTATATAGTCGCAGCCCTGCGGGACCTCGGCTATCGTATTGCCGAAGAATACGAAGGTCACGCCAAGGTCCTTTGCCTTGTCGGCAAATTTTGAAATGGGGTGGCTTTTAAAGCCGCACTCATCGTAGAAGAAAACAACGATGTTTTCTTCAAATGCCTTATTCTGCTCTCTGATAGTAAGCTCCTTGTACAGATACTCGAATATCAGATTTTTGCTCTCGTCATCGCAGACGATGTTTCTGACGCCTATGGCATCGTTATACGCATGGGGAAGGAACCGCAGCCACTGGATATGGTTCTTATGAGCCTTATCCGCAATGAAGATCATCTTCACATCGGAGTAATACTGTCTTGCGGCGATATCTATGACTATGTTTTTGAAAATGCAGAACCTGCACTCGGGAGCGCCCACGATGCCGATTGCGTTTATCGCCTTGAAATCGCAGGTTATCGGAGCATTATGGACATACTTGTACTCCTCGCAGATCTGCTCCGGTATCTGCTGAAGCTCATCCTCAATCTCCAGCTTCTCCTGCTTTTTATAGTTGACCTCTCTTTTCGAGGTTACATCCCCGCTGCCCAAGCGCACGCACAGGTAATCCTCATCGTCCTTTGACCGGTCAAACAGATCCGACGAGAATGCCGCAAAGCGCTCCTGCTCAGCCGGCTGAGATATGAACAGCTCCTCCAGCTCATCGTGCTCCTGAGTCCGACACTTCTCGATCTCGTCTCTTTTTGCCGCTATATAGCTGTTGTATTTTTTGCTGCGGTCTTCAATGTTTTCCTTATATTCCTTATTGCCCTCCTTGATGCTCATAATGGTCGTAAATATGGCCATTGCACCCGAGATAGCCGACATGATTATCATCATTCCGCCGAAGAATGCCATAACGGCCGCTGCGATGAGCATGCCGAACGACGGCAGCAGACGCATGAATATATTATTTTTCGGCTTCTGCGGCAGTGCGGGCGGGTCAAGAATCTCGATCTTGTCCTCGCACACAACGGTCTTCAGGCGGGTGTTGCGATGGAATTTGGGATAGGAGCCCTTTTCCGGAGCATCCATATATCTCAGCGTAGTCGACATCTGCGGATTTATCTGAGTCCACAGCTTGCCGTCCTTGAAATAGAAGAAGAAATCGGATATGGACATAAAATCCCTGTCGCGCAGCAAGGTTCCCGAATTGACTTTCCTGTCATTTACATTAACGCCGTATGTGCTGTTGCGGATCTCGATAGCATAGCCGCCGTCGCGCTGATGCAGAACGACCTCGTCATTCCGCACATATGAGCCCGATATAATAATATCGTTCTGCCTGCCGCAGCCGATGCTCACCATCTGCCTGCCCTCTATATCGATGCATCTTTCGTATTTCTTTCCCTGATCGAAATCGATATAAAAGCTGAGTGCCAGAACGAAATTGTCCGTTTCCCTGTATTTTACTTTTAATGAGTCGCCGAAATTGAGCTGCTTTGTCATAAGCTTTCGGACATCGCCCACCGTCAGGCATAGGTTGTCCGAGCAGGTGACTGTCCATATAGAGTTTTTCTGCACGAACACCAGCTCGACCGGCTCGAAAAACTGCTCTTTCCTCAATCTTACATCACAGTCAACACCGGTGCCGACCTTGACCTGATGGACATCCCCTGCCAGCTCTATCTCCTTGTATAGGCTGTTGCCGGTGAGGACGATCTTGTATCTGTTATCCATTGATCCTTCTCCCATTTATTCAGTAAAACTAATTATGGTTCCGTTGCGGACTCCAAACTCCGCAAGCGTTTTATTTCCCTTCAGAAGCGCTATCGGCTTTTCGGCCTTCAGATAGCAGTTTTTAATGTCGGAGGTATCTATCCCAAGCTCATAAGCAGTATTGAGCGCAACGACCAGATCATTGGCTGTGATATGCAGCGGTATCTCCAGATCCACGGCAGCGTTGCGCTTGAGCATATAAAAAACAACTATGGCCTTATCTCTTTCCATATCATTCTCCTCAGTTTAGTGTCAGTGTAAGGGCGAGCTTTTTGATGCCCTCGCTTTTGCCGAGCTGGAGTGCCTTATACTCGGGGAAGTCATTGTCGGCCTCTATCTCCGCTGTCGAGATGAATTTCTTGCTGAGAAAATAGTTCATCTTCGCCGGTCTGTACTTATTGCACACAAAAACATATTTCTCCGTATCCGAGCACGAAACATTCTTTTGCAGCTTGCTCATCTTATAAGCCGAGACCTTGTCCTGCATATACACCAGCAGGACCTTGTCTGCGTCGCTCATGAGCACGCCCTTTGCATTCGTATACGCCGAGTCGACATCCATGATGACATAGTCAAAATCGCCCGAGGCACGGGCTTCGCTGCCCAGCTTGTACAGCGTGCTCAGGTTTCCGCCGGCTGAGGACAGCGAGTTTGCCGCAGGAGGCAGATAAGAAAACCCGCTGCTGCCGTCGCGCATGAAAAACTGCTTGAGAGAGCCGTAAATGTCACTGTTGTCGGCGCGCATATACTCGTATGCCTCGCTCGGCAGGCTTGCCGGATCATCGAGAAACACCCCGAAGGTGTTCATGGATTCCGCATTTATATACAAAACCCGCGCCATATGCGCAAGTGCAAGCGCCGACGCGATGCCGAGTGCCACCGTTGTCTTTCCCGCGCCGCCTATCGGCGAATACACCAGAACGAGCCTGCTCTTCTGCTTTTCGCTTGAGTTGGACACGATAACGCCGCGCATGATCTCGGCATATATCTCCTTTGCGGTCGAGTATTTATATATTTTTATGAGCTCCGAGGTCGTTTCAACGCCGTCGGTATTCCGCGTCAGCACACGGATGCGGTGCTTTACATCATGCCGGAGCAGCGACTCGTCGTAAAGCTCCTCGCCGACGACGAGAATGTCCGCGGTACGCGGCGTTGAGAAGAACGAATCAAAGTAATCCCGGTCGGTTATGATCTCGAGCCTGACATTATCCCGGAGCGTTTCAAGGAATTTCAGCTCTATGGCATCGACCACGGTTGCCTCGGTGTCTGCAATTATTATGGTAAGAGGTTTGCTCATCTACATATCCTCACATATTTACTTTGAAAAGGAGATTCGCTATCATAAGCGAGTCGCCGTTTGACAGCGGATAGGGGCGCAGCGGGCGCAGCGGAACGCCGTTCAAGCGCGTGCCGCACTTGCTCTCCTTGTCAACGACGCAGAAATCGCCGCCGCTGCTTATTATTTCGCAGTGCCGTCTGCCGACCGCCATCTTGTCCGCACCGACAAAGCCGTCGGCATTTACCTTGCTTCTGCCGATGACGAACGGCGTCTTCGTGACCCGTATATCGGGTACCGAGTCGTTCACGCACCTGAGCACGGGCATTATGCGCATCTGCTGCGGCATCGGGCTCATGCGGCAGATGTCCTTGTAAATATCCATGGCGCTGAGCTCGCCGTTTGCGACTATCGCCTTGAGTCTTATAATGTCGGCGCTGTCGCGCAGGCGCGGTCTTTCCGACATTATCCGCAGCAGCTCCGACCGCAGGGCGCGCATGACGCTCAGTCCGTCGCTTCCGGCTGCGTATTTATAATTTATAGGAAGGCACACCATATGCACCGAAAGGTTGCCGGTGTCCACAAATATCTTGTTTATTGAGGTATCTATATCGGGGTATTTGAAAAATCCCGTACCTATTATTTCGGTTATTGTTTTGAAAATGCTTGCGGTGACCGACACGAAATTGTCCGGCGTCATCCGCTCTATCTGTTCGCTGAGGGGGCTGAAGCTCGATACGAAGTAGGTGATCTTCGTATTTCCGTTATAGCGCGACTGTGCGCCCTGAACAAAATAATCCTTGTTCGGGTCGTTCATGACCATGAGCTTGGTCTGGTCGAGCATATTGTCCTCGCTGAGTATGTAGCCGACGCCGTTTGGCGTGATGGCCTCGCTCACGAGCTGTTTTTCTGCATAAAAGTTCATAATAACGCTCCGTGCCGGAGCGGGCACAGTGCCCGCCCCGGCTTTTTTGTGCTTTGCTTGAGTCAGCGCTTACGGAGGATTACTCCGCAGCGGCTTCCTCCTTCTTGCGCCTTTTGGCAACTATGAAGTAGATGCCTGCGCCTGCCGCCACTATAACGGCTATCGAGCCGAAGAACAGAGGCTTGTTTGCAAACCAGCGAACGAAGAAGTTCGTGGAAACGGTCACATCGCGCTCGAAGCTGACGGTGGTGTTGGCAGAGCCTTCAATGGTGCCGTCGGTGTCGAGGACATTGCCGGAGAGGTCTTCGGCGACTATGCGGATGTGCTGTGCGCTGGATGCTTCGCTGATGGTGAACTGTGCGTCAACGAGGTCGCCTGCGGTGAAGTCGTTCTCGCCGAACTTTGCGATCTCCTTGCCGTCGCAGTAAACGGTGACGGACTTGAGACCGATGTTGTCGCGGACGGTGAACTTAACGGTGTGGTTCTCGGCATTGATGATCGCGTCCTCGAGACCCTGGATGCCGGCGATATCTGAGGGAGTATCGTCTACCCAGAATACGATCTCGAATTCCTCGTCGTTTTCGCTGTTAGGCTCGTTGCCTGCCGCGTCCTTGGAGGAAATGACTATCTTGTACATGCCGTCTTCCTTGAACAGGTCCTTGCCGATGGTGTACAGGTACTCGTACCAGCCGCCGCTTGCGCTGCCGGAGCGCTGGAGAACGGCTGCGATGTCGCCGCTGTCGATGACCTTACCGTTGCGGGTGATGGTAACGGTGCCGGCGGTGATGCTGTCGGGGTTTATCTCGGTGATCCTGAGGTCGTCGGTTACGGACTTGATGTGCTGATCGCAGATGCTTGCGAGGTAATCGTCGAACTTGTAGGTCGAGCCGAAGCGGTTGACCGAGAAGGTGACGCTCTGCTCTGCGGTGTTGCCAGCCTTGTCGACTACGGTCGCGGTCAGGGTGTAGATACCGTCGTTGGTGAGCAGACGGTCAAAGTTGACAAGATCTACGGTGCCGCCGGGTGCAGCGGTGGGAAGTGCGGTGGTGTGCTGTGCGGTGACATCATAAACGCCGTTTCTGTCGGCGCGCATGAGCCTGACGGTAGCGGAGTCGAAGTTTGCGTCCTTGTACTCTATGGTGCCGCCCACCTCGCCGTTGTAAGCGCTGCCGTTGGTCACGCCGGTGATGGTGATGGTGGGAGCCTGCTTATCAACATCGAAATCCTCGTCGGCTTCGGGGGCAAAGTCCTTGTTGCCGGCGTAGTCGACATCCGCGCTCTTATTGCCGGCGCGGTCAACAACGATCACATTGAATACATAGTTGACACTGCCCTTGTATGTGATGTTGAGAGTATGCTCGTCGGCGTTGTTCTCGTTTGTTGTCCACGCTTTGTCGATATCGAGGTTTGCTATATCGCCGTGAGCGTCCTTGTCGTTCTGGGTTATGATGATGTATGTACCGCTCGGGGTATCTGCGCTGACCTTAAAGTCCTTATTTACGATGGTGTATTTGTCGTTGAAGTTGTGCTCGGTAACGGTTATGGTCGCGGTACGGTCTGCGTTGAAGTACTTGCCGTTTGCGGGAGTCTGATTGCTGTAAACGACCTTTACTGCCGGTGCGGTCTTGTCAATGACGAACATATCAACGGGCTTTTCAACGCCCTCGGTCTTGCCGTCAAAGCTGTAAACGGTCTCATTGCCGGCCTTGTCGGTCAGTGTCATGGAAACGAGCTGGTATTTGCCGTTTTCATTGAAATCATAGCTGAACAGATTGTCCTTGATGTTGCCGACGCTGCCGTTTTCGCCGCCCCAGTCAAGCTTGACCTCGATATTGGTATTTGTTTCGAGATTCTTGTAAACGAATACTCCGGAGGCAAGGTGAAGCTCATTGACATTTATCTCAAGCTTACGCTCGGCATTGAAATAATATTTATCGCCGGTGTACTTGTCATCGGCAGGTGCAAATGTAAGAGCTGCGATTTCGGGAGCCACGGTGTCAACGTTGAATGCGGCTGTTTTTGCTGCATCCTGGTTCGGGATCTTTCCGCCGTCCTCGGCTTCGGTGTAGCTCGTGTTTCCTGCCTTGTCCGCTGCATAGACCACAACATAGTAGCCTTCACCGTCGGGAACATCCTTTACCTCTGCCGTGTACTCGTTTTTCGTACCGGAGGAAAGGCTGAGTTTAATTTCATCTTTGCCTTCTACGACGCTGCCATCGTTGTTGAACAGCACGGCATACACGCCGTCCATATAATCCTCGGTGATTTTCGCGGTTACGGTGACGGTGCTTTTACTGCTGTAGCCGGCATCGTTGGGTCCTGAAATACTGACTTTTTCCACTACAGGTGCGGTATTGTCGATGACCATCTTTCCGTCGGTTCCCTCACCTGCTGCCGTAATGACTTTAATATCGGAGCAGTTGCCGGCAGCATCCTTTGCCCAGACGGCGACGGCGTCATAGCTGCCGTTGCCCTCGATGGGCAGTGTGACGGTCTTGGGGTTATTTTCAGCCGGATCAAATTCCTTGCTGCTGTCAGCAGTGAGGAAACCCGCTATAGTATTCTTGTTGCTGTTGTCATTGAAGTAGTCCTTTGCGGCTTTAACTGCGGCTTCCTGAGCTGATTTTTCCGCTGCTGCTATTTTCTCGTCGGTCAATTCCGCAGCAGTAGGATATTCGGACAGGGTCAGATAGCTGCTAACCTTAATTTCATTTGTGCAGATAACAACTCCATCGGTTTTAACATAAATGCCCTGATAAGCATTAAGGGTCTTCTCTCCGCTTTCTACCCATTTGTCTGTGCCGTCTTCGTTCTGCTGCTTTTCATAAATTTTTATCGTATCCGTTGTCGCCGTGTTATACCCAAAGTTCACCTTTGAAAGGTATATGCCTGCAACACCGGAATAGGTATCTGTCGCGGTCACATCGACATGGTTGATAACATCTCCGGTTTCAATCTCACCGATTGTAGGTATACCATTGTCGATCTGCGGCACATTAAAAGTGAGGGATTCGACAACAGCTTTTTCCCATCCTCTACGTGAATAACTATAAAAATATGCCCTTACTGTATAATCCCCATCTACGGACGCAGTTGCTTCTATCGTAGTCAGTTCTTTAGTCAGAGGAACATCTTTAACAACAACTTCTTTACCCTCATTGTCGGTACGCACGAGTTCAATGTTCTTAGCCCCTTTACTCATTAGCATGCTTCTGCCGGTGTCGGTGATAGTTACCGTTATATCTTTATACTGACTCCATCCACTTGCAGGGTCAATCGTGTAGGAGAAGCATTTATTTATAACCTGAGCCGTTGCTATACCATGTGAGTTAACGGCAACAATGACGCGATCAGAAGCGATGTTGGTGACATCTCCAAATTTCGCTGTGTAAGGGTAAGGAGCGTTGGGGTCGTCGCTTTTACTAATTCCATATCCGTCGGGGAACCAGATTGTAGGTTTTCCACCAGGTTTCTGTTCGCCATCATACGCACTTAGTGCCTGTTTAATCTCTTGCTCAGTTGTTCCGAGGACGGTGGGGAAATTTCCATTCTTTACATCATCGACTGCCTCATCATCTCTGATGAGAACCGCATAAGTCATTTCATCTGCCGAGTAAGTGAGAACACCATAGCCCTCGGTGCCCTTAGTTACATTCCAGTTGACATTCGAAATGCTCGGCGCTGGGTTCGTCATAGTAATCGTAACCGTACCGCCAACGATGTTAACCGCATCAATTGTCATCGGCAGTGTATCTTTGGCCGTAAATCCGGTTGCAGTAACGCTTGTTATCGTTATGGATTTTAAATTGTATGTAGCGTTGTTTTCCTTGATCGAGGTTTCAACCGTCTCGCCGTTAATGTCCTTAGTAAGGCTCTGCGCAGGCTGTTCCTGTTCTTCCTGCTGCTCTTCCTGTTTCGGTTCTTCCTGCTGCTCTTCCTGCTGCTCCTGCTGTTCGCTCGGCTCTACGGTAGTAGTCGGGGTCGGAGCAGGCTCTGCGCTCGGAGTCGGGGTCGGCTGAACCACGGAGTCGCGGTCGAGCTCATATGCTGCCGTGCCGGTGATCGCTGCGGCTACCGGATTGCCATGGCAATCGCACACCACACTGATCGTGACGGCGCTGACAGGCTCAGCGCCTTCGTTGTTCACCTGCTGCGTGCCGTTTTCGTTCGCGTTAGGGTCTACTACACCCGCGCCGACGAGAACGGAAAGTGCAAGCACCAGTGCAAGCGCTATTGCTATTACGCTTGTTCTTTTTGTTCCTTTCATGCTTGTTCTCCTTACATTATGTTATATATAAATTTCTTACTGACTGTTTTATCAGAGGTCGATGTCGATCTCCTCGTCCCACACGCTGGTGAGTATCTGCGTATCCTCGCATTTGAACTGCCGCGGAGCACGCGGCGCATGGTCCGGCGCCGACTGCGCTGCACCGGTCACCGTCTCCGAGTCGTTGGCAAGGAGCACGGTGCGCTCATCGCCGCAGTCATCCGGCATAGGGGCGTTCATGCGAACGGTGCGCTCCTCCGTCGGGCTGCGCATCGGCTGCTGCGGTCTTGCCGTTCGGTCGAGAAGCTCGGTCTCGTCTCCGCCTCCTCGCCGTGAGCCCAAGAGCTCGGTTTCGTCTCCGCCGCCTCGGCGTGAGCCCAAGAGCTCGGTTTCGTCTCCGCCTCCGGCTGCGCCGGCGGGAGCGCCTCGGCGGCTTTTATCCAGAAGTTCGGTGCGGTCGGCATCCTGTAGGGGAGTTGTGAGCCCGGGGTCGTAGCCGACATTGGCTCCCGCGGACGGTCTGCCGGTGGGCTCGGACGGGCGAACGCCCTTGCTCTTGCCCTTGTATGCCTGCTTTCCGGTGAGCAGCGCCTCTATCGCCTTCGCGGCGTTTTTGCCGCTGAGGAAGCCGATGACATTCTTGATGTCGAGCTTTATCCAAATGACAACGCTTCCTATGAGCGCGAGCGCGCCGATCGCAAACGCGACTATCGCAAGGGTGCGGAACGTTGAGACAAGCTGCTGTATTTCACCGACCGTCATGGTCGATGCGAGCATCGGCAGGAGCGCGCCTGTTTGATACGGTATAGTCATGGCGTTTCCTCCTGTCCTGCCTTCTGCTGCTTTATCTCATCGCTGAGCGACTGGTTCTTATAGGCGTT
Source organism: Escherichia coli (assembly GCA_963632825.1). Lineage (GTDB taxonomy): Bacteria > Bacillota > Clostridia > Oscillospirales > Oscillospiraceae > F23-B02. The sequence continues at coordinate 9,271 of CAVGWF010000084.1, read as the reverse complement.
CTCTATGGTCTGCACATAGCCTTGGTAGCTGTACTTCAGATCGGAAATTATCTTCAGCGTTGCCTCCTGCGACACATTGGTCACTCCAGTGGCCTGACTGTAAGCGTCGCTCAGAAGCTGAAGCACCTCGCTTTTGTCGATACCGGCTGCACTGAAATTTTTTGCATTTGCGCTGAGCATGTAGCACACGGCATCGCCGGTGACTACCCTCATGTACGCATTCTCCAGATTCTTTGAGCCGTCGAGGCAGCTCCTCATAGTATCCAGCATGCTCTGCACCGCCGTGGCGCTCGCCTCATTTATTCCGCCGGAGCTTCCGCCGGCATTGAGGTATTTTACGAAGAACTCGTTCATTTTGCAGAAGTTCTTCGCCATCCTGTACATCTCGCCGTCGTAATCCTCGACCTCTCCGTTATCGACCGCGTCTACGACCTTTTCGTACCACTCGGTCGATTTTCTCAGCTTTTCGCTCAGGTCGGGGTTGTCGCCGTAATCATAAGCATAGAAGAACATGTCTCCCAGCTTGCTGCACAGCTCGAGGTAATCCTCGTCGTGCTCCATGGTCATGCCCTCGGTGGTAAGGAGCTTTGACCTTATATAGCCCTCCGACTCTTTGTTGAAGCCGTCCTCACTGTTTTCGTACAGCTTCAGCAGCGCCATATACGCCTTCGGGTTTGCCGGCTGCAGGTCTATTGCATCCTGACAGCTCTCTATCGTGTTCTGCTGAACGAGCGCCTCGTAGTTTTGCTTATCGTACGAGGAGCTTGCTATCAGCAGTCCCGCTCCGGCGACGAGCATGACGCCCGCGAGCACCGCCGTTGCGATGAACAGGTTCAGCTTGCCGCGCTGCTTCTTCCTGAAGCTTGCGTCCTCCTCGTCGTAATGCTCCAGCGCGTACAGCAGCTCCGCCGCGCTCTGGTAGCGGTTGTTCGGGTCCGGATCGACGCACCTCTTGATGACATTTTCAAGTCCGATGCTGACGGTCGGGTTGAACTCGCGCACCGGATGCTCCTGCATGAGCTCAACGCTCGGCGTTTTTCCCGAAAGCAGACAATACATCGTTGCGCCGAGGCTGTATATATCGCTGCGCTGGTCGGCAACGGAGTTCTGCCTGCGAAGCTGCTCGGGTGCGCCGAAGCCCCTCGTTCCCATGTTGGGATATTTCTGACCGGGGCGGAACTCTATCGCCGTGCCGAAGTCGATGAGCTTGAAGCCGCCGTCCTTTTTCCACATTATATTACTGGGCTTGAGGTCGCGGTAAATTATCGGCGGGTTATGCGCCTGAAGATAGCGCAGCGCATCGCACACCTGAAGGGCGCATTCAAGCACCTGATCCTGCGAAAGCTTACCCTCGCGCTTGAGGATCTTCGACATATCCTCGCCGTCGATATAGTCCATGATGACATATATCTTCTGTCCGCGGTCGATGCTCAGCGTTCGCGGCAGAACGGGGTGGTCAACGCTCTTTAGCAGATCGCACTCGTTCTCAAGGCCCTGAATGTACGCGTTGAGGTCTATCTTGCGGCCGTTCTTATCATATTCAATGTCCGTTCTGACCTCCTTGACCGCGACCATCATGTCCATTTGCAGGTCGTTTGCCAAATACACCTCGGACATACCGCCCTGACCGATCTTTTTGAGAATCTGGTACCGCGGATTGTTTTTCGGTATTGTACTTCCTATTTCTGCCATAAGCTCTCCTCTTTACACGGCACGGACGACCACTGCCGTTATATTGTCCTTCTCGCCTCTCTGCATGACGAGAGTTATGACCCTGTTTATATCGTCTCTGATCCCGTCCTCGCTCTGCGGGACATCGGTGCGTCCGAACACGGAAGACAGCTCGTCGCCGCTTATGAAATGCCGAAACCCGTCGGTGCACAGCAGATATGTTTCGCCGCTGCGGATGCTGCCGAAGCCCATCTCCGGAACGGTCTGCTTTGAAGCGCCGATGCACTGCAGGAGCATGTTGCGCTTCGGATGCGTGCGCGCCTGCTCCGGCGTTATCGCGCCGCGGTCGAGCTCGCGCTGGATGAAGGTCTGATCCTTCGTGAGCTGGCGGGTGCCGTTAGAAATGATGTACGCGCGCGAATCGCCGATGTTTATGAGCTCATACTCGCTGCCGATTATGAGCATTGCGCACAGCGTTGTACCCAGCCGGGTGCGCGTTGATTCGCCGAAGCTGCTTATCTGACGGTTGAGTTTTTCGGCAAGCTCCCCGAGCGAGCGCCTTATGTGCTCCCAATCCGGTCCCGGAAGAAACGCGGGCAGCTTTTCGTCGTACCAGCGGCTGAGCGCTTTTACGACGGTCGAGCTTGCGAGCCCGCCCTTGTCGAGACCTCCCATACCGTCGCACACGGCGGCAAGGACTACCGGTATCTCTCCGAAATGCCCTCTCTTGATGCAGACCGAATCCTCGTTTGCCGGCCGTGTGCTGCCGATGTCGGTCTGTACTGCGATCAAATAATTCATGACCATCCGTCCTTTCGCCTCATCTGATGCGGAATATGAAATTCTCGTCCGCGAGGCAAAGCCTGCTTCCGTCCCTTATCTCAACCTCCTGCTCGGCGCGGAGCTCCCTGCCGTTGACGAAGGTGTGGTTGAGCGAACGCATATCCGTTATATAAAACCGTCCGCCGCGCGAGGTTATCAGCGCGTGTCTGCGGCTTACGGCGGGATTGCCGTCTATGTATATATCCGCGCCCAGCCGATCCTTACCGACGAGCACCTCGTCCTGCTTTATCGTGTAAACATCACCGGTGCCGCACCGCTCAAGCGTTGCCCTTACCGTGGGAGCCGATCTTTTGGGCTCGGGCGGCTGATAGTCGTCCATAAAGCCCGTGGGCGGCTCATCGTATGCCTCGGCGGACGGCTTTTGCGATACAGGCTCGGCGTAAGACGGCTCGGGCGGCTGATAATCGTCCATAAAACCGGTAAGCGGCTCGTCAAAGTCCTGCGCGGGCTCCTGACGGCGGGGCGCATATGCATTCTGCGCTTCCCCGAAGGAGCTCTGCCGCGGCGGCTCGTTATATCCGCCGCTGCCGAAGTCGATGTTCGTCAGCTCCTCGTAGCCGGCGGCGGGCTGAGGGCTCGGCGTAAACGAGGGAGCGTCCTCCTGCACCGTTGTGGTCAGCTCCGGCTCGGGCTTGCTCTCGGCTCCGCCCGGCTGAGGAGAATACGGCGGCTCGGTTTTCGCCCACTGCGGCGTATCCGCCGGTGCGGGCTCGGGCTCGGGCGCCGGTGCGGGTGCGGGGCTCTGTCCTCCCTCCGCCCACAGTCCGGTCATCATCTCCTCGTAATTCGGAGTGCCGCCCTGCATGGGGCGCTGCTGCGCCCAATATCCGTTATTCGTGCCGTCGTAGGAGTTGTCTATGCCCGTAGGCTCCTCCGCCCATTCCGACCGGAAGCTCTGCTCCGGTGTCATCGGCGAAGCAAACGGGTCGGCAGCGCCGTAGGTCGTTTCCTCATTGTCGGACATCGGCACGCCTCCGCCCCAGCCGTTTGCAAAGCCCTGCGGCTGCTCAAACGGAGCGGCATAGCCTCCGAACTGCTCCTGTGCCGGCGGCGCGCCCCAGCCGTTCTGCGGCTGTGAATACTGCGCCTGCTGCATGCTCTCCACGCGGGCGAGCTCTCTGTCATATGTCGACTTATCCAAACGGCACACATAGTCCGACATGGTTTTCGGCGGAAACATTTCAATGTCTCTCAGAATGCTCTCGAGCTCGGCGACATACGCTCTGTCCTGAAGCGTCGAGAACGTCGCAAATTCGATGAGCGAGCGGATGAAGCCGTTCAGGTCGCAGCCGCCGAGCTTGTTTACGACGGGACGGTAAATGAACATGAGCTCCCGCGTTGCCGGAGTTATATAAACGCCCTCGACATACAGCTCGAGGTTGCGCATCTGAAGTGCATATCTGTCAAGCTCCATGAGCACTCTCACAAACTGCGCGATGACCGAGGCGAAGTCCTCCTTGGTCAGTCCGTTCATGAGATACCGCTTCAGCGGCTCGGCTGCGGGTGCGGTGAAGACGAGCTTTCCGAAGCTCCCCTTTTTGACCCTCATTACTCCGCGGATGCCGCCGCCGGACAAAAGCTCAAGCTCGCGGGGGTTTATCTGCTCGTCTCCTCCGAGCTTGCTTTTTATCGTCAATTCTCCATCCTTGACGGAACACTTGTACCTTATCATTTTGCCTCCAAATACAGGGAGAGCCCCCCTCCCCATTATCCATGCGATTCTACCACATATATCCCTACATATGTTTTTATATGCAGTTTTGTCTCGGTTTTCTGCAATATTTGCATTAACAAACCGTGAATTTGTAATCGGATTGTAATCGCAAACAACACCTGTATTGACAACTCTGTATCGTCAAAAAATTTACAGCCGCTCAACGCTTTTGAGCACCGCCGGAGCGGTGCTCAAAAAGTGCTGTTTCCGGCGCAGAACGCGCCTGCGCCCTTGCTCTTGCCTTGAAGGAGGCGCGGAGCTAAACGGTCCTGCGGAGCTCGGTGGGGAGAACGCCCGTGTATTTTTTGAACTCGGCGGAAAACTTGCTCTGGCTCTCGTAGCCGACACGCTCGGCGACCTCGGCGACGCTCATGTCGGTTTCACGGAGCAGGCTTGCGGCAAGCTCCATCCGATGCTCCTTTATGTGCGCGGCGAGCGACTTGCCGTAGACCGCCTTGAACATTTCCTTGAGCGACGACGGGTTTATGAGAAACCTGCGCGACAGCTCCTCTATGGTAAATCTGCGGTCGAGATTTTCCGTCAGAAGGTCGTGTACCTGCCGTATCGTTTCAAGCTGACGGGCGGAGTATCTGTCCTCGCCGCCCATATTGGCGTCAAGCCCCGGAAGCTCCGGAACGCTTGAAATATCTCCGTTTTTCTCCTCCGGACAGGCTATCTCCATAGTCATTTCCATCGCGCCGTGAAGCAGCCTCACCTGCTCTGCGGCGGATGCCTTGTAATAGACCTCCTTGCCCTCGCGCCGGCTCTGTATGAGCCCTGCGGCCCGAAGCTGGCGCAGGTGATGCGACACTGCGGGGCTCGTCATTCCCGTGAGATAGGAGATGTTCACAACGCACTCCTCGCAGTGGCACAAAAGCCAGAATATGCGCACGCGGCTCGGGTCGGCGAGCAGCTTGAACACATCCGAGACCGTCTTGAAGCGCTCGGTTTTTTCAATATTTTCACGCAGCCTTTCGTTTATCTCCCCGCCGTGATCGTGGGGCGTATGCTCATGCTTATCCATATCGTTGCTCCATTCGGAAGTGATTTGCGCCCATTCGGAAGAACGGCGCTCCGAGCCGTTGACTTTTCGGCTCGGACTCATTATACTGCTGCCATAACGATTAAACAACTACTTAATTGTTGAATTGAAATCGAGCAGAGGAGAAAAACCATGAAAAAGACTTATAAAATCGAGGTAGACTGCGCAAACTGTGCAAATCTGATGGAGGAGGCAGCCGGTAAGACCGAGGGCGTTGCAGGCGCCGTTGTCAATTTTATGGCTCAGAAAATGACGGTGGAGTTTGCCGAGGGCGCGGATGTGAACGCGGTCATGCAGAAGGTCGTCAGAAACTGCAAAAAGGTCGAGGACGACTGCGAGATATATCTCTGATCAAAGCGAAAACGCCCTTCTCCGTGAAGGGCGTTTTCCGTAAGGCGGGTTTTATTTATGAACAAAAAGCAAAAAAAGGTATTCATACGGATAGTGATAACGGCGGTGCTGCTGGCCGCGCTGAACCTGCTGCCGATAGAGGGCATTGCCGCGATGGCGCTGTATCTGGCCGCGTATCTCATCATCGGCTATGACATTCTGCGCAAGGCCGGAAAGGGCATAATAAACGGCAGGGTTTTCGACGAAAACTTCCTGATGGCGGTCGCAACGGTCGGCGCGATTGCGCTTGCACTGATCGAAAAAAGCGGCGACTTCAACGAGGCCGTATTCGTCATGCTGTTTTACCAGATCGGCGAGCTTTTCCAGAGCTGTGCCGTTGGCAGAAGCCGCCGCAGCATAACGGCGCTGATGGACATTCGCCCGGATTATGCAAACATTGAGGTCGACGGCAGGCTCAAGCAGGTCGATCCCGACGACGTGGAAGCCGGCAGCATCATCGTCGTGCAGCCGGGCGAAAAGGTGCCCATCGACGGCATCGTCACCGAGGGCAGCTCGACGGTAAACACGAGCGCACTCACGGGCGAGAGCCTGCCGCGCGACATTGCCTCCGGCGACGAGATCATAAGCGGCTGCATAAACATGACGGGCGTTTTGAAGATACGCACCACAAAGGCGTTCGGCGAGTCAACGGTATCGAAGATACTGGAGCTTGTGGAAAATTCCGGCTCGCGCAAGTCGCACTCGGAGCAGTTCATATCGCGCTTTGCAAGGGTCTACACCCCCATCGTGTGCTATGGCGCACTGGCGCTGGCGGTACTGCCGCCGCTGGTAAGGCTCGTATTTCTCGACCTTGGCGGGGACTGGGCAAGCTGGATATACCGTGCGCTGGCGTTTCTGATCGTAAGCTGTCCCTGTGCGCTGGTCATAAGCATTCCGCTGAGCTTCTTCGCAGGTCTGGGCGGAGCCAGCCGCGAGGGCGTGCTCGTAAAGGGCTCGAACTTCCTTGAGGCGCTGGCACAGACAAAGACCGTCGTGTTCGATAAGACCGGCACGCTCACTCAGGGCGTTTTCGAGGTCAGCGGCATACACCACTGTCCCATAGAGAACGAAAAGCTCATAGAGTACGCGGCGCTTGCCGAATGTGCGTCGTCCCACCCGATAAGCAGGAGCCTGCAGAGGGCATACGGTGCCGAGCCCGACCGCAGCCGCGTTTCCGACATCGAGGAGATAAGCGGCAACGGCGTTACCGCCACCGTTGACGGGCACCGCGTCGCCGCCGGCAACGACCGTCTGATGGCGCAGCTCGGCATTGAGCACACTCCGTGCCGCAGCGTGGGCACCATAATCCATGTCGCCATCGACGGAAAATATTCGGGACACATCGTCATATCCGATGTCGTAAAGCCCACCTCGAAGCAGGCAGTCGCCGAGCTGAAAAAGGCCGGCATAGAAAAGACCGTAATGCTCACGGGCGATACGGACTCCGTTGCGGATAAGGTCGCCGCGGAGCTCGGCATCGACGAGGTTCACAGCCGGCTCCTGCCCGCCGACAAGGTAAGCGAGGTCGAGCGGCTGCTCGGAGAGAGCTCCGGCAGAAGGAAGCTTGCGTTCGTCGGCGACGGTATAAACGATGCGCCCGTGCTCTCCCGCGCCGACATAGGCATCGCCATGGGAGCCATGGGCTCCGATGCGGCCATCGAGGCTGCCGATGTCGTGCTCATGGACGACGATCCCACGAAGATCTCAGAGGCAATAAGGATCTCGCGCAGGTGCATCCGTATAGTCTATGAAAATATCGTTTTCGCACTTGGTGTAAAATTTGCCTGCCTGCTGCTTGTGGCTGTCGGAGCTGCCGACATGGGCGCCGCGATATTCGCGGATGTCGGCGTTATGGTCATCGCCGTGCTCAACGCCATGCGCGCCCTTGGCTCTCCCTTGACGGGAAGCCGTCATTGAAGCTGACTGATGAGCTGAAAATATATCCGTCCGTCAAGGGCGAACATCAGCTTATTTGCTTTTCACCGTTACCTGTTCACCTGCGGGCAAGTCCCGCACATGAGCTCCCTGTACTGCGTTTTTCGACACCGTACAGGGAGCATTTTCATGCGCATGTGCATCGGCGGTATTCAGGGCAGGGTATATATGTTTTGCTGACGGAAATACTGCTTATATGAACATATTAACTCAAAACTATGCAAATTATGCCGGAAAGTGAACAACTTTTGAACATGCCTCCAAAATAATGCAAATTCAAGTACAATAGTAGCGCCGAAGGTGTGTGGTATGCTTTTAGGAAGGAAGGCGCATAGAAAAAAGTCATGGTAAGGATTTGTATTGCAGATTCAAGCGCAGGCGGCGCGGAAGCAATATGTAATCTGCTGGAGCGTGAGCTGGATACAAGGCGAATATCCAACAGCATTGACATAGCGCTGAGCTGGAAAGAGATCGACTCTGCCGTAAATGCATCACCCGAGTATCAAATGTTCATTATCTGTATCGACTCGCAAACACCGACATTTGATTGGCGGCGCTTATCCAGAGAGCTCCGGCGGGCAAAAAGCCTGTGCAAAATAGTTTTTATTTCCGACCGGCTTGAGGATGCCGAGGAGATATTCGACTATTATCCGTATTATTTCATACACCGTCCTAACTTGGAGTGGAGACTTCCGAAGCTGGTTGAAAGAATGTTCATATCCTCGCGCGCCGGTTTGCGCAAGGTGTTCACTACCAAGCTTGTTCAGTATGCCGTCAACTATGACGACATTGTTTTTTGCGAGCATGTCCAGCGCAAAACGCAGGTGGTTTGCGAAAGGTTCACGATAAATGTCAGCGAGAAGCTCATCAATATTCTTACCGACCTGCCGGCGGAGTTTATCCAGACCCACAGCAGCTTTATCGTAAACATGAACCATGTGCGCGGACTCGGAAAAAACGGATGCACCATGGACAACGGAGTCGTCGTTCCGGTCAGCCGCTCGAGATACGCCAAAACTCTTGAAGCATTTGAACGGTACATTGATACCGCGCGCGACTGAAGGACCGCCGGTATAAAAAAGCGCCCCCTGATGCAGGGTGATGAGATCACCGCATCAGGGGGCACTGCATACGCCGTTTATCTTATGCTCGCTCTGGCGTTATCGAGCGTTATCACTATCCCGTTTTTCTTTGCGACATCGTTTACCTGAGAAACGAGCTTCTCGGCATAGACATTCAGGAATTTGACCGTAAGCGCCTCCTTCTGCTTGGCGCTCATTGCGGCGAGAACACCCTTGACTATCTTCTTTGAAAACGCGGGCGACGCTCCGACGCACTTGCGAATGAGCGGATTTACCCCCTCGCTTTCGGACAGGATCTTTATCAGATCCGGCAGAAATGTATCAAGCGTTTCGGTGTAGTCAAACTCGCTGACCTGCATTGTCAATTCGATCATTGGAAACCTCCGTGAGAAAATAATTACAATAGGGGTATTATACAAAAAAGAAATTAAAATATCAATAGAAATTATTTTTTGACTTTCCAAAGTTTTTGCCGCAAAAATATTGACAATTGGCTGAATTGTTGGTATTATCTTATGGCTGAATATATGGGAACTGTCTGCGGGCGTAGTTCAATGGTAGAACACCAGCCTTCCAAGCTGGATACGTGGGTTC
>CAVGWF010000083.1:0-14023 GCA_963632825.1 Escherichia coli | reverse complement strand
AGATGGAAGGTCGGCACACCGGCCGGAATATAAACAGGGGTAAAGGCTTTCATTTCGCACCTCAATTAATAAACTCTTTTAATAATCATAGAGCCGAGTCTTGGATATGTCAATGAAAATAATGATTTCCCGTGAAAATATCGGCATTTTTCCGTGTTGACAAACGGAAAGCACAGGCGTAAGATTCAATTGCTTAAACCTTTTAATCAAATCAGGAGGAGCATTATCTTGAACCGTGATCTCAAAGAAATATGCAAGGATATCCGCTGCGATATCGTGACATGCATCGGTCATCTGGGAGTCGGACATATAGGAGGCTGTCTTTCGATAGTCGAGCTTCTGGCCGTGCTTTACTTCCGGGAGATGAACATTGATCCGAAGAATCCCAAAATGCCCGGCCGCGACAGGCTCGTGTGCTCAAAGGGGCACGCAGGTCCCGCCGTTTATGCGGCGCTGGCAAACCGGGGCTATTTCGACAAAAAGGAGCTTTTAACGCTCAATCAGGGCGGCACACACCTGCCAAGTCACTGCGACATGAATCTCACCGTCGGAATAGACATGACCACCGGCAGCCTCGGTCAGGGCTTTTCCTGTGCGGTCGGTGCGGCGCTCGGCTCAAAGCTTTCCCATGACGGTGCGACGATCTATACCATCATCGGCGACGGCGAGTCGCAGGAGGGGCAGATCTGGGAGGCGGCCATGTTTGCCTCCGCCAAGGGGCTTGGAAATCTCATAGGCTTTACCGATTACAATAAGCTTCAGATAGACGGACCCGTCGCGCAGGTAAACGCCATCGCGCCGCTTGCCGACAAGTGGAGAGCCTTCGGCTGGAATGTTATTGAGGTAGACGACGGAAACGATGTCGAGCAGGTATCCGCCGCCGTTAAGCAGGCAAAGCTCAAGCGTGCCGGCGGCATGCCCACAATGGTGATTCTCAATACGCTTAAGGGCTGCGGTGTCAAGTGGATAGAGGAGCTGGGCGTCGGCAATCACAACACAAATGTCAGTGCGGAGCAGGCAAAGGCCGCCGTTGCGGAAATAAGGGAGGGCTGAAGGCATGGAAATGAGAGCAGCTTACGCGCAGTGTCTTGCGCAGCTTATGGAAAACGATAAGCGTGTTTGCGTTCTGGATGCGGACCTTGCAAAGGCAAGCGGCACCCGAGCCCTGTATGAGCGCTTTCCCGAGCAGATGTTCGACTGCGGCGTTGCCGAGCAGAACATGGCATCCATTGCCGCCGGACTTGCAAGCTACGGCTTCAAGCCCTATATTGAGAGCTTTACGCCCTTTGCGACGCGCCGGATCTGCGACCAGATCGCCATCTCGATAGCCTATGCCAAAAGTAATGTCAAGATAGTCGGAACGGACCCCGGCATATCCGCCGAGCTGAACGGAGGAACTCACATGAGCATGGAGGATATCGGCGTTCTGCGCTCGATACCCGGCATCGTCATATTTGAGCCCGTGGACGAGACGCAGCTTCGTGCCGCAATGCCAGTCATAAACGATTATGAGGGCGCGGTGTATATCCGCCTGTTCCGCAAGGAGCTGCCGCAGGTGTTCGGTGAGGGATACAGCTTTGACCTGTTCGGAACCGACACTCTGCGCTCCGGCTCAGACCTTACGATATTCGTATCCGGTATGCTCACTGCCGATGTGCTTACCGCGGCCGGTATCCTCGAGGCGGAGGGCATATCCTGCGAGGTCGTAAATGTCCACACGATAAAGCCTATTGACCGCGAAAGCGTCATAGCCGCCGCGAAAAAGACCGGTGCGGTGCTCACGGTCGAAAACCACAATGTCATCGGCGGTCTGCACTCTGCGGTGCTCGAGGCCCTTGCACAGGAGAAGCTGCCCGTGTGCGCGGTCGGCGTGCAGGATCGCTTCGGAGAGGTCGGAAAGCTTCCCTACCTGCGCGAGGCGCTGGGGCTCACGGTCGACAGCATAGCCGCAGCGGCCAGAAAAGCCGCCGCGCTCAAGTGATAAAAGGAGAATTGATATGAAAATTGCAATAGGCAGCGATAAATCGGGCTTTGCCGTCAAGGAAGCGGTAAAGGCATATCTAAGCGAGGCGGGAGTCGAATTTGACGACCTCGGAACGAAGGATCCCGAAAATGTAGTGCCCTACTATGCGGTAGCGGGCAAGACAGCTCCGTTGGTCAGCGGCGGAAGGTACGATAAGGCGATCCTCGTCTGCGGCACGGGCGCCGGCATGTGCGTCGTGTCAAACAAGTTCAGAGGCGTTTACGCCGTCGCCTGCGAGGGCGTATATTCCGCAAAAATGGCGCGTGCGATAAACAACGCGAATGTGCTGTGCATGGGCGGCTGGATAGTAGGCCCTGAGATGGCTGTAGAAATGGTCAAGACCTTCCTCGCTACCGAGTGGTGTCAGGATCTTGAGGACTGGCGCAGCGAAAACATGAAAAAGTTTGCCGTGCAGGTATCGGCCATCGAGGACAGCGTATATGATAGGTAGCTTTGTTTATTCCCAGCCGGTAAAGATATTCTTCGGTGCGGGAGAATTCGGAAAGCTGCATGAGCGGCTGACACAGCTCGGGCTCGAACGCTGCATCGTTGTCTGCGGCAGACATTTTGCGCCCCGTGCGCAGGAAATGTGTGATGAGATAAGGCAGCTTTGCGCCGTTTACGGCAAGGTCGAGCAGAATCCTCAGCTTTCCGGCGTTATCGAAACGGTCAGGCTTGCAAGGCGGTATAACGCCGATTCAATCATCGGCATAGGCGGCGGCAGTGCGATAGACACTGCAAAGTTTGCTTCTGCCGCGGCGCCGAATGACGGCGAGGCGATAGAATACTACCGCGGTGAGCGCGCGTTTTCTAAAAAAAGCCTGCCGGTGATCGCCGTTCCGACCACGGCCGGAACGGGCAGCGAGGTAACGCAGGTCTCCGTAATAAGCCATAATACGGAGAAAAAAACGATAAACGATCCCGCATTCATGCCGATGGCGGCAATAGTCGATCCGGAGCTTTGTCTGAGCGTGCCGCCGCGCACGACAATGAATACCGGTCTTGACGCACTGGCCCACGCACTTGAGGGCTTTTGGAGCGTTAATCATCAGCCGATATGCGAGCTCATGACGGTTGAGTCCGTTCGCCTTGTGCTCGAGAATCTTGAAAATGCCTACCGCTGCGGCAGCGATATAAATGCACGCAGCGCAATGTCATATGCTGCACTGCTCGGCGGACTGGCATTTGCCCAGCCCAAAACGGCAGCATGCCATGCATGCAGCTATCCCCTGTCCGAGGATTATCATCTGCCGCACGGTGAGGCCTGCGCCTTCACGCTTGACAGCTTTGTGCGCATTAACGCCGATGAGCGCCTTGAGGCTCTCTGCCGTAGTGCAGGTCTCAGCGGAACGGAGGAGCTTGCCGGACGCATAGCGGATTTAAAGAGGCTCGCCGGACTGAGAACAAGGCTGAGTGAGCTTGAAAATATAGACATCTCAAAGCTCTGCCGCGACTGTGCGGCGCATCCGCTTATGAAAAATAATCCCGTGCCGATGGACGAGGCCGAGCTGCGCAAAATGTTCGAGGCGCTCGAATGAACGAAAAGGCAAAAAGCGTTTTCATGATAGGCGGGATGGTGCTGTCGTGGTCGGTGTACTATACGGTGTCGAAGATACTGGTCGATGCAACGGGCTCGGCGGCGCTTTCGGGTATGCTGCTGCGCCTTGCCGCACTCGTCATACTCACGGTGCAGCTGTATGAGGATCACGCCTTCTCGGCTCTGCTGCGTCAGGGGAAAAAGCAGCTCATAACGCTCATAGCGATCGGCGTTTTCGGCTTTCTGCTCGACCTGTTTGCAAATCTCGGATATATGGGCGGCTCGCTGAGCACCGGCACCGCGCTTTTGAAGACAGATGTTCTGATGGTCAATCTTGCAACGGTCATAGTTTTCCGCAAAAGGCTGTACGCCTCCGACTGGCTGGGAACGCTCGTAATGATAGGCGGCGTGCTGCTGGTGCTGGGTGTTGATTTCGGCGGCATACGCTTCAATCCGACGGATCTGTTTTTCATTCTCAGCGCAATGTGCGTTACGGCAAACGCCTTTATAATAAAAAACGCTCAGGAAAATTATCACGAGGATGCCGACACGATATCCTACTACAACAATTTTGTCGTGCTTCTTCTGTTTTTTATTATGGCCTCGGCAGGCGGGTCGGTATCGGCCTCGTCGCTGCATCTGAGCCCTTTGATATGGGGGCTCACGGCGCTCGGAGGTCTTGCTCAGACGGGCATATACTTTTTCTATTACCGCAACCTCAGGCACTATGAGGTGTGGGTCGTAAAGCTGTATCTGCTGCTCATGCCGGTCGTGAGTTGCTTCATCGGTGTGTTTTTCCTGAATGAGCGCTTGACGGGCACGAAGCTTCTCGGTATATTTACTGTATTGTGCGGCGCTGCGCTCATACTGCTGCGCGGCAGAATAAACAGAAAAAGTCTGCCGGCGAACGGCTGAACGGAGGGCGGTTATGGTATACGAGGGTGACAACATGATGGGCATAAAGCGCACGAACAGAAGTGCGATACTTCGGCTTCTGCACGAAAACGGCAGCATGTCACGCAAACGCCTTGCCGAAAGCACAAAGCTCACCCCTGCGGCGATTACAAAAATAGTCGGCGAAATGATAGCCGAGGGGCTTGTCCGCGAGGGAGGGCAGATGCCGGGCGGCGGTGCGGGACGGCGCGAGGTAACGGTTGGGATAGACCCCGATGCCCGCTGCGCTCTCGGCGTTCTTATAAACCTGCGTCAGGCGATAGTTTCCGCAGTCAGGCTCGACGGCACGGTCATCTTTTCCGAGGAGCTGACGCTTGAGGAAAAAAGCCGTTCGGAGGAAACCGTGCAGCGGCTTGCCGCGCGTCTTTCTGAGCTTATGGACGAAAATGCGATCGAGCGCAGCCGTATAATCGGGCTTGGCATTGCGATACGCGGCATAACCTCGTCCGACGGTCGAAGTGTTCGCAACAGCTTCGGCGCGCTCGACAGGAAGGACTATGCACTGTGCGAGCGCTTCGAGGAGCTCACCGGTCTGCCCTGCGTCATGTCAAACAATGTCCGCGCTCTGTTCGCCGCGCATATGTTCACGGCCCGTGATACCGATCTGAGCTCGCAGTTCTTCCTACGCTGCGAATACGGCATCGGAGCTTCGCTGTCGGTGAACGGGCGAATATGGTGCGGCAGCAGCCAGCAGTGCTCAGAGATCGGGCACATACCGATCATAAAGCGCGGCGGCAGACCGTGCTCCTGCGGTAAAAGCGGCTGCCTCGAAACCGTGGCGTCTCCGACCGCCATACTTGGGAGCGCGCTTGAGCTTCTGTCGCCGGAGAAAACGCCGCTGCTGTGGAATATGTGCCGCGAGCGCGATGCATCGGAGATAACGATCGAGGATGTATTTGCCGCCGCGCAGAGCGGCGATAAAGAGATAGCCGACCTTGTCGATCACGCGATACAGGCGCTTTGCACGGTGCTCAAGGGAGTCATATATACGCTCGACCCCGGAAAGCTCGTGCTGTACGGCAGGATATTTGAAAACACCTATTACCTTTCAAAGCTCCTTGCAGAAATGCACGAGGGCGTAGATTCAGGACACGATATACCCATCGAAAAAAGTCCGTATAATCAGACGCTTGAGCGCTCTGCCGCAGGGCTTATAGCGGCGGAGAATTTCTTTGAAGCAGGAGGATATGTATAATGCTTGAGCTTCTTACCGAAAAAAACCCCAAGCTCACGGTATTCGACATTTTTGACGAACGCTTTTCTCGCTACGGCCGCGTTCTTGAGCTCGGCGACACCTCAAAGCTGAGCCATGCCATGCGCGAAACTCCGATACCCGAGAGCGGCAACTGCTATACGGCGTCTGACGAAAAGCTCATGTCGCTTGATGTCACCGAGAGAATACGCCGTTCCGTTTACGGGGAAGTGCCGGTTCAGGCGGGCTATTGCAACGGACGCGGCTTCACATTGAATGCCGAGGAATATCACAAGTGCAGCGAGGTCAATTTCACGACCACCGGTCTTGTGCTTCTGCTCGCACTGCCGGAGGATATTCGGGATCGAAGGCTCGACAGCAAAGCGGTCGTAGGCGTGTATCTTCCTCCGGAGGTTCCGGTCGAGATATATCCGCGAGTGCTGCACTTTGCGCCCTGCCGCGTGATTGAAGACGGCTTCAACTGCCTTGTCGTGCTCACGCTGGGAACGAACGCGCCGCTCGGCAAGGCGCCCGACAGCTCGCTCCCCGGTGAGGACGGGCTGCTTTGGATGCAAAACAAATGGCTTCTGTGCCACCACGACTCTCCCCAGGCGCAGAACGGTGCCTTCACGGGCATAACCGGCTGCAACATAGAGCTTCATATTTGAGGCAAAAGAAAAACGGCCATGCAGGAGCATTTCTGCATGGCCGTTTTCCTATTCTTCATTCTTCCGTATCTCCGGCTTGAGCTTCCTCGGACTCGTCTATCTCCTCATCCGGCTCCTGCTCATGACCGTTATAGCTGAGCGGTCCGCCTGAAATGAGCTTTTTATGCGAAATTTTCTTCGTTATACTGCCCGCGACACCCTTTACGAGCGCCTGTGCCGCAAGGTGCTTTCCTATGATGGCGGCAAGATCCGTCTCCGGTGACAGGTCTGACACCGTGCCCTCCATGATGGAGAGACTGCGCCAGAACATTGTGAGCGATTTTGGTACCTTGATGCCGAAATCGCGTGCTATGCGGTAGAGGTCGGCAAAAATATCGACGGTGCTGCTCATCTGCGCCATTGAAATGACGCGGTACTTATCGAGATAAACGCGCATACGCTCGTAGTACGCCTCTTTATCAAGCTCCGGACCGTGCGGACAGATATTCAGAACTGCATCGGCAAAGCCGAGGTGGTCATTGCTGAATATAGCCTTCATGCACACCTTTATGAGCTCTGCATCGGTCACCGTCAGCGTTCCCATCATACCGAGATCAAGCCAGACTATGCGCCCATCCCAGACGCGGACATTGCCCGGATGCGGGTCGGCGTGGAAAAATCTATCCTCGGCAAACTGCTTTATATAGTTATTTATAAACTTTGTGCAGACCTCATGCAGGTCATATCCCTGCGCCTCGAGCTGTGTCTTGTCGGTCAGCTCAAAGCCGCCGATATACTCCATAACAAGGATATGCTTTGTGGAAAGCTCGTCGTACACCCTGGGGCAGTATACATACCTGATGCCCTCTATATTCTCACGCACGCGGCGAATATTATCCGCCTCGCGCTCAAAGTCCATTTCCTCCTGAGCGACGGTCCACACCTCGTCTATCGTATCGCTGAGGTCCATGACATTGTTTATCTTCTTTATCTTAACAACGCTGAGAGCGGCCTTTAAAAGGCGCACATCGCGCTCCATGACGGAATATATATCCGGCCGCTGGATTTTTACCGCAACACGGGTCCCGTCGAGCAGCAGAGCCTCATGCACCTGCGCTATGGACGCTGCGCCCAGCGGATACGGCATTATCTGCTTAAACACCTTATTCCACGGCTGCCCGTATTCCTCGGTGATGATCTCCCTTATTTGAGCGGTGACGAGCCTCGACGCATCGGTTCTCAGATCCTCAAGCTTTTTGCAGTGCTCCATGGGGATTATCTCGGGATGCATGGAAAGAAGCTGTCCAAGCTTCACAAAGGTAGGTCCCAGCTCCTTGAGCATTTCGCACAGCTCATCGGGACTTATACCCTGCGTCACTCTGTATTTTCTTATTACCTTTACTATTTCAAACAGGCGCTTTGCATCGGCTCCTGTCTCCATTGCCGCATTTGCCATCAGTTTTTTAACCTCAATCCAACGATGTGTCGAGAATATAGCAGGTGTGCGTGACATTACCGTCATCGGTAAAGCTCACGATATTGCCCTCGACCGTTTTATATGTGTCAGGCCGTACCGCGAGGACAAGGGAGGTGTCCTTTTCCCAGAGGTAGACCGCATTTTCATAGCTTATATCGCCGCTGCGCAGACCGACGCGAACCGTCATGCTGACATTTTCATAGTTATATTCCTGCGCTTGTTCTATGCTTATCCTGCCGAGCTCAACCGGCTCCGTTGCGGGATCAAGCATGTATCCGCTTTGTGTTTTGCCCTTGGCGTCGGTGAATTTAACGGCAGTAAAGCCGGTTTCCTCGGCCGAGGCATCTATCTCCAGTGCCTCGGGCTTTACAAGGTACAGCGTACTTTTCCCCGTCCATACCCATGTGCAGCCCTCATACTGCTCCATTATCTCGGCAAAACGCAAATAATCGGCGCGGCAGGCGGCCTGCGCCTCCGCTGGAGTCTGCGCACTGAGGTTATCCGCCTCCAAAACATACACGGGCGCCACCTGACTTATCTTATAACGGTGCACTCCGAATACGACGCCTAAAACAAGCACCGTAACCACCGCACATATTATGTAAACCTTTTTTGAGCTTCTGCCGCTTTTCCGTCGTGCAGACATAGTCTCGCCTCCCTGTCACAGACTTTTTTTATTTTAGCAGAAAATCACGGATTTAACAAGATGTATAATGCACGGAACGGGAAATAGTAATAAGTAAAAAATCCTCCATGCTTGTGCATGAAGGATTTCTTGGTGACCCGTACGGGAATCGAACCCATGTTACCGCCGTGAAAGGGCGGTGTCTTAACCGCTTGACCAACGGGCCTAAATTAAGGCGCAGGTAATAATATCTGCGCCTTTTTGGTAGCGGCACCTGGATTCGAACCGGGGACACTGCGGGTATGAACCGCATGCTCTAGCCAACTGAGCTATGCCGCCATTTCTCAAATGAGCAATTGGAATTATACTAGACATAGCCCGGATTGTCAACATATTTTTTCGATTTCCTGCAAAAAAACCGCAGCATTTACGCCGGCAGATAATTCATCGGGTCCACGCTCTCGCCGTCCTTGCTCATGGCAAAGTGCATATGGCTGCCCTGCCCTATCTCACAGATGGCGGTTTTGCCTACCGAGCCTATAACATCGCCGCATTTGACATGATCGCCCTGTGCAACCGTCGGAGTGTCTGCAAGGTTTGAATAGGTGGTCTTTATACCCGCTCCGTGGTCTATGACAACGGTCGTACCGTACAGATCATCCTGCTTTACGCTCTCGACGGTACCGTCTGCCGCGGCGACGACGACCTCGCCCTGACGGGCAAGAATGTCCACGCCGTCATGGGTACGCCAATCTGCCATGGTGACATCATAGGCGAGCGCATCAACGGTGTATTTGCGCTCGAGCTCGCCCGATACGGGCCATTTCCATGTCTCCGGCTCCTGCCATACATCGTCCTGAGTCCATGTTCCGGCGGCAATGACATCCTCATCCTGCACATCCACCGGCTGCGGCGGCTGAGTACTCACATCCGGCTGAGTGCTCTGCTGAGGCGGCACCGTTGACCGGCTCACGCTCATTCCGGGGTCTAAGCCGTCGGAGGCATTCTGCCCCGCCTTGACCGCAAGACTGTATGCCGATATGCCTATTACGATTACACATAGCGCAAGGACTATGTAAAAGCCCTTGCCGGCAAAAAACTTATCGAGTCTGCCGCTTTTTTCGTTCTGCATAGATAAACCTCCTGTTGGATTTATCTATATTGTGGACCGATATTTCTGAAAATATACAAAACGCCCGAACCGATGCGGTCCGGGCGTTAAGCTTCATTTTTTGCAGTCCCTGCAATTATCCGAGCAGCCGGAGCATTTGCCGCCGCAGCAGCCTCTGCCCTTTTTCATGCTGCGTATCGCAAAGCCCAGCCACAGAGCGAGAACGGCGATTATCGCTATTTCCATATCAGACCATCACTCCTGCAATGTTATACACTATGTAGGCCACGAGCCATGCCACGCAGCACTGTGACAGCATGACGAGCACCGTTTTCACACCGCTGCCGAGCTCGCGTCTGAGTGCGGCAAGAGCCGCAACGCACGGAGTGTAAAGCAGGCAGAACACGAGAAAGCTTATCGCAGACGGCAGGGTAAACAGCGTTCCGAGAGCTGCGCTGCCGAGGTTTGCGCCGACATTCATGAGCACTCCGAGCGTGCTTATGACCGCCTCCTTCGCCATAAGTCCCGTGACAAGTGCCGTTGCGACCCGCCAGTCGCCAAAGCCGAGCGGCGCAAACACCGGTGCAAGCCATGTGCCTATAATGGCAAGCAGGCTGTCGGTGCTGTCCTGCCCGACGACATTCAGGCGGACATCGAAGGTCTGCAAAAACCATATGACTATGGTCGCCGCAAAAATGACGGTGAACGCACGGCGAATAAAGTCCCATGCCTTTTCCCACATGAGCAGCAGCACGGTTTTCAGCGACGGCATACGGTAATTCGGAAGCTCCATTACAAACGGCACCGGCTTTCCGGTGAACACCGTTTTACTCAGGATCTTTGCCGCTATTATGCCCACGAGCATCCCGAAGATGTACAGGCAGGTCATTACAAGACCTCCGTTATGCGGGAAAAACGCGGCGGTGAACACGGCATAGATGGGTATCTTCGCAGAGCAGCTCATAAACGGAATGAGAAGCATCGTCATTTTCCGATCTCTCTCGGATGACAGCGTGCGCGTTGCCATGATAGCGGGAACCGAGCAGCCGAAGCCGATGAGCATAGGGACAAAGCTGCGCCCGGATAAGCCTATGCGGCGCAGGAGCTTATCCATAACAAACGCCACGCGTGACATATAGCCCGTATCCTCCAGAATTGCAAGGAAGAAAAACAGCACGACTATTATCGGCAGAAAGCTCAGCATGCTTCCTACACCGGCGAAAACGCCGTCTATGACAAGGCTGTGTACAACGGGATTAAGCCCATACGCGGTGAGAGCCGCATCTACCGTATCCGTCAGCTTGTCTATGCCCAGAGCCAGCAGGTCGGAAAGCCACGCTCCGAGGACGCTGAAGGTCATCCAGAATATAAAGCCCATTATGGCAATAAAGCTCGGAATAGCAAGGTATTTGTTCGTGAGCACCTTGTCAATTCTGATGCTGCGGAGCATTTCCTTACTCTCATGCGCCTTCACGACGCACTCGGAGCACACCGCCTCTATAAAGCGATACCTCATCTCGGCGAGGGCAGCGTTGCGGTCGAGTCCTCCCTCGTTCTCCATTTCCAGAACGGCATGGCCGATAAGCTCGAGCTCGTTTTCGCTGAGGCGGAGCGAGGATATTATGTCCTCATCCTCCTCTATGGCGCGGGTCGCCGCAAAGCGCGAGGGCACGCCTATCTTATCGGCATGGTCCTCGACGACATGGCTGACGGTATGTATGCAGCGGTGCACCGGTCCCGCTGAGCAGAAGTCTATCCGCCGCGGCTTTGCTGCGCTCTCCGCCGTCTCCGCGACGACGCGCATGAGCTCCTCTACGCCGTCGTTCTTCGCGGCGGCTATAGGCACGACCGGTATGCCGAGGCGCTCTGACAGCTTGCTTATATCAATGCTGCCGTGGTTTCCGAGCAGCTCATCCATCATATTCAGCGCGAGCACCATGGGCTTGCCCATCTCTATGAGCTGCAGGGTCAGATACAGATTGCGCTCTATATTCGTCGCATCAACAATATTTATTATCGCGTCCGGCTTGCGCTTTATGATAAAATCGCGCGTCACCTTTTCCTCTCCGGAGTAGGGTCTTATTGAATAGATCCCCGGCAGATCGACCAGCTCGTAATTTTTCCAGCCGATGATCTGTCCTATCTTGTGCTCTATGGTGACTCCGGGGAAGTTTCCTACATGCTGGTTTGAGCCGGTGAGCTGATTGAAAAGCGTTGTCTTTCCGCAGTTCTGGTTACCTACGAGTGCTATAAGCATACTATGTTTCCTCCACGGGTCTTACTTCTATGCGCGCGGCATCCTCCTTGCGCAGGGTCATGGTATAGCCCCGCAGATACAGCTCCAGCGGATCGCCGAGCGGAGCGACCTTGCGCACGGTCACCTCCGTGCGCGGTATAAGTCCCATATCAAGCAGATGGCAGCGCAGATCTCCCTCACCGCCCACCTCAAGTATTACGGCAGCTTTGCCTACCGGCAGCTTATCAAGAGTCATAAACACCTCCGCGTTAGTTTTGACTAACATGGTTAGTTTAATCTAACCATGTATTTTTGTCAATAATAATACCGTGCTTTTTCCGCAGTGCGTCACTGATACGGTGCGGTTAAACGGATCCGCGCAGCATTTGCCGCAGCGCACGATGAAAAGACGAAAAAAACGGATGTACAACCAAATCGTACATCCGTTTATATTATTCATTTCATGTGCCAAGATATGCCGCTTTTATCTGTTCGTTTGCAAGCAGCTCGCTGCCGGAGCCGGACATCGTGAGGCGTCCGGTTTCGAGGACATGGCCGATATGCGCGGTTTTGAGCGCCATATTTGCGTTCTGCTCTATCAGAAGCACCGTAACTCCGCGGGCATTGATTTCTTTTATAATGTCAAAAATGCCGCGAACGATAATCGGCGCAAGACCAAGCGACGGCTCATCCATCATGATGACCTTAGGACGGCTCATGAGCGCCCTGCCGACTGCAAGCATCTGCTGTTCGCCGCCGGAAAGAGTGCCGCCCTCCTGCCACGAGCGCTCCTTGAGCCTCGGAAACAGGTCGTACACCCAGTTGAGGTCGTCGGTCAGATCATCCTTTCGCAGATACGCACCTATCTTGAGATTTTCAAGCACCGTGAGGTCCGGAAATATTTTTCTTCCCTCCGGAACGAGGGTTATGCCCTTTGTGACGATAGCTGTCGGGTCCTTGCCGGTTATATTCTCGCCCTCAAACTCTATCGTTCCGCCTGAGGGCTTTACGAGACCGGATATTGCGCGCAGGGTCGAGCTCTTGCCCGCACCGTTTGCGCCGATAAGCGTTACTATCTGTCCCTTGGGGACATCAAAGCTTATGCCCTTAACGGCTTCGATGCCGCCGTAGTTGACCTTGAGGTCATTGATCTTCAGTATCGTTTCACTCATCTTCAACAGCCCCCAGATACGCATCTATAACGCGCTGATTGTTCTGTATCTCCTTGGGCGTGCCCCGAGCTATCTCGGAGCCGAAGTCGATAACATAAATGTAATCGGATATCTGCATAACAAGCTCCATATGATGCTCGATAAGGAATACGGTAAGGTCGTATTTCTCACGGATCTCACGGATAAACTGCGCAAGCTCCAGCGTTTCCTGCGGGTTCATGCCGGCGGCAGGCTCGTCAAGCAGAAGCAGCTTCGGATCGGCGGCAAGTGCGCGCGCTATCTCAAGGCGGCGCTGCAGGCCGTATGGCAGGCTCGTTGCGATCTCGTCGGCATACTTGTCAAGTCCCTGCTCCTCAAGCAAAGCCATTGTTTCCTCGCGCATACGCTTTTCTTCCTTGGCATTTCCGCGGAAGGTGGCGGAAAAAACATTCTGCTTTGCGTGCATATGCTTTGCGAGCAGCACATTTTCAAATACGGTCATGCTCTTCCAGAGTCTTATGTTCTGGAAGGTGCGGGCAATGCCCTGTCGGGTTATCTTATCAGGTGTGTTGGCAACGACCTTGCCGAGGTACATATCGCCGTTTTCGCCCTTATAGTTTTTCTTCATCTTGCCCTGCGGGTGATTGCGCACGATGGGCTCACCCATAAACTCGACAAGACCGTTAGTCGGCTCGTAAACGCCGGTGATGCAGTTAAAAGCGGTCGTTTTACCGGCGCCGTTCGGGCCTATGAGGGCAATTATTTTGCCCTTGGGAATATCAAGCGAGAGGTTATTTACCGCGACAACGCCGCCAAACTGCATGGTGACATTCTCAACATGAAGCATATTTTCGCTCATTATGCGGCACCTCCCTCTTCGGCTTTAGCCGCTTTAGCGGCTTTTTTCGCCTGAATCTTTCTTATAAGCCCCGTGAATGACAGCTCCTTATTGCCCATGATTCCCTTTGAGAAGAACAGGACTATGACCATTATAACGACGGAGAACACGACCTTACGGAAGCCGTCGCGGAAGAAGGAGACCTGAATGCTGCCGATAGCGCCGGAGTCGA
>CAVGWF010000082.1:0-20187 GCA_963632825.1 Escherichia coli | reverse complement strand
CAAGCAGGTATGTTGGAAAGGATACCGGAGACGATGTATACAAATATATAATGGAGCTCGTACCTCAGACCGATGATCTGAATATTTTTCTTCAGAAAATCTACATGCGCTACGGTATGCCGGTCATCGTGACGGATATTGCCTTCCATCTTATCGCATACGGCGGTCCCTACCCATGTCCGGACCCGCTCTGGCAGGCGCTGATAATCTCGGGTGCGGCTGCCCCCGAGACGGTGGTCGACTACTACTTCGGCGAGGGCTTTACCGACAAGATGTCTGCCGCCGGTGAGCCGATAGACGTGAGCTGGGGCGTTAACACCGAGTACCCGCAGACGACCTGCTCCGTATATCTTGGCAGCAGCATAGAGGGCTGCTGCTCCGTCATGTATCTTGACCGGGATAAACTCGATTTTGCACTCAGACTCAACGGTGCGGTCAAGACCGCCGCCGAGATATACCTCGGCAGCAAGATGCGCCGTCAGCCCATGGGCTCCGCACCGGACAGACTTATTGCCGCAAGAGTGCTTTTGGAAAACACGGATGCTCCGATCCGGCTTTTAACGAGCACTGCGTTCTACAGGAATGTAGGGCTTCACCCGGACTACATGGTCGTTGCCATGCATACGGATGAGATAAGCGTCGGAAGACTGCAAAACATCGTCAGCAGCATAAAGCTCCGACACCCGAACATGCTGTATGTCAACAAGTCCGACGATATGTATATGCTGTTTCAGAATATAAAGGACGATACCATGTGCAGAACGATACTTTCCGACATAAAGGACGAGGCATCGGCAAAGGCTTCGTTTGTCTGCGGGGCATCTGGTATGTTTTCGGATCTTGAAAAGAGGGACGCCTACATCGAGCAGGCCCGACTGGCGCTCGAATACGGCATCGAGCACGGCGGGAGCAACTGTATCTACTCATTTTTTGATAACTTCAGCGAGATAATCCTCCGCCACGGCTGCGACAATGTCTATGCCGAAAGCCTTGTCGTGCCGGAGCTCAGGCGCCTCATTGATTTTGACCGTGAAAATTCGTCCGACTACTACCAGTCGCTGTGCTGCTATCTTTTTGAGCGCTGCGACATGACCAAGGCGGCGGCAAAGCTGTATGTCCACCGAAATTCGCTCATGTACCGGCTGAAAAAGTGTGAGGAGATCATGCAGGCAGACCTGTCCGACCGGAGCACCTATGAGCGTCTGCTGCTGTGCTGCACGATCCGGACATTCTGCCCGCATTGACTTATATTTTTATATTGAATCAAAAAACAGACAGCGTCCTGCTGTCTGTTTTTTTAGTTTACGGCATGTCGAGGCTCGTGATACCAAAGTATTTTTCGGCAAAGTCAACGGTTTTCACGGTGAAGCTTTTTCCCTTGAGATACTCCAGAATACCCGCGTCTGTCGTGAAGGCAAACTCAAGCCTATAAGAGTACAGCGCCTGACCCTTTTCCGCGAAGCTTTTGTTGAATCGCTCGCTGCCATACTTCCCGTCGCCCAGGAGCGGCATTCCGGCGTGAGCCATCTGCGCGCGTATCTGATGCGTTCTTCCGGTGAGCAGTCTGCACTCAATGAGCGACAGCGCCCCCGAGGTCTTTATGAGCCGGTACTCGGTTATCGCCGTCTTTGCCCCCGGCTCGGGACGGTTTTTGACATACACCTGATTTTTCGCCGCATCCTTGAAAAGATAGTTTTCAAGTCTGCCGCACGGCTGCTTGGGTCTGCCCTGCACGGTGCACAGATAGTATTTTTCTATCTCCCTGTCGCGGATCTTATCATTCAGTATTCTCAGCGCCTCCGCATTCTTCGCCGCAATAACTATACCGCCGGTGTTCCGGTCAATGCGGTTGCAGAGAGCCGGCGCAAATGAGTTCTCTCCCTTGGGATCCCACTCGCCGTTCTGAGCAAGATACGCCTGAATGTTTGCAATGAGCGTGTTATAATCCCACGCGCCCGCGCTGTGGCACAGCACTCCCGGCTTTTTGTCGGCAAGCAGGATATTCTCATCCTCGTAAACGATGCTTACCCTCGGCTTCCCGACCTTAAGATACGCATTCTCCTCGCGCGGTTTTTCAAAAAACTCATCGTTTATGTAAAGGCTCAAAATATCGCCCTCAGCGAGGCGGGTGTCGCGCTTTGCACCCTTGCCGTTGAGCTTTATGCGCTTTATCCTTATATACTTTTGCAGCAGCGTTTCCGGCAGGAGGGGCACGGCTTTCCCGACGAACCGGTCGAGCCGCTGTCCTGCGTCGTTTCGCCTGACAGTCAGTTCCTTCATATCGGGTATTATACACGCCGCAATGCAAAAAAATCAAGCCCCCGAGGCTTCGGGGGCTTGATTGTATGTCTTTATATCTTTTATGCTCAGTAAGCCTTATGCATGCCTCTGACGGTCATCCATACCATGCCTGCAAGATACGCTGCTCCGAAAATACTGATTCCTGCTAACATTACTGTGCGCTCCTTTCAAATTAAGGCGTTGAGTTAATTTCTCTTTGCATTTTCATTATAGTCAATCTGCCGAAGAAATCAACCACTTTTCACAAATCGGAGTTTTGGTTTTTGTGGATTATGCACAATAGCAGTCATTTTGCAGAGCCAATTTTAAAACTTGCAAAACCGGCTTCCATGCAATTTTGCAATATGCACACATCAGGTATTCATAATTCGTTTTTTTGCCGCCGGTCCTCAAATTTGCCGCGATTTTTGCAAGTTTTCACGCACAAGCTATGCAAATCGGAGCTTTATTTTAAGCTCCGATTAAAATTCATCTGCGATTTCGGCTCGAAAAAGCTGCAATTTTGCTTTACCTCGGCAGCGTAACGGAGACGGCAAATTGTTGTTCGGCGGCGGTTTGACCGGTGCTTGTTAAGAATTTCGTAAAAACGGTACAGTCCCCGTACATTTTGCCGTGCAATAGTCCTGCCGAAGGCTCACTCTGTCTTTTAGTGTCTGCAAGAGCGGCACCTGTCATACTGCAAAAACTCAGCCGTCCGGCGGACGGCTGAGTCATAGGCTTATTTTCTTCTTCTTGAGCGGCCGCGGTCGGCATACATTGGATTGCCGGCTATGCGGCTGTCCGACTCCTTCATAAACTGCTTGAGCTTATCCTCAAACGCCTGATCACCCGTAGGCTCTGCGACCTGACCCGCGGGCTGCACGGGCTTTGACTCGGCTCGTGGCTGCTGCGTTCTCTCGGAACGGCGGCGCTGTCCGGGCGCGGCTTCCTCCGTGCGCTTTATCGACAGATTTATCTTATCGCCGTTTATGCCGATGACCTTGACCCTGACGGTCTGCCCCACCGACACATACTGCGAAATATCGCTGACATATGTATTTGCTATCTCCGATATGTGCACAAGGCCGCTCCTTCCATCCGGAAGGCTTACAAAAGCGCCGAATTTGGTTACTCCGCTGACCTTACCCTCAAGGATCATTCCGACTTCAGGCTGCATATGCATCTGACCCCAATCTTTAGTTTATATCTGTAAACACTGTTTCATCCGCGCCGATGAGCCTGAGCCTTTGGCGAGCCTCGCTCTCCGCACCGGCAGGGCTGCCGGCCGCCTCTATCTTGCCGCTAAGCTCCCGAGCCGTTTCCTGTGCCTGCTCTATCTCGGTTTTCAGCAGCCTTGTCTGCTCCATCGCGTCTTTCAGGTCTTCCTTGATGTTTACCATATTCAGAATAGCATATACGACCAGTATCGTCAATGCCAGACCCGCTATCGCCGTCGATTTTTTCATTCCGTCTCAAAACTCCCTCTTCGGTTTTCCTCACTTGCATTGTACAGCAGCTGGCGAATTTTGCAAAGGGTTTTTTGACGATTTTCAAAAATGTTTCCGACACCTTTCCGATTGGGCGGAAAACGGCGGCAAAAATGCCGGCAGCGGCATCCAGCGCCTTCAAAATGACGGAGCTCAGGAGCAGCATATAAAGAGCAAAGCCCAGTATCACGGAGCACAGCATAAAAACATGCATTGATCCTCCGCCGATATCCATGCCGAGATAAAACATCAGTACGAGCGCGGCCGAGCCGAACAGCATATCCGGCACGGCATTTGAGCCGGTCCTGCGCCTTATTACACGCAGGACATCGTACAGACCGCCGAGCAGAGATCCCAGCAGCACCGATGCCGCGAGCTGCGCAAGCTGAAGCGAAACGGCAGTCTGCATTTAACCGAAAAGCCGCTGCCAGAAGCCGCCGGAGCTGTGCTTTTCCTCATAGCCGAGCTCATTTATTACCCCCTCAACGCTGAGCTGCCCTACATCGAGGCTGATCTTGCCTATGTGCAGTCCGCTGCCGCGGACTATAAGCTCGCCCTGACTTGTGCTCATGACGATAACGGTCTCGTCAAAGCTCTCGACATCCTCAACGCCGGTTACATTCATCCTGCATCTGTCCTCCATGCTTACGCTGTGAGCCTTGACAGCCGGTGCCTTTGCCTTTTCATCATATGCCATATTACATCCTCCCTTTTTGTACAAGCATATGACCCTCGCAAAGTAAAAATGCACTCTTCAGGCAGACTGAGCCGTTTCGGGTGCCGGCAGCTTTGAGCGCAGGGATTTTTCGTACGGATAAAATAATAAAATCTCGGTAATACACAAAGCATTACCGAGATTTTTCATGAAATATGGGCGAAAAAGTGCCGCTCAAAGCCGTGTGCTTTCCTATCTCAGCCGGTCTCGGAGTGCATTTTCGTTTATAACCGTGATACCGTGTTTTTTCAAAAGCTCCGCCGTTACACCGTCGCCGGAGACTATGGTTCCGGTAAAGGTACCGTCGTATATCGTACCGCTGCCGCAGGAGGGGCTGTTTTTCTTGAGTATCGCCAGCTTAATGCCAAAAAGTCCGGCAAGGCAGAGCGCCGCCTCGGCGCCCTTTTGAAACTGCTCCGTTACATCGGCTCCTGTTTTTGATATCACCCTGCCGTCCA
Organism: Escherichia coli; assembly: GCA_963632825.1. Lineage (GTDB taxonomy): Bacteria > Bacillota > Clostridia > Oscillospirales > Oscillospiraceae > F23-B02. The sequence continues at coordinate 15,247 of CAVGWF010000082.1, read as the reverse complement.
GCCGCTCGGACGGTGTACGGGGTGTTGTAAGTCCGCCGTAGCACTCGGGGCACACAGGGATGAGCTCATATCTCTCCCTGAGCATTTCAAGCGTTTTTTCGGGAAGCTTATTGCTTTCCCCGTCGTATCTGCACCGCACGCCGAGCAGGCACGCGGATATTATCGCCTTTTCCATCACCGTCTCCTAAGACCCAGAACAGCGCCGCAGATGCCTCCGATCACATGCGTGAGCTGCGAAACATTGTCCTTCAGCATAACTCCGTCGACTATCTCATTGCCGAGGTAGAGGACAAGCACGAGTATGAGCGTTATCGGAATATAACCGTCGCGCATACCGGCGAGCGATGCCATGACTATCATCATGAATACTATGCCCGACGCGCCCATGAGCATGGAGCCCGGAAACAGAAACCAGTAGACGAGACCAGACACGAGTGCCGTTATTATGATGGCACTGAGGATATTCCTGCTGCCGTACTTCTCCTCAAGTCCGGGACCTACGACGAGTATCATCATCATGTTGCCTATGTAGTGACTGTAGTCGGTGTGGCCGAGTACATGGAGGATAAAGCGCGGGTATGTAAGGATATCCGCCAGAGACGAACGCCATACGCTGAAAAGATATGTGGTCGTCCAGCCGTCGGTAAGATCACCGAGAATGAGTGCTGCGAGTGAGACGAGCGCAAATGTCAGTGTGACGGGCGCGTTATACTGAAGTCTGAAAAGTCTCTTCATTTGAGATTCTCCAGCGCGTTTTCGTAGTATTCCTTCGTTCTCGCGTCAAAGCAGACCATGCGTACACGCTCTATCTCGGGATGCCGGCTCAGGTATCCGGCTATGGCGCTTATCGCCGTTTTTGCCGCCTTGTCGATCGGAAAATGATACACTCCGGTGGATATGGACGGGAAATCGACGGTTTTGCAGCCGTTTTCCGACGCGAGGGTGAGGCAGCTTACATAGCAGGAGCCGAGCAGCTCCTCCTCGTTCTGCCTGCCTCCGTGCCATACCGGACCCGGTGTGTGGATAATGAACCTTGCCGGAAGCTTATAGCCCTTGGTTATCTTGGCCTGGCCTGTCCTGCACCCGCCGAGGGTGCGGCATTCCGCTAAAAGCTCAGATCCCGCCGCACGGTGGATGGCCCCGTCTACCCCTCCGCCGCCGAGCAGTGAGCAGTTGGCCGCATTTACTATGGCATCGGAAGCCTGCTTGGTTATATCGCCCTGAATTATCTCTATCCTGTTTTTTACTGTCTGATCCATACCGCACCTCAGAATTTTTCTATATCCGCCGTAAGCTCGTCCACGATCTCGGTCGTAGTAGCCCAGCTCGTGCAGAACCGCGCCACCACGCCGCCGTCGGGCAGACGCTCCTGAACGGAAAAGCTGTATTTTTCGCTCAGAGTCTCCATTTGCGTCCTGCTGAGTATCGGAAACAGCTGATTTGTCGGCGACGGGTATTTAAACCTGATGCCCTTTGCCTCGAATGCCCCGCGCAGGCGGGCTGCAAGCTCCACCTCGCGGCGGCCTATATCGTAATACAGTCCGCCGGTAAACAGCGCATCGAACTGGAGACCGAGAAGCCTGCCCTTTGCGAGCAACCCGCCGCGCTGCTTTATGATATAGCGAAAATCGCGTTTTATGGCATCGTTTATTATAACCACAGCCTCGCCGAAAAGTGCACCGTGCTTTGTACCGCCTATGTAAAACACATCGCACAGCCGCGCAAGGTCCGGCAGCGTGGGAGTTCCCCCGCACGCCAGCGCACATGCAAGGCGCGCACCGTCCACGAACAGAATAAGCCCCATATCGCGGCACACGCCGCTTATCTCCTCGAGCTCGTGCAGCGAATAGACGGTACCCGTTTCCGTAGGCTGGGATATATACACCATCGCCGGCTGCACTATATGCTCAAACGACTCGTCCGCCCTGTGGCGCAGGACATATTCCCTGATGTCTGCGGCTTTTATCTTCCCGTTTTCGGTCGGCAGGGTCAGCACCTTGTGACCGCCTGCCTCTATTGCACCGGTCTCGTGCACCTCGATGTGTGCGGTCTCGGCTGCCAGAGTTCCCTGATGCGGGCGCAGCGACGCCGCTATAACGGTGAGATTTGTCTGAGTTCCGCCGACGAGAAAATGCACATCGGCGTTGGGTGCCTCACACTCGGTCTTTATCTTCTCCCGCGCTGCGGCGCAGTACGGATCCGTGCCGTAGCCGGCAGTCTGCTCAAGGTTTGTTTCGTTAAGACGCTGCATTATCTCCGGCACGGCGCCCTCAAGATAGTCGCTTTCAAATCTTATCATGCCCTGACCTCGACCGTAACCTCATCATTCGCCGCCGATACGCTTATATGCCGTGCGTTCTCGCCGCGGCAGTCTATTATCTTCTGAGCTATTGCGTCCTCGACATCCTTCTGGATGGTGCGCCGCAGGTTGCGCGCGCCGTAGACCGCGGAATAGCTCTTCCCGACAAGGTAGTCGACAAGGGCATCGTCCCATGAAAGCTCCATGCCGCGCTCGGCTATGGCATCGCGCGTTTCATTGAGCATAAGAACGGCTATGCGCTTGAAGTCGGCCTCGGTGAGGCTGTTGAAGTATACTATCTCGTCTACCCTGTTTATAAACTCGGGGCGCAGGAACTCATTGAGTGCCTTCAGTGCGCGCTCGCGTCCCATATCGTTTATCGTCCCGCCGAAGCCCATGGCTCCGCCCTTGGTGTTGGAGCCGGCGTTGGTAGTCATGACGATAACGGTGTTCTCAAAATTGACCGTTCTGCCCTGAGCATCGGTTATCCTGCCGTCGTCGAGGATCTGGAGGAGGATATTCAAAACATCGGGGTGCGCCTTCTCTATCTCGTCGAACAGAACGACGGAATACGGTTTTCTGCGTATCTTCTCTGTGAGCTGGCCTGCCTCGTCATAGCCGACATAGCCCGGAGGCGAGCCGATAATGCGCGAAACGCTGAATTTCTCCATAAATTCGGACATATCGAGCCGTATAAGCGACTCGGGCGAATCGAAGAGGTCTGAGGCAAGTCTTTTTACAAGCTCCGTCTTACCCACGCCGGTGCCTCCGACGAATATGAAGCTCGTGGGCTTGCGCTTTGCCTTTAGTCCTATGCGTGAACGCTTTATGGCGCTGCAAACGGCGTTTACCGCCTCGTCCTGTCCGACAATGTGCTCCTTCAGGCGCGCATCAAGCCCTGCAAGACGCTCAAACTCATCCTCGCGTATCGAGGAGGCGGGTATCTTCGTCCACAGCTCTATTATGCGGGCAAGGTTATCCTCCGTGAGCTCCGGCAGTCCCTCAAGATCTATACATGCGAGCTCCTGCTCACGCTGCATTTCCTTGCTGCGCAGCTCGGCAATGCGCTCATAGCGCTTATCCATTGCCTCATCGCTGAGCTCCTCACCGGCGGATGCGGGCTCGCTCATCAGCTTTTCCCGTTCAAAGCGCAGATCGTCCAGATCCTTCTGGAGCTCGGCACGGCGCACGAAGTTCTTGTCCTTAAGGTTTACATCGGAGCATGCCTCGTCAATGAGATCTATTGCCTTATCCGGCAGAAAGCGGTCGGTTATATACCGCTCCGAGAGCTTCACCGCCTCGGCGCACATCTCATCGGATATCCTCACGCCGTGGTAATCCTCATAATATTTGCGGATGCCCTTGAGTATCTCTATGCTGTCCTTTATCGACGGCTCGTTTATCGTTACCGGCTGGAATCTGCGTTCGAGCGCGGAGTCCTTCTCTATATGCTTGCGGTACTCGGTGAAGGTGGTGGCCCCGATGACCTGAATCTCGCCCCTTGAAAGCGCCGGCTTCAAGATATTTGCGGCATTCATGCTGCCCTCGGCATCGCCGGCGCCGACGATATTATGCACCTCGTCTATGACAAGAATGACATTGCCGTGCTTGCGTATCTCCTCGATGAGACCCTTCATGCGGCTTTCAAACTGACCTCTGAACTGAGTGCCTGCCACGAGTGCGGTAAGGTCGAGCAGAAATACCTCCTTATCGCGCAGCTTATACGGCACCTGTCCCTGAGCTATGCGCTGTGCAAGCCCCTCCGCCACGGCGGTCTTGCCGACGCCCGGCTCGCCGATAAGGCAGGGATTATTCTTCTGGCGGCGGTTTAGTATCTGGATAACGCGCTCGAGCTCCTCGGTGCGCCCGATCATGTTGTCAAGCTTGCCCTCACGCGCTTTTTCGGTGAGGTTTATGCAGTAGTTATCCAAAAACTTGCGTTTGGGAGGCTTCCCGCCGTCCTTCTGCGGCTGCTGCGGCTGACTCTCCGCGGTGCTACCGCTTTCGGCCGGAGCTCCGCCGTTATTGCCGCCGAAAAGCCTGTTGAGAAACGGGAATGTTGCGGTCTTGCCGTCGTCGTCACCGTCGGAATCCGGATCGTCGTTCATTTCCATAAGGCTTTCAACACCGTTCAGGGCGTTCATCATCTCACCGCTGAGATTATCGAGGTCCTCATCGGATATGCCCATTTTCTCTATCATTTCATCAACGGGCTTTATATGGAGCTCTCTGGCGCATTTAAGGCACAGTCCCTCATTCTTCTGAACACCGCCCTCAAGCTTCGTTATAAACACGACTGCGACATTCTTACCGCAGCGCGAACACATTTTTGCTTGCATCGTTTATCCTCCGATCGTCAAAAAATCTTGTCTGCCATCGTGCCCAGCAGCAGGAAGAGCCGGCTGAACAGTCCGTCGTCCAATGTTTCGTTACCTATCAGTATGCCGCAGAAGCTGAGCAGCCAGCAAAGGCAGACGCATCCCACGAGACCATACCCAAAGCCGAATGCCGCACCTCCGTATATATCGGCATCGGCATTATCCGTTATCCTGAACCGCAGGCCGAACGCCTGCTTTACTATTGAAATCAGCAGCAGCAACAGCATTGCCATGAACAGCGCGCCTATCGCATAGGCTATCGCGGCGCTTCCCGCCTGAGCTGCCGACATTGTCGCGTCGAGCTCCGTTTCATCGTATATTTCCGCGCCCTTCTGTGCATAGTGTGCTGCGCGGATGGGGCTGAAGCCAAGACTTTTGAGGCACTCCTCGGCGTATGGCCGCATGAGCTCGGGCTGCTCGGAGATCGTTGTTTCAATCCTCGCCGAGTCTATCCCCGCATTTTCCGCCGCCTGAGTTTCATACTGCGAGTCAATGCAGCCTGCCACGAACGGCCGCAGCAGATACGCCGCATCGTCGGCGGCTCCGGCAGAGATGAAAAGCCCTCCGGCGGCGGCAAGGATGAGCGAAGCGAAGCTTATCGCCGCATTCACCGCGCCGCGCCTGCTGCCGTGCCATGTACAATAGAATATTATTATCAGCAGTATCGGTTCAATTACAAATCTCATTTATCGTTCAGGGCGCGAATATCTCTGCTGTACCTCCGCCTGCGGTGAGCACTCTGCCGCCGCTTAAGAGGAATGCAGCCTCGATCCCCTTCACCTTCATTGAATTTAACGGCTGCGCGTCATCATCGTATACGCCGACCGTATTCTGCGTGAGGATAAGGACCTGCTCGCCGCTGCAATGCATACCGAGTATCCGGCCGTCCACCGGAGCGGCGGCTTCAATGTCGCCGCCGTCGATGATATACATCCATTCTCCGTCCTCTGCATCGCTCAATTGTATTATAAGCTCTCCGTCAAGCACCGTATATATGCCGGTAGTCAGTCCCGTCAGGCGGCACGCGCCCTCCGAGTCGCCATCGTCATCACAGAAGTAAATTCCCTCGTCGGCAATGCCGCATATATCATCGCCCGTCCAGCACAAGGCCTTCAGTGCTTCGGAGGCTTTATACAGTCCGCGTTCCTCCTCGCTGTCAAGCGAGAAAACATGTATCTCATCCGAGGTAATGACCGCGAGATATTTCCCGCTCGGAGATACCTGCGCCGCCGTTATGCCGGCATTTGCGCTGTACCATCTGTATACGGGCTGAGCCTCCGGCGAATACACCGTTACAAGACCGTCATAGCCGGGGCAGAGCGTTATCACCGCCGTCATTCCGCTCCCGGATGCGGAAACGCCGGTTATATCGTTTTTCGTTTCGATGGTCTCGCCCGAGCTCAGAACGACCGTTCTGCCGCCGATGCAGTACGCTGCGGCGTTATCTCCGTCTGCACTTATGGCGGCATCCATCTGCTCAAGCTCCCGCTCAAATTCCACATTTCCGGACAGGTCAAAGCATTTGACAAAGCCTCGGCCGGCGGTAATGAGCCTGTCGGATACAAGCGCATAGCTCTGCGCGGACGAGCAAATGAAGCTCGACTGCGCCTGACGCTGCTGCGGAGCGGGTGTACACGCACATAAAACGAGGCTCATTACGACAATAAGCAAAAACGATCTTTTCATATTCAATCCTTCAGCATCATGATACCGGCCGGTCCCTCGTACCACACGCGGTTCAGGTACAGCCCCTGCGGCGGCATGGTCGGACCCGTCAGCCGCCGGTCGCCGAGCTCAAGAAGCCGGGGTATATCGGCGGGCTCTATCTTGCCGTAAGAGGCATATACGAGCGTTCCGACTATCGCACGGCACATGTTGTACAGAAAGCCGTTTGCGCAAACGGAGACGGTTATGAGATTGCCCTCCCTTACGGCGGTGCAGCCGTACACCGCACGCACGGTGGTTTTGGTTTGAGTTCCGAGCGATCTTACCGCCGCGAAATCGTGAGTTCCCTCAAACGCGGCTGCGGCAGCCTTCATTCTCTCCATGTTGAGCTCCTGCGGGTAAAAGCAGGCTCGCTTTTCAAGAAACGGATCCCGGACCGTACTGTTGTGTATCTTATAGACATACTCTTTTTTTACGCATGAGGATATGGCGTTGAAGCGCTCGTCCACCTCAACGGCATCTACGACAGCGATATCATCCGGCAGCCGCGAATTTGCAGCCAATGCAAAGCGGTCGATCGGTATGCGGCAGTCGGTGCGGAAATTTGCACAGTACCGCAGGGCGTGCACTCCGGCATCGGTGCGCCCGCAGCCGGTGAGCTTGACAGGGTGCCCGCATATTTTTTCGAGCGCGTCCTGAGCCGTACCGCAGACGGAGGCGTCCCTCTTCTGTACCTGCCAGCCGTGGTACCGGCTGCCGTCGTATCTGAGCCTGAGAGCGATATTTCTCAAATTTCACACCTCATAAGCCGAATTTTTTCATAACGAGCACCGCCGCAAGAAACAGCGCGCCTAAAATGAACGCAAAAGCGTCTATCCTGTGCATTTTCAGCTGCTTCATGCGCGTTCTACCGTCGCCGCCGTGATAGCAGCGGCTTTCCATGGCGACGGCAAGCTCATCGGCACGCCTGAATGCGGAGACGAAAAGCGGCACAAGTATGGGCAGAAGCGCCTTGGCGCGCTGAAATATATTGCCGCTTTCAAAATCTGCGCCGCGCGCCTTCTGCGCCGACATTATCTTATCCGTTTCTTCTATAAGCGTCGGGATAAAGCGCAGAGCCATGCTCATCATCATACTCATCTCGTGCACCGGCACCTTGATCCTTTTAAGCGGATTGAGCATCATCTCAAGTCCGTCGGTCAGGGCGATGGGGCTCGTCGTGTATGTCAGCATGAAGGTACCGACTATGAGGAGAATTATCCTCAGCGACATCATAACGGCACGCTCTATGCCCTCCCATGTGATTATCCAGCCCTCTATTATCGGGGTCCCGCCGGTGTAGAATATATTGAGCACAGCCGTGAGGATAATGATTATCACAAGCGGCTTGAGTCCCTTGAGAGCGGATCTCGGCTTTATTTTTGCGACCGCCATGCTCAGAGCCGTTACCGCGATCACCAGCGCATAGCTCATCCAGCCTACGGCATTGAAAAGCGCCACTATATAGATTATGACGAGCAGCAGCTTTGTGCGCGCATCAAGACGGTGCACGACCGTGTCGCCGGGGAAATACTGACCGAGAGTTATGTCCTTAAGCATTTATCCCCGCCTCCCTTCCGAGCTTCAGAAGAACCGCAAGAAGCTGCTCATCAGTGTAAACGGGCTGATTTATCTCGACGCCCTCCTGCCTGAGGCTCTGCGCGATGAGCGCCGGCGCAGGTACGGACAGACCTATCTCCGTGAGCTCCCGAGTGTGGGAAAACACCTCGCCGGGAGCGCCGTCAAACCGGATGACGCCCTTGCTGAACACTATAAGCCTGTCGGCTATACGGGCGACATCGTCCATGCTGTGGCTGACGATTATGACAGTCGAGCCGGTGGTTTCGCGGTAATCGCATATAAGCTTGAGTATCTGCCGGCATCCGGCGGGGTCGAGTCCCGCGGTGGGCTCATCAAGGATCAGTACGCCGGGGCGCATGGCAATAACGCCCGCTATGGCGACCCTGCGCTTCTGACCGCCGGAGAGCTCCAGCGGCGATTTTTCGAAAAGCTCCTCGCCGACGCCGACAAGTGCCGCCGCCTCGCGCACGCGCTCGTCTACCTGCTCCTGCGGCAGCTTCATGTTCTTCGGTCCGAATGCAATATCGGCATAGACGGTTTCCTCGAAAAGCTGATACTCCGGATACTGGAACACCAATCCGACCTTGAACCGGACCTCGCGTGCGGTGGTCTTATCGGCGTTTATATCAACGCTGTCGACCATAACCGTGCCCTTATCGGGCTTGAGAAGTCCGTTTAAATGCTGAATGAAGGTGCTCTTGCCGGAGCCGGTGTGCCCGATGAGCCCCACGAGCTGACCGTGGGGTATCTCTACATTGATATCGTTTATTGCGATCTTTTCAAAGGGCGTGTCCGCGCTGTAAACATGGCTCAGACCGCTGACCTTAATTTCTGACATACTGTTTTAATTCCTTTGCGATTTGCTTTGCGCATTCTTCTATGCCGAGCGCCTCAAGCGGCAGGTGCCACCCGTGCCCGTTCAATTCGTACATTATCTGAGTCGTTGCCGGAACGGTGAGTCCCTCGCTGTGCATGAGCTCGACCTGCGAGAACACCCTTTCCGGCGTGTCGTCGGCAATGGCTCTGCCGTTTGACATGACTATCACCCTGTCGGCATCCACGCACTCGGACATATGATGGGTTATCAGGATGACCGTTATTCCCTTTTCGCGGCACAGCTTTGTCACCGTGTCTATGACCTCGTGCCTGCCCCTCGGATCGAGCATGGCTGTGGGCTCGTCAAGGACTATCACCTCGGGCTCCATGGCGATGACGCCCGCTATCGCAACGCGCTGCTTCTGACCGCCGGACAGCAGGTGCGGCGCATGCATCTTGAACTCATACATATCGACCTGACGCAGGGCGTTATCCACTCTGCGGCGGATCTCCTCCGGCGCAACGCCGAGGTTTTCAGGCGCAAACGCCACATCGTCCTCGACGACATTGGCGACTATCTGGTTATCGGGGTTTTGAAACACCATGCCGACGGTACTGCGTATCTCAAGCAGCCTGTCCTCATCGGCGGTGCTTATGCCGTTAACGAGCACCTCGCCCTCGGTGGGCAGAAGGATCGCGTTTAAATGCTTTGCAAGCGTGCTTTTTCCCGAGCCGTTATGCCCCAAAACCGCGACAAAGCTTCCCTTTTTGATATCAAGGCTCACACCGCACAGACTCTCAAGCTCGTCGCCCGGATAGGTGTAATGCAAATTTTTTATACTTATGATATTCTCCATATCTCACCTCTCCCAGCGGCAGGCGGCGCCGCAGGGCAGCACAAGTCCGGAATCGGTCACGGGAAGTCCGAGCTCCCTGCTCTCCGAGCTGCCGCCGAATTTCTTCGTGAAAATGCTCTCGGTGACATATGACAGCACCGATGCCGAAAGCCCCGTGGTGTAGGAATTTATTATTACAAACAGCGGATCATCCGACAGCACATCCGCGCACAGCGACACGAAGCCCCAGAGATTCTGTTCAAGCTTCCACACCTCGCCGCCGGGTCCGCGCCCGTATGACGGCGGATCCATGATAATGGCATCGTATCTTCTGCCCCGGCGTATCTCCCGCTCAACGAATTTTGCGCAGTCGTCGACTATCCAGCGTATCGGTGCATCGGAAAGTCCGGAGGCAGCCGCATTTTCCTTGCCCCATGCGACCATGCCCTTTGCCGCGTCAACATGGCAGACGCTCGCGCCAGCCTTGGCGCATGCCACGGTAGCCGCGCCCGTATATCCGAAAAGGTTCAGAACATTTATCGGGCGTCCTGCTCCGCGTATCTTCGCCATTGCATAGTCCCAGTTGCAGGCCTGCTCGGGAAACAGTCCCGTATGCTTGAAGTTCATGGGCTTGACATTGAATGTCAGCTCGCCGTAATGTATCCTCCAGCTTGCCGGAAGTCCGCCCTTGTCCCACGAACCGCCGCCGGTCTGACTTCTGCGGTATCTCGCATCGCGGCAATTCCAGCGCGCATCGTTTCGCGGCGTGTCCCATATGGCCTGCGGATCGGGGCGCACAAGGTAATATTCCCCCCATCTTTCAAGCTTTTCGCCGTTTGAGCAATCTATAAGTTCAAAGTCCTGCCATTTATCCGAGGTCCACATACGCACACCTTACCTATTATACTTAGTATAGCGTTTTATTTTAGCATTTTTCCGCTTCATAAGCAAGGAAAATACCTTAATAATTTCGCTGGCATTCATATATAAGTTTTTAGCTATATTCAAAAAAATCACTTGACAACAGTCTGAGCCGTGTGTATGCTAAGTGTATGAGGCAAAACCACACAGTTACTATGGAGGGATCGAACAGTGATCAGCATAAACTTCCGGGATCCGCGTCCTATATACGAGCAGATAAAGGACGGGATGCGCCGCCTGATCGTGTCCGGGGCGCTGCCGGCAGGCAGCAAGATAAGCTCTGTGCGCGAGATGGCGACCGGACTTGCAATCAATCCCAGCACGATCCAGCGTGCCTACCGTGAGCTTGAGGCCGAGGGCTATATCTGCTCCGTGCCAGGAAAGGGCAGCTTCGTCTGCTCCAATGACGAGACCGAGGCTCTGCGGCGTGCTGAGCTTATCGGAAAATTCGACGAGCTCGTCACGGAGCTCGGCTATGTCGGCGTTACAAAGCAGATGCTTTCGCAGCGCCTGAAAGGAGAGCTTGACCATGATTGAGATCAGAAACGTCGTCAAGGAGTTTGACGGCTTCCGCGCGCTCGACGAGCTGAGCATGAGCGTTCCCAAGGGCTCGGTATACGGGCTTGTGGGACCCAACGGTGCGGGAAAAAGCACGATAATCCGCCATCTGACCGGCATATACAGGCAGGACTCCGGAGAGGTGCTCGTCGACGGGCAGCCGGTGTTTGAGAATCCGGCAATCAAAAAGCGCATAGCGTATATCCCCGACGATATATTCTATTTTGCAAACGCGAGCATCGGCGAGATGGCAAACTTCTACCGCAGCATTTATCCGCAGTTTGACAACGAGCGCTTTGACAAGCTCGGCGGGGTTTTCGGCCTTGACCGCAAGCGTCAGATGCGCAAGCTGTCAAAGGGCATGCAGAAGCAGGCTGCGTTCTGGATGATGATGGCGCTCAGACCCGATGTCCTTGTGCTCGATGAGCCGGTGGACGGGCTCGACCCCGTGATGCGCCGTCAGATATGGAGCATCGTCATGGCGGATGTTGCGGAAAACGAAACGACGGTGCTCGTTTCCTCGCACAATCTGCGTGAGCTTGAGGATGTCTGCGACCATGTCGGCATAATGAACAAGGGCAAATTGATGATAGAGCGCAGCCTGAGCGAGCTTCAGGAGGGCATCGTCAAGGTGCAGCTTGCGCTGCCGGACGGCGCAGAGCTCCCCGCGGGGCTCGATATACTTCATTCCTCGTCCACCGGCAGGCTTCAGACGATGATAATGCACGGCACCACGGCCGAGCTGGAAGATAAGCTTGCTGCCGCCGAGCCGTTGTTTATGGACTTTGTTCCGCTTACGCTTGAGGAAATATTTATTTATGAGCTGGGAGGTGCAGACTATGAAGTCAAAGATATCGTTCTTTAACGCAGGGCTTTTCAAAAGCACGCTCCGGCGCTTCTGGCCGCTGTGGTTTGTCCACTTCGGCGGCTGGTTCCTGTTCATGCCGGTGCTTACTCTCGTCAACAGCATGGGCTCATCGAGAACATATGATTTCGTTTTCGATATGGCACACAGCGCCGTGTTTTCCTCGCCCATCGTCTCTTTTCTGATGGCTATTATATCCGCCATGGCAGTGTTCAGCTTCATGTACAGCTCCCGCAGCACGGGGCTTATAGCCTCTCTGCCCATGCGCCGTGAAACGGTGTTCTGCTCGGTATGGCTCGGCGCAGTAGCCGCGGTCATCTGCTCGAATATCGTTATAGCGCTGCTGACCTTTGTGTTCTCGCTCGGCGCAGTATCGGATGCGGCATTTGCGTTCAAGGCCGTTATGATATGGTTCGGCGCGTACTCGATGCAGTTCCTGCTCTTTTTCGGCATAGCCTCGATAATCGCCGTCGTGACAGGCAGCATAGTCGCACTGCCGGTAATGTTCATCATCTTCAACTTTATCGTAGTCGGCATGGAGGCCGTTGTAAGGATGCATTTTTCCTGCCTTGTCTGGGGCATGGAGAATTTCGCGTTCGACAGCGTGCTCGACTTCCTGTCCCCCATTGTCTACATGCTCGGGAACTTCAAGCTTGACAGTGTCCATGAGTATGATCAGCTCAACGATATTTACACTCTTGTCGGCGTCACCTACAGTCACTGGACGGCAACGGTCATATACTGTGCCGTCGGTCTTCTGCTCTCCGCTGCGGCGCTGCTGATATTCAGAAAGCGCAGGATGGAGGCAGCCGGAGATATTGTCGCCGTGCGCTGCCTGAGACCCGTGTTCAAATACGGCGTCACGGTCTGCTCCGCTCTGTGCGGCGGCATATTGCTGTACACCCTGCTGTACGCGATATTCAACAATCCCTCGCTTTCGGTCGTCATAATGATACCGAGCCTTATAATTTTCGCTCTCGTCGGCTACTTCGGTGCAAGAATGCTGCTTGAAAAGAGCTTCCACGTCTTCCACGACGGCTGGGTAGGCATCATCGTCGTGTGCTGCCTGTGCACGGTGTTCACGCTCGGCTGCGACCTCGACGTGTTCGGCATCGGCCGCTATGTTCCCGAGGAGAGCAGCATCAAATATATGTCCGTGTCGGAAAGCGGAAATATCAGCAGCGAAGAGGGCATCGCCGAGCTGCGTGCGCTGCATGAGAGCATCGTAAAGGACAAGGACAGATACTGCAATATCGACCAGCAGTATATCTACTGTGAGCCGCTCATATTCACATACACGCTAAAAAACGGACAGAAGATCGTAAGAGAGTATGACCTACCCGAAGGCGACGAAAACTACAACAAGTACCACGAGCTGCTCAATTCGCAAAGCATTCTGCTCGAACGCTTCACGACGAACATCCCCGTCGATGTAAAGCACTGCGTCTATGTCAGCTTCGCCGCAATGAATTACGAGGCAGAACTCACGCCCGAGCAGGCCGCTGATTTTTACGACAATGCGTTCATGCCGGACATCAAGTCCGGGCGCATGAGCTCAGGAGGAGACTATCTTGGAATTATATGTATTGAGCTTGCAGACAACTCGCCAACGAATGGCACCTTCGCGAGCGAAGCTCTCTCCTGTGTGATATACTCAAGCTGCACAAGCAGCATTGAATGGGTGAAGGAAAAGCTCGGCGTTGACCTGACGGATCCGGCCTACGCGGCCGCGGATGACGGGACACCCTCGACACATACATACTATTGACCTATTAACGGAAAGCTCCGTCGGTTTCGACATAACCGGCGGAGTTTTTTATGCATATTGCACAATGCCCAATATCATGTTGACATATTTTTGTCGATGATATATAATACGAGTCATGGACAGCATTATAGGAAAACAAAATTATAATGATTGGAGATTGAAATGGAAAAAGAAATGCTTGAAAATGCCGGCTTCGGCACACGCGCAGTCCACGCGGGCAACATCCGGGACACACAGTACGGTTCTCTGACGATGCCCATCTACCAGACCTCGACCTTCTACTTCGAAAACTGCGAGCAGGGCGGCCGCCGCTTTGCCGGTGAGGAGGGCGGATACATCTACAGCCGTCTCGGCAATCCCACCACGGCAGTGCTCGAGAACAAGATAGCTGCGCTCGAGGGCGGCGAGGCATGTGCTGCGGCAGCCTCCGGCATGGGTGCGATATCCTCATGCCTGTGGTCGATAGCCGGCGCCGGCAAGCACATCATCGCAGACGAAACGCTCTACGGCTGCACCTTTGCTCTGCTCAGCCACGGTATGACCGAATACGGCGTAGAGGTAACCTTCACGGACCTCAGCAAGCTTGAAAACCTCAAGGCAAGTCTCAAGGAAAACACCGTTGCCGTTTATCTTGAAACTCCGGCAAACCCGAATCTCAAGATAACGGACATCGAGCTCATCGCAAAGACGGTTCATGAGTACAATGCCGATATCAAGGTCGTGTGCGACAACACCTTTGCCTCCCCCGCGCTCCAGAATCCTCTCAGGCTCGGTGCGGATGTAGTCGTCCACTCGGCCACAAAGTATCTGAACGGTCACGGCGATGTCATTGCCGGCTTCGTCGTCGGCTCGACCGAATTTATATCCCGCGTCAAGATGTTCGGTCTCAAGGACATGACCGGCTCTACGCTCGGACCGTTTGAGGCATGGCTTATTCTGCGCGGTCTCAAGACCCTCGAGCTGCGCGTTGCGCGGCACACCGAGAGTGCGAAAAAGATAGCTCAGTACCTGTATGAAAACGACAAGGTCGAGCTCGTAAACTACCCCGGTCTGCCCTCACATCCCGGTCACGATATAGCCGCACGCCAGATGCGTGATTTCGGCGGCATGATCTCGTTTGAGGTTAAGGGCGGCAAGGAAGCCGGAATGAAGTTCTGTAATTCGCTTAAGCTGTGCACTATCGCCGTATCCCTCGGCGACGCGGAAACGCTCATAGAGCATCCCGCATCCATGACGCATTCCACCTACGGTCCCGATGAGCTGAAAGCCGCCGGTATATCCGCCGGTCTCATCCGCCTGTCGGTTGGTCTTGAAAATGCCGACGACATAATCGCCGACTTTGAGCAGGCCTTCGAAAATATCTGAGTCTCTATGTCAAAGTAGTCAAAACCTCCGGCTAAAAGCCGGAGGTTTTGATTTTTACGCTATGCTCATGAGCCGGACATCTCTGCCGGACAGAATTTCCTTTGCCATGCTTGAGCAGCAGGGGCATTTACCTTCGTTTTTCATAATGTTATACAT
>CAVGWF010000081.1:0-5847 GCA_963632825.1 Escherichia coli | reverse complement strand
TGAGCTGTACGAGAACGGGGTTATTGGTGATAAGGCCTTCCTTAAACTGTTTTTTGATATTCATTTAAGTCTACCTCCTTAACCCAGACTCTCGCAGGCTGCCGTAGCGGAGGCTACCGCGCCGGTAACTGCGTTGGATGTGATGGTCGCACCGGTGAGCGCGTTTATGCTGCCGCCCTTCTTAACAAGGGCAACATCGGAGCCCTGACCGACAAACTGCTCGCGGAAGGCGACGCCCTTGTCGCTGGGGCTGGAGGCAACGGCGCCGAGGCCGGAGGTCTCGCTGGACGAAGTGATGGATATGCCGGTGCACTTATAGTCGGTGTCGACACCGATGATGATGGTGATGCTGCCCTGGCTGCCGGTAACGGTGGTCTCTACGACATAGCCTATAAGACTTCCGTCCTCGGCATAAGCCTTGGATATTTTGTTAATGTTAGTATCATTGCCGGTGTAGGTAGCATCCTCATAGCTGCCCTCCAGAACCTCTGCATATGCATCCTCAAGCTTCTCCTTTTTCAGCTGTTCTATTCTGCTGTTGGTAAGCTCATGTACAACACCAAGTACACCTGCAACGATAGCGGAGATGAGGAAAAGGATGGCTGTGAGCTTAAGTATCTTCTTCATTACGCTTTTGCCTCCTTTGCTGCCTGCTTGGCTGCCTTGAGGTCTTCCTTGGTCACGCCGAACTGACGGCCGCGGGTACCCTTATCAATTGCCCATGCGCACAGGTTCATGATGAGGATAGCGTAGGAAACGCCCTCGGGGAAGCCGCCGAAATAGCGGATAAGAACGGTCAGAGCACCGCAGCCGAAGCCGTAAAGGAGCTGGCCGTTGAGGGTAACGGGGCTGGATGAGTAGTCGGTAGCCATAAAGAAGGCACCGAGGAACAGACCGCCGGACAGGAGGTTTGCGAGCATCCAGTCAAAGCGTGCGGCACCGTGCATCGGGAATACGAAGGTGAGAACGGCGACGGTTCCGATAAACGCGACGGGGATGCGCCAGCTTATTACCTTGCGGATGAGCAGGTACGCGCCGCCTATGAGCAGTGCGACAACGCTTATCTCGCCTATGCAGCCGGGCATGTTGCCCAGAAGCATGTTCGCGTAGCTGAAGGTGTCGGGCAGAGCCTCGCCGGCCTTCATGTAGCTGAGCGGGGTAGCCATGGTGGCGGCATCAACGACGCTGCCGGCAAGCGCCTTGGGAACGGCCCAAGTCGTCATGATGACGGGCCAGGAGGCCATAAGGAAGGCGCGGGATGCAAGCGCGGGGTTGAGGAAGTTCTTTCCGAGACCGCCGTAAAGCTGCTTTACAACGACCATGGAAAAGGCCGCACCGACGACCGGCATCCACAGGGGAGCCTTGGAGGGTATGACCATTGCGATGAGAACGCCCGTAACGCAGGCGGAAAGATCGCCGATGGAGTCGGACTTCTTCATGAGCTTGCGGTAGCCCCACTCGAAGAACACGCAGGACACGACGCTGACCACTATCAGCGCCAGTGCATTAAAGCCAAACTGGTACACTGCGACGACCATTGCCGGTACGAGTGCGATTATGACGTCCAGCATTATGCGGGAGGTATCGGTCTTTGTCCTTACCTGAGGCTGATAGGAGGCGTCAAATGTATATTCTTTTGCTTTCACTTTTTCTCGGCCTCCTTTGCAGCGGCTTCCGCTCTTGCCTTCTCCTCGGCCGCCTTTGCGGCAAAGAGCAGCTTTGCGGTCTTGAACGAGTGGGTCAGCGGCATTCTGCCGGGGCAGTTATACGAGCAGCTGCCGCACTCGAAGCAGTCAAGAATGTGGTACTTCTTCATGTTCTCGAAGTCGCCCTTCTTGAAGTATGCGTACATGTAAACGGGCTCAAGTCCCATGGGGCACACGGTGATGCACTTGCCGCAGCGTATGCAGGTGGGATTTTCAACGGTTCTGTCCTCTTCCTCGGTGAAGAACAGGATGCCCGCGGTACCCTTGATGTTTACGGCGTCAAGGCTCGTTGCGATAAGGCCCATCATGGGTCCGCCGAGAACGATCTTCTTGGGGGTCTTGACGAATCCGCCGCACTGCTCAACGATATAGCTGAACGGAGTACCTATGCGGCACTGAAGGTTGTGGGGCTTGTCAATAGCCGAGCCGCCGACCGTGAGTATACGCTCATAGCAGGGGATGCCGAGATAGCATGCCTTGTAGATCGCATACGCAGTCTGTGTGCTGACGACATTGCAGCCGACACCGGCAGGCAGTCCGCCGGGCTTGACCTCGCGGTTAGTAATGGCCTTGATCTGCATTTTTTCCGCGCCCTGAGGGTACTTGACCTCTTCGGGAACGATCTCAACGCCATACTGAGCCGGATTTTTGGAATTGAGAATCTCAATTGCATCCATTTTGTTCTTCTCAATACCGTAATACGCCTTGTCCAGACCGCTGGCAACGCGTGCAAGCTCGATGCCCTTGAGGAGCTCTTCGGGATGCAGCTTCATCGTCCAGTGGTCGCCGTTGAGGTAGGGCTCGCACTCCGCGCCGTTTATGATGAGGGTATCGACCTTGCCGAGACCGCCTCTTATCTTAAACGCCGTCGGGAACATTGCGCCGCCCATGCCGACGATACCTGCCTCACGCAGGCGGGCAAGGATGGCTTCCGGATCCTTGAGCTGCTCTTCGGTGAGAGGAGCCAGATCCGTGCAGGGAGTGTCCTGGTAATCGTTTTCAATGACGATTGCCATTATCATATCGCCCAGCGGATGGGGTCTGGGCTCGATCGCTACTACCTTGCCCGAAACGGGAGAATGCACCGGAGCGGAAACAGGCGCAGGATTATCGCCTATCTTCTGACCCATGGTAACATAATCGCCGACCGCAACCAGCGGCTGGCAAGGTGCGCCGATGTGCTGTGCCATCGGAATAACGACCTGGGGCGGCGGGGGCAGGATCACTACGGGCTCGTCGGGAGCCTTCATGTAATCAGGATGTACGCCACCGCGAAACTTATAGGGCATTTATTACATCACCTCTCTAATTTATGCATCTTTTAATATAGCATAAACTATGTTTTGTGTCTACAATCAATGACTCGATTTTGCGCGATTTTTTGTGGTTTTTGGCACCAATTCATGACAAATGATTAACAATTGCACATATTTTAACGCAATATTTGCTTCTTGTGGTTTAATTATCAATTTTCGCCGCACATTGACGCTTTGTTAAAAACAGGGCTTATCAAAACTGCGTTTATGCTGTATAGTATACATATAATAATAAGCGTTTGAGGAGGAACCGATATGCTTACACCATGGGGCGAAAAGCTCGACAAGGACAATATTCTTCCCGAATATCCGCGCCCGCAGATGCGCAGACCGTCGTTTATAAACCTGAACGGACAATGGGACTACGCCTTCACCGCCGCCGGAGAAAAGCAGCCGGAAAAATGGGACGGCAAAATACTCGTTCCCTTTTCCCCAGAATGTGAGCTGTCCGGCGTAGGCAAAGCTCTCCGTCCGGACGAGTACCTTTGGTACCGGCGCGACTGGGTGCGTCCCGACGACATGAGCGGCAGGGTCATTCTGCATTTCGGAGCCGTTGACCAGAGCTGCACCGTGTACATAAACGGACTGCGCGCATACCGTCACAAGGGCGGCTACCTCCCCTTTGAGTTTGACGCAACGGGTTTTCTCTCAAAGGAGGTAAACGAACTGTCACTGAGCGTGCGCGATGTGTCCGACACCTCGTATCACTCCCGCGGAAAGCAGAGAATGAAGCACGGCGGCATATGGTACACGCCGCAGAGCGGGATATGGCAGAGCGTATGGGCGGAATGTGTGCCCAAGGACTGCATAAGGTCGCTGCGCATAACGCCGGATTACGATGGGGCAAGCGTGCGCATAAACGCCGATGTTGTCGGCGACAGCCGCGCATATGCGATATTCAACGGTCAGCGGTATCAGCTTCCCGCAGCGGTGCCGGTGCCCGATTTTGAGCCGTGGTCTCCGGAAAATCCAAAGCTGTACGACTTTTCCGTAGTGTGCGGCGAGGATAGGGTCGAAAGCTATTTCGCCATGCGCAAATTCTCCGTCGAGCCTGATTCCAAGGGCGTGAAGCGTCTGTTTCTAAACGGCAGGCCGTATTTTCACAACGGTCTGCTTGATCAGGGCTACTGGTCCGACGGCATGTACACCGCGCCGTCCGACGAGGCTCTTATCTTTGACATTCAGACCGCCAAGGACATGGGCTTCAACATGCTCAGAAAGCACATCAAGGTCGAGCCCCTGAGATGGTACTATCACTGTGACCGTCTCGGCATGCTCGTATGGCAGGATATGATAAACGGCGGCGGCAGCTATAATCCGGTGATAATCTCCGCTCCCCTTGTCACCGGCATCCACCTGAACGACAAAAGGTACAGGCTGTTTGGGCGTGAGGAGCTTGAGGGCAGGGTCGAATACGAGACCGAGCTGAACGAGATGGTCGAGCTTCTGTATAACTGCCCCTGCATTGCGATGTGGGTACCGTTCAATGAGGGCTGGGGGCAGTTCAACGCGGCACGCATCGCCGAAAAGCTTGCCGGTATGGATCCGACCCGCACCGTCGACCACGCCTCCGGCTGGCACGATCAGAGGATCGGGCAGACCCGGAGCCTGCATGTTTATTTCAAAAAGTATGTTTTCAAGCCCGATAAGCTCGGCAGAGCCGTTCTGCTCAGCGAGTTCGGCGGGTATAACTACCGGTGCAGGCAGCACAGCTTCGGCAGCGACAACTTCGGCTATAAAAAGCTCCGCTCCGAAAAGGAGCTGCAAAGGGAGCTCGAAAGGCTCTATTCCGAGCAGATAAAGCCCGCCTACAGGCAGGGGCTTGCCGCCGCGGTGTACACCCAGCTCACAGATGTGGAGCAGGAGGTCAACGGTCTTATTACATATGACCGAAAAGTGGTGAAGTTGACTCCTGAAGTGATGAGAAAAATCGTCTCCGTGGAGTGACGCAGACAATTACGGAGCAGTCAGCCGACTGCTCCGTTTTCATATTCGACCGGTGTTACGGCGGCGATCACCACGGTGCGCGCCTTTTCGTACTCATATGCGCAGGTGGAAAGCGTCATTATCTGCGTCACATTCTCCGTATCGGCATTTGTGCTGAGCTTCGAGCTGCTCAGCGCCTGCGGGAGGTACGCCGCGAGCTCCTCCGGCGTGTCAAACACCTTGTAGCTCTCCGAGTCCGACGGCGTTACGAAGGTGGATATCACATCAAGGCGGTACGCCCGCTGTTCGGTGAGAAACCACAGCGCCGGATGCTCCTCGTAAAACTCCTGCTCGGAGAACTTATCGAGCACAGCGAACATAGCGCCGGAGCGCATATGGTGCCCGTAAATTATCGTGTTCAGGCTGCCCATGTTGGGGTCGTTTTTACAGTCCATAAACAGCGTACCGTTGGCATTATAGCTGCCGTCGAGCATGCGGCGGAGGTAATAGCTGTTGTCCTCGGCCTGCACGACGGGGTAATTTATCACCGTGCCCTCACAGTAGAGCCAGCCGACGACATCGCCGCACTCCTGCTTAAGCTGCTCAAAATCCACGGTTATCGGTATCCGGCTGCTCTCGTCCTCGGCGACAAAGCTTGCCGCGAGCTCATCATTGAGCTTCTCGCTCTCGCGGTTCTCGCTCCAATACGAATAGAGCTTGAGCGCCGAGAAAATGAGCGCGAGGACGCATACAAGCAATAGTATCTTTCTTACGGCTCGTTTCATACAAACTCCAAATACCAGAAGTGCCTGCCGGTTTTACCGGCAGGCAATCTGATCACAAATCAGTTTTCCTCTTTTTTATTTCGCTTGGTCGTCAGCAGCAGGACGATGCCGCAC
>CAVGWF010000080.1:0-45980 GCA_963632825.1 Escherichia coli | reverse complement strand
ACAGGCAGGAGGTGGAGGATATCATGACCAGCACCATCGTTGCGAGGATGCAGATTGAGGCAAGCCCCGCGCCGTTGCGCATCATGCGGTAAGCCATCGAGGATACGGACACGAAGTGCTGCGGCTTATAGTAATAGCTCTTGTTCTTTTGAAGCAGCCTGCACAGCAGCACGCTGCCGGAGATGAAAACGAGATATGTGCCGAGAATGACCATGACGACCGCAAAGAAGAAGGTCGTGAGTGCCTCAAGCGGATCCTGAATGCTAAGCGCAAGATAGTACGCCGCCGCGAGGATGACGATGCCGGCGATGCCGAGCACAGGGTTTGCCTTGGGCGGCTTTTCGCCGAGGCTGTCGCTTCCGGCGAGCTCCACGGCCGTGCTCCTGTGCAGCCTTATGAGGCTGTTTATATACACAAGGACGAATATGCCGCCGAAGTACAGCAGCATATACAACAGCGCAGAGCCGGAAATGACCAGCCCGTAGCCGGGCTCACCGCCGACGGCGCGCACAAGCCCGAGCTCGGCAAGCTTTGACAGCAGCACGCCGAGAAACGCTCCGCCCAGCAGCGAGAAGCCCGCCGTGAACAGAGTCTCCCATGCCAGCACGCGCGATATGTTGCGCCTGTTCATGCCAAGAATGCTGTACAGTCCGAACTCCTTGTATCTGCGGCGCACGAGAAAGCCGTTGCAGTAGAATAGAAATATAAGCGAGAATATAACGATCACGAATACGCCCAGACTCAGCGTAGTCCTCGCCGAGGTCGCGCCGGCCATACCGTCGGGAATGCCGTCAATGGCCAGATAGAATATGATGTAGAACACCGCCGCCGTGCCGGCGGCTGCGAGGATATACGGCACGAACAGC
The DNA here is from genome assembly GCA_963632825.1 of Escherichia coli. Classification (GTDB taxonomy): domain Bacteria; phylum Bacillota; class Clostridia; order Oscillospirales; family Oscillospiraceae; genus F23-B02. The sequence goes on along the minus strand of CAVGWF010000080.1, from coordinate 45,114 downwards.
CGGCTGTTCTTCTTCATGCCGTTCCACGCGAGCTTGGGATACAGGCTTCGCTTCATTTTACCTCACCGCCCGATGCAAGAATGGTCAGAGTATCGGATATCTTCTGGTAAAGCTGCTGATCGGAGCTGTCGCCGCGGTAAAGCTGGTGAAATACCTCACCGTCACGAATGAACAGTATGCGCTGAGCGTGAGACGCTGCCTTGACCGAGTGCGTTACCATGAGAATGGTCTGACCCCTTTTGTTTATCTGCCCGAACAGACCGAGCAGCTCGTCGGTGCTCTTGGAGTCGAGCGCGCCCGTGGGCTCGTCGGCGAGGATAAGGCGCGGGTTTGTGATGAGCGCCCTTGCGACGGCGGCGCGCTGCTTTTGCCCGCCGGAGACCTCGTAGGGGTACTTTTTGAGCAGCGGGGTGAGACCGAGGTCCTTCGCTATCGGCAGCAGCCGCGCGGTCATCTCGTCATAGCTCTTGCCCGCGAGCACCAGCGGCAGCAGGATGTTGTCCTGTATCGTAAAGGTGTCCAGAAGGTTGAATTCCTGAAACACAAAGCCGAGGTTGTCGCGCCTGAAGGTGGCGACGGCGCTCTCCTTTATCCTGCCGATGTCGTTTCCGTCGAGGATAACGGTGCCGCCGGTGGGACGGTCCAGCGCCGCCAGCAGGTTCAGAAGCGTAGTTTTACCGGAGCCGGACTCGCCCATGATGGCGATGTATTCGCCCTCGTTTACGCTGAAGTTAACATTTTTGAGAGCCTCGACCTGATTGCCGCCGAAGCGGGTGCTGTACACCTTTCTCAGGTTTTCGACCGTAAGAATACTCATGCTTTTGCCTCCTTGATTCTTATGCTCTCATTATAACTCGGGGCGAGCCGTAAAACCATAGCTTTGGCTTACATTTCGCCCCCGATTCCTTACATTATCGTCACTTTTTCAGCTGTGACCTGACGCACCCGCCGATATGACCGATACAGCATTTTTCATGTACGAGACCGGCGAGCGCGAGGGACTGCGCGCGGCGCTCAGGGGCGCCGAAAAGCTCGGCACTGCTGCGATAATAACCGGTCCCGAGGGTGGCTTTGAGGCATACGAGGCGGACATGGCGCGCAAACTCGGCATGCACATATGCTCCATGGGCTCGCGTATACTCCGGTGCGCGACGGCTCCCATAGTCGCGCTCACGGCGCTGATGTACGAAAGCGGAAACCTTGAATGAGCAGAAAGAAGCGGGTCGTACAGGCTATAGCGGCATCATATTCAAAAACAGGACTGCACCGCAGTCCTGTTTTTTGCTTATATGCTTTTATTTTTTGGTGTTTTCCTTGATGCCGCGGGTGTTGGTGACGATCTCGCCGAATGCGGCGATCGACAGTCCGGTGAGGTAAGAGGTAACGCCGCCGGTGAGGAATATCAGCAGGAATCTGCCGAAGTCGAACTGGCTTGAGCTGCCGCCCCAGAGATAGTCGATGGAAACGGTTCTGCCGAGGTTGATGGCAAGAATGAGCGAGAGGATGAGCCCAAGAATGAAAACTATCGGGGCCATTATTCTCAGGGTCTTACCGGGATCGGCGTAGATCTTGCCGAGGAAGCCGATGTCGCTGGAGCCCGCCGAGAATGCGGCGGGACCGCGGGTGTACTGCGGCTGGGCGTACTGGGGAGGAGCGCCGTGAGGTGCATATCCGGCATTGGGGGCAGAATAGCCCGCACCGCCCACTGCACTGCCTGCGGCGGGATTGGGAGCTGCGCCCGGAGCGGATGCCCGCTCATCCTGATAGTACTGTCCATTGTACTCTCTGAGCATGCCCTGCACCCAAAGGCGCTGGAAATCTTCATCGGAAACATACTTGAACCAGCCGAAATCGTCATGACTGGGGAAGCTTGCAGAGGAGCCCTGCAAAGAGTAAATCTTTCTGCCCATAAATTATCCTCCGTTTAAAATTTATTTCTCATAGAATAATTATACAAGAGATCGGGTGCGCCGACAAGCGCAAATACTGTCGTTAAGTGCGCAATTACCACTTGTTTGCTACCTTTTCGGCAAAGCCGGCGAAGTTGTGCACCTCTATGACCTCGCCGTCGTCGAGCACGGCCCTTCCGGTGAACAGGCCGAAAACCTGATGCTGATCGCTCTTTATAAGCCCGACATCGGTGCATGAAGCACGGTCGAGCACCGGTCGGAAGTCCATCTCAAACCTGCCGTCGTCGGAGGTGAAGGCCCATGGCTCCATGAAGGACTTTTCACCGCCGGGAATGTTGAATCTGACCTGGCTCAGCTTATGCGCCCTGCCGTTATAAAACAGCATGTTTTCGCTGGCGGCTGAGGTGTTGCCGAAGCCGCAGCCTATATTCCAGCCGAACGGCACTCCGTCCACGGCACCTGATGCCGAGCCCCAGTACCATGTGTTTTTGTATGTCCACACGCCGCGTCCCCAGTCGAGCACGGCAAAGCTGTCCTTGGGATCGAAAATATAGGTCCTGCCGTCGTAGCTGACCTCGCCGCGTGCACGCAGGCAGTTTATTTTCTGATTGTAGTAGAAATGACCTGGCTTGTCGAACGGCGTTGCGATGACCATGCTCTCCTCAGGCTCGTCAAACAGCTCAACCCTGGCATACAGCGAGCCGGCGGGACCGAATTTCTTCATCTGCGCGATGAGAGTGCGCACACCGGAGCCGTCGTTTTTAAAATAAATGCTGTAATTTTTGCCGATGGCGGTGGTGTCGCCGGTCTTGCTGGTCTCGGGGAGACCGCGCTTGCCGAGCGGCATGAAGCACATCGGGCTTGTGGTTATCTCCCAGCCCTCCTCAAAATCGAGCAGGCTTATCGAGTCCAGCCCCATGTAGCCGTTATCGTCGATGGTAAGGGCAAGGGCAAATCTGCCGTTATTTATGAGGTAGTAATCCCATTCCTTTATGCGCAGGGGACTTGCCTTTATGTCCGCTCGCCTGTACACCGGCAGAAGCTTTTTTGCAAAGCCGGGCTCGGTGAGATTGCCCTGAGCATTGAGCAGAGGAATCTCCCGTGTTATCTCGTGCTGATCCATTCTACATCTCCTTCTTAAGCTGCCGTATATCCGTTCCCACAAACGGGAGCTTTGTAAACTCGCCGTCTATTCTCGAGCATATCTGCGGAGTGTATCTTTTGGCAAGCTCCGCATCGGTGAGGTTCGTGCTTATGATAGTTTTCCTGCCGTTGACAAGGCGGGTGTTTATAAGCGTGTACAGTGCGGAAACGCTTATCTGCGTGAGCATTTCGGTGCCGAGATCATCGAGGATCATGAGCTCGCATTCGAGCATTCTTTCGACCCTGACGGCAGCCCTCTCCGCCGACTCCGCATCGCGTGCAAATTTCTTGAGCTCAAACGCCTCAAGTGCCGACGCCGCCGTGTCATAGCAAACGGAATGCCCGTTTTCCGCGACAACGCGCGCTATGCACGCAGACAGGAATGTTTTCCCGAGCCCCGTGCCGCCCTGAAACAGCAGGTTGATCGAGCGCTCCGAAAAGCTGTGAGCATATTCGCGGCAGGTCTCGAAAACGATGCTCATGCTCTCCGCCGCGGAGCCGTACAGGCTCAGATCGAAGCCGTCAAAGCTGTCGCGGCTGCTTTTCAAAAGCGTGCTGAGCTCGTTTGTAAGCTCGCGGTTATATGCCTCGTGCAGGCAGGAGCACATCCGGCTTCCGATAAAGCCCGTGTCCCTGCACTTCGGGCAGGTGTAAATATCCTCGAGATAATCGACCGGATAGCCGTGCTCACGCAGGAGCTCGCTCTTGCGAAGCTGGAGCGCGAGGCTTTCGTCCTCCAGCCTTTTGAGCGCCTCGGTCAGGTCGGCGCTGCGCTTTATCGTGAGCCCCACAAGCTCTGACATCTGACAGCGCAGGCGCTCGTCGATCCTCTGTATTTCGGGTATGTGAGAGTATATCTTCTCCTGCCGCAGATAGTGCTCCGCAACATTGCTTGCGTGAGTGTGTCCGATCTGCTCTCTGGCCTTTGCCAGAATCTTTCCGTCAAGTGACATTGTTTAACCGTTTTTAACCTTTTCATAGATTGAGCGCAGACGCTTGAGCTCATCACCGGAGACGCTGCTTGGGTGCTGATTTTCCGCCTTGACCATTGCGGCCGGAGAGCGGCTGTCGCGCTCACGGACATCGTCGGCGGTGCGGATGCCCTTTTCCTGCCATGAGATAAGGATTTTGTTCATATATCCCCATTTTAACGCTCCGGTGTTCGTCACCGTGCGGTCGTATGCAATAAGAATGGCTTCGTCGTCAAAGCCCATGTCGAACCACGCCCCCATATACTTGCGCTCGGTAGGCGTCAGTATGCGGGAGCCCAGCCCCATGGCCGTTTTCAGTCTGCCCGCGCGCGAGCGCTTTTCCGCGGCGGTGCGGATGTACTCATCCGCCTGCTCTATGGTGATTATTTCCTTGTTTGCCCACGAGTAGGCCTCTTTCTCAATGCTGCGCATGGACGGGAGTCTTCCCGGACCGTATTTTTCCGCAAAGACATCTATGCAGTAGCCGATGAGCATGAATATGACATCGGCGGGCAGCGCCAGGTAATCATATATGCCGAAAAGCGTTTTCATATCCGAAGTCGAAAGCGTGCGCCCGAGCCGGCTGCGGGCATGCATGATCACCGCCTGAAAGCCCGGATCCTCCTTCGAGCGGCGGACTATGTCCTCCGAGGTGTATTCCGGAAGCTCCTCCGCAGGAGGAAGCTTTGCCTCGGAAGCGGCGGCGGGTGCCTGACCGAGCTGCATGCGGACGAGCTTTTCGTGCGCCTTTGCTATCTCACCGGCCGTTCTGCACAGCTCCCGCGCGGCTCTGTCCGCGTCGAATTTTCCGCGCCGTGACAGCCAGATATACAGCAGCGCAACATCGCCGTCGTGCGCGGATATGAGCTTTTCGGCGTTATCGCCGGATATTAAGTTTTGCTCCGCTATGCTCATGCCGATTACCCAAACATCCTTTGCCGAACATTTTTATCTCAAAGTTTACACAATGGACTTTAACATGAGAGATTATATCATTAAAATTAGCTTGTAGCAATAGCATTGTTTGTGGTATAATTCTTCATTATATAAAATGCCAGAGGTATGGATATGCTTGAATTGCTCTCTCCCGCGGGTTCTCCGGAGGCGGTCATCGCCGCAGTGCAGAACGGCGCGGACGCGGTTTATATGGGGCTTGGTAATTTCAACGCCCGCCGCGGTGCGAAAAATTTCAGCGACGAGGAATTTGAAAAGGCGGTGCGCTACTGCAGGATACGCGGCTGCAAGGTCTATGTCACCATGAACACTCTTGTCGGAGACAGAGAGATGCAGCAGGCGGCAGAGCTTGCGGGAAAGGTGTCCGAGATCGGGGCCGACGCTATCCTTGTGCAGGATCTCGGACTTCTGAGCGTGCTGAAAAAAGCCGTGCCGGATATTCCCCTGCATGCGAGCACGCAGATGAGCATACACAATCTTGCGGGAGTTCAGGCGGCAGCCGAAATGGGCCTTACGAGAGCCGTTCTCGCGCGTGAGCTGAGCTTTGAGCAGATAAAGCATATAACGAAGCACTCGCCTATAGAGACCGAGGTGTTCGTACACGGTGCTCTGTGCTTCTGCCACTCCGGTCAGTGCTATATGTCCGCACTCATAGGCAGGAGAAGCGGAAACCGCGGCGCCTGCGCCCAGCCGTGCCGGATGGAGTACACCATGGGCGGCAGACTTGAGGACAGCCATCCGCTGTCGCTTAAGGATAATTGCCTTGCCGACCGGCTCATACAGCTTGAGGATGCGGGAGTTGCGTGCGCAAAAATAGAGGGCAGGATGAAGCGTCCGGAGTATACCGGCGTTGTCACCGGCATATATTCAAGGCTCATAAAGGAGCACCGCAGACCCACGCCCGAGGAAATGCAGACCCTTGCCGACGCGTTCTCGCGCGACGGGTTTACTCAGGGATACTTCGACGGCGACCGCAGGGATATGTTCGGCGTGAGAACCGAGGACGATAAGCCGGCTTCAAGGCTCTTTGCCGATGCCCGCAGGGAATATATCGGCAAGGAGGAGCGCAGAGTTCCGGTGAAATTCTACGCCGTCGTAAACTCCGGCGAGGCCGTCAAGGCCGCAGCGGTGGACGATGCGGGAAACAAGGTCGTTGCGTTCGGCTCCGAGCCGCAGAAGGCGATAAGACAGGCGATAGACGCACAGTCACTGAGCGACCGCCTCAGCAAAACGGGCGGTACGCCGTACTACTGCGTGGACGCGCAGAGCAGAGTGCAGGACGGGCTGTATCTCTCGGCCTCGGCCATAAACGAGCTCAGGCGAAAGCTCATAACCTCACTCAACGATAAAAGGGCATGCCCGCCGCAGCGCGCGAAGCTGCCGGTGCCCGAGCTGCCGAAGGGAACGCCCACCGTCACCGACCCCGCCATGATATATCAGGTCAGGTGTGCAGAGCAGCTTTCCGAGGAGCTTGCGGATACGGGACCGGACTACGTTTATGTTCCGGTGCGCGTTATGCATGAGAGCTTTGACATGGTCAGAGTGTTCATGAACCGCGGAGCGGTGCCCGTCGCGGTGCTGCCGAGGGTGATCACCGACAATGAGTCTGGCGAGATATATAAAATGCTGCACGATCTTTTCGACAGGGGCGTAAACGAGGCACTCGTCGGAAATGTCGGGCATATCGTGATCGCCCGCAAGGCGGGCATGAAGATCCGCGCCGATTTCGGTATGAATGTGTTTAATTCGTACACGCTGGATATGATGCGCAGGATGGGCTTTCTCTCCGCCACGGCATCGTTTGAAATGCGCCTTGCACAGGTGCGCGACATGGCAAAAAGCGTTGACACGGAGCTCATCGCTTACGGCAGACTGCCGCTGATGGTATCCGACCAATGCATTATAAGCCACAGCCTCGGCACATGCTCGTGCCAGAACCCGGCTCAGCTCTCCGACAGAATGGGCTCGGTGTTTCCTGTGGTCAGGGAATATGAGCACAGGAATGTGATCTATAACTCCCGCAAGCTCTTCATGGCGGATAAAAATGACGAGCTGTGCGGAGCGGGACTCTGGGGCATAAGACTGATGTTTACCACGGAGAGCGCGCGCGAGTGCGTTCAGGTGGCCAAGAGATACAAGGGCGAGGGCGATTTCCAGCCCAATGACCTCACGAGGGGACTGTATTACAGAGGAGTTGACTGATATGGATATAGTGCTTGCATCCGGCTCGCCCCGGCGCAGAGAGCTGCTGGAAGCGCTCGGACTTACATTCACGGTCTGCCCCGCAAGGGGTGAGGAGAATGCGCCCTCCGGCATCGGTCCGGCGAAAACGGTGGAGGCTCTGTCACTGGCAAAGGCGCAGGAGGTACGGCAGCTTTATCCGGACAGTCTTATAATTGCCGCCGACACCGTGGTGTGGGCGGACGGCAGAATACTCGGAAAACCGAAAACACCCGCAGAGGCGGTGAAAATGCTCACCGCGCTGTCCGGAACCGCACACGAGGTCTATACCGGCGTTACCGTGATATACGGCGGTAAAACGCTGTGCCGGAGCGAGTGCACCAAGGTCTGTTTCCGAGAGCTTGAGGAAAGCGAGATAGACGCGTATGTAAAAAGCGGCGAGCCGATGGATAAGGCCGGCGCTTACGGTATACAGGGAAAGGCCGCACTCATGGTGCGCAGGATAGAGGGCGATTACTTTAATGTTATGGGACTGCCGCTGTGCAGCCTCGGACAAATGCTCAGGGCAATAGGAGTGAGGATCCTTTGAATGTGAAAGAATATCTAAAGAAAAACGGAATAAAGCTCGGCGTCATTGTGCTTGTCATAGCGCTTGCCGCCGGAGGGGCTTCGCTCCTTCTCAAGGGCAACGCCGGAGTTTTTCAGAACATCTCCGGTACCGCGAAGGCTCCGGTGCAGCGAATGGTAAGCTCGGTCGCCGAGTGGCTTGAGGGCATATACGGTTATCTTTACGAGTATGACAAGCTCGTCGCCGAAAACGAACGCCTGCGAGCGGAGCTCACCGAGGCTCAGGAGCAGGCGCGCAACGGTCAGGCGGCGATAGAGGAAAACGAGAGGTTCCGTCAGCTCCTTGAGTTCAAGGAAAAGCACAGCGATATGCAGCTTGAATCAGCCAAGGTGGTGGCATGGACGACATCCAACTGGGCTCATTCATTCACCATAAGCAAGGGCAGCAACGCCGATATCGCCGTGGGAGACTGCGTTATAACGGAGTACGGCGTAATGGTCGGACAGGTCACCGAGGTCGGCACCACATGGGCGACGGTATCCACCGTCATAGACCTTGATACGAATATCGGCGCTCTCGTCTCCGAAAACGGCGCCTCCGGACTTCTCGTCGGCGACTTCGCCATGATGCAGGACGGCTGCGTAAAGCTCAGCTATCTGGCCGACGGTGCGCAGGTGTTCGCCGGTGACACGGTAATGACATCCGGCTCGGGCGGCGCGTTTCCGCAGGGGCTCGTCATCGGGACCGTAAGCTCGGTAAAGACCGAGGCGGGCGGTCAGATAGAATACGGCGAAGTAAAGCCCGGCTGCGACCTGAGCTCACTCGTGCAGGTTTTTGTTGTAAAAGACTTTGAAGTGGTGGAATAATTGCTTAACAGACTTTTTCAGATACTTGAATGGAAAAAGGTCCGCGTTGTATTTCAGTATGCGGTCTATATGCTGCTGGTGATGCTGCTGCAAAGTCTGCTGTTTTCGCGCGTGAGCATATTCGGCGTTAAGGGCTTTATAATTCCCGCGGCTGCGGCTGCGGCGGGGATATACCTCGGCGGCGTGCGCGGCGCCGTGTTCGGCATATTCCTCGGGCTGTTCACCGACATGGCATTTTCGGAGACGACCGTGCTGTTTACCGTTCTGTTTCCGATCATCGGCTTCGGCGCGGGCTTTGCCGCAGAGTTTTATATAAACAAAAGCTTTTTCGCGTTTATGATATTCAGCACCGCCGCGATACTCCTGTGCGGTATTGCGCAGCTCCTGCTTGCGCTCACCGGCGGCAATACCGAGCTCGTGCCGGCGCTCCTTACCGTACTGCTGCAAACGCTTTTGAGCATACCGCCGGTGATGCTCCTGTACCTCCCGTTCAGGAGCGGAGCGGTGCTTAACAGATAAAAACCCACACTATACCCTATGAGGACAGCAGATGAACATTATCAAGAAAGAAAGACTTATAGCACTCGCCGCGATTTTTGCCGTTTTGCTGACCGTTTATGTCGTCGCACTGTACAAGCTGCAAATAATCGAGGGCGAAAAATATTACGAGGAAAGCCGCAACAACATGGTGACGACGAGCACCGTTACCGCTGCGCGCGGAAATATTCTCGACCGCTATGGCAGAGTGCTCGTAACAAACAAATCGTGCTATAACCTTACCATAAATACCGATGAGCTTTTCCCCAGCGACGGCAGCGTTGACTCTAATGCTACCATACTGAAGCTCGTCAATATGATCCGCGAATACGGCGATGATTACATCGACGATCTGCCGATAACAAAGAGCCCGCCGTTTGAGTTTGAAAATGTGACCGAGCAGGATCAGGCGCGGCTGGATGCTTATATGAAGCAGAACAATGTGCCCGAGGACGCAAGTGCGGTAGAGATACTCTCCAGCATGCGTGAAAGGTATGATATCGACAGCAACTACAGCGCGGAGGAAGCGAGAATAATTGCCGGAGTGCGCTATGCGGTCAATGTACGGTATCTTATAAATACCTCGGACTATATCTTCGTTGAGGACGCCGACATGAAGCTTATCGCAACGCTGCGTGAGAACAAGATAGAAGGCGTAAATATCAAGGAGTCGTATGTCCGTGAGTACAGCACCTCGGCGGCGGCGCATATTCTGGGCTACACCGGTGCAATGAGCGACAGCGACTATGCAAAGTATAAGGAGCAGGGCTATTCCGCCGACGCAATCGTCGGCAAGGATGGCGCGGAGCTTGCGTTTGAAAAGTATCTGCACGGCACTAACGGCACCGTGCGCACAACCTCTGCCTCCGACGGTACCGTTATCAGCAAGGAGTATATAAAAGAACCTGAGCCGGGAAACAATGTGTATCTGACGATAGATATTGCGCTTCAGGAGGCGGCGGAGCTTGCGCTGGAGAACGGCGTTGAGTCGATAACGGCAAAGCTCGAAACAAAGAAAAATGAGCAGATAGCCAACGGAACATATACGGAAAAGGACGATGAGATAACCGGCGCCGCGGTAGTCGTCGTGAATGTCAAGACCGGCGAGCCTCTGGCCATAGCAAGCTGGCCGACCTACGATCCCAGCGAGCTGCTGCTCAAATATACGGAAATATCGACTGCGAAAAACTCGCCCCTGTACAACCGAGCCCTGCTTGGCGGTTATGCACCGGGTTCGACCTTCAAGCCATGCACCGCTATAGCGGCGCTTACCGAGGGCATAATAAATACGGGGACTACGATCGAATGCCGCGGTCAGTACACGCGCTATGCCGAGTACGGATACGCGCCCTACTGCTGGATATACACGCAGAACAATCAGAAGCTCTACCACGGCTATCTCAATGTTACCGGTGCACTTCAGCATTCATGCAACATTTTCTTCTACTCGACCGGTCACGATCTCGGCATAGACAAGCTTGACCTGTATGCCTCCAAGCTCGGACTCGGAGAGTACACCGGCATAGAGCTGCCCGAGAGCAAGGGCAATATGGCAAACCGCGAAAACCACGAGGAGCTCACCGGTGAGAGCTGGTCCATAGGTCATACCATGCAGGCGGCCATCGGTCAGTCCGACAGCCTGTTCACCCCGCTCCAGCTCGCCGAGTACTGCGCGGCAATAGCAAACGGAGGTACCCGCCACAGTGCGTCGATACTCAAATATGTCCGCAGCTTCAACTACGGCGAAAATGTGTACGAGCGCGAGGACGAGGTGCTCAGCACCGTGGAGAGCGCCCAGTATAACTGGGATGCGGTGCACGAGGGCATGCGCCTTGTCGCAAAGAGCTCGCTCAGCAGCTACACGATGACCACCGTTGCCGCAAAGACGGGTACTGCCCAGAAGGGCGAGTCGGTCACGAACGACGGTATATTCATCTGCTACGCACCGTTTGAGGATCCCGAGATCGCCATTGCCATCGTCGTAGAGCGCGGCGGTGCCGGCGCAAACTGCGCACCCATCGCACAGGAGATACTTGAGGCATACTTCAGCCTCAAATCCGCCACCGATGTCACCGACACCGAGGGCAAACTGCTTCAGTGATAAAAAAGGTGAGAAAATTGTCAAAAAGGCGTTGAAAGTACGCAGAACATTGTATATAATTAATCGGAATGATAGTCTGAATGAAAGAGGGAAGCATATGAACATCGCACTTATGGCACATGACAGAAAAAAAGAATTGATGGTGCAGTTCTGTATAGCCTACTGCGGTATTCTGGCGGAGCATTCCGTCTGCGCCACAAACACCACGGGTAAGCTTGTGTCAGAGGCGACGGGGCTTCCGGTAACGCTGTATCTCCATGCCGATCAGGGCGGAGCACAGCAGATAGGCGCGAGGATAGCCTATAACGAGATAGACCTTGTATTGTTTTTCTGCGATCCGTCCAATCCCGGCGGCTTTGACGATATCAATAAGATAGAGCGTTTATGCGACCAGTACCAGATCCCGTTTGCGACCAATGCAGCTACCGGAGAGGTGCTCGTGCAGGGACTGCGCCGCGGTGACCTCGACTGGCGCAATATCGTAAATCCCAAGCGCAGGTAGGTACGGTCCGCAAAATGAAATTTAAATGCTGTTATCGCTTTCGTGATAGCAGCATTTAGCAATTGAAAGGATATAGAGCATATGGCAAAAGTTGCGCCGAGAACACTGTCCGGCTTTATGGAGCTGCTTCCGGCAGACCAGATCAAGATGGAAAAAATGATGGAAACGCTCAGAAGGAGCTATTCCGTTTACGGGTTTGCTCCGCTGGACACTCCGATAATCGAATCGTCGGAGGTGCTGCTTGCAAAGGGCGGCGGCGAAACCGAAAAGCAGATATACAGGTTCAGCAAGGGCGACAGTGACCTTGCACTGCGCTTTGACCTGACCGTTCCGCTGGCAAAATTCGTCGCGGCAAACTACGGCAGCCTGACCTTCCCGTTCCGCCGATATCAGATAGGCAAGGTCTATCGCGGTGAGAGAGCTCAGCGAGGCAGGTTCCGCGAGTTTTATCAGGCGGATATCGACATTATAGGCGACGGTAAGCTCGACATTATAAACGAGGCCGAGATACCCGCCATCATCTATCGCACATTCACGGCACTTGGGCTCAGGGGCTTCAAGATAAAGGTCAATAACCGAAAGCTTTTAAACGGCTTTTACAGCCTTGCCGGTATGAGCGAAAAGGCCGGAGAAATAATGCGCACGGTAGATAAGCTCGATAAGATAGGCGCAAACGAGGTCCGCCGGCTTCTCATGGACGAGCTGCATATGTTCTCGCACAAGGCCGATGATGTTATGGACTTCATGGCGATAAGCGGCACAAATGCCGAGGTCATTGCCGGACTTGAGCGCTATAAGGGCATGGATCACATGTTTGACGAGGGTCTTGACGAGCTGAAAACGGTCGCAAAATACCTCGCCGACTTCGGCGTTCCGGAGGAGAGCTTTGCGATCGACCTCTCGATAGCACGCGGACTTGACTATTACACGGGCACCGTTTACGAGACCGAGATGACCTCGCATCCCGAGATAGGCTCCGTGTGCTCAGGCGGCAGATACGACGATCTGGCAGGCTACTATACCGACAAAAAACTGCCCGGCGTCGGCATTTCGATAGGACTTACAAGACTTTTCTATGTTTTGAACGAGCAGGGGATGCTCTCGGACGAGCTCGTTTCCGCGCCTGCCGATGCGCTGGTGATACCCATGTCCGAGAATCTCGGCTATTCCATCGCGGCGGCAACGGCTCTGAGAGATGCCGGCGTGCGCACCCAGCTCTACTGCGAGCAGAAAAAGTTCAAGGCAAAAATGAGCTATGCCGATAAGCTCGGCATACCCTATGTCATCCTCATCGGCGACGATGAGATAGCCGAAAATGTTGTTGCGGTGAAGAATATGGCGACAGGCGAGCAGCAGAAGCTCGACTTTGCCGGTGCCGTATCGCTTATAAAGAAGGATATGGATGAGCGCGCAGGTGCTGCGGTCATCAAAGAGTAATGGAGGATGAAGAAATGACACAGTCAAGAACACATACCTGCGGTCAGCTCCGCATTGAAAATGTCGGAGAAAAGGTCAAGATCGTCGGATGGATGGAGAATGTCCGCGAGGTAGGTCAGAATTTTGCGTTCGTCGTTGTCCGCGATTTCTACGGCACGACTCAGGTCGTTGTCGAGACCGAGGACATGATGAGGCTCGTAAAGAGCATCAACAAGGAGAGCACCATATCCGTAGAGGGAACCGTGCGTGAGCGTGCCAGCAAAAATCCAAAGCAGCCTACCGGCGATATTGAAGTGGTCCCCGATAAGCTCGAGGTGCTCGGCCGCTGCCGCTATAACGAGCTGCCGTTTGAAATTAACCGCAGCCGCGAAGCGGATGAGACCATGCGCCTTAAATACCGCTATCTCGACCTTAGAAACCCCGCCGTCAAGCGGAATATCATCCTCAGATGCAATGTCGTTGCGGCACTGCGCAAGGCAATGATGGAGCATGATTTCCTTGAGATAACCACGCCTATCCTCACCGCCTCCTCACCGGAGGGCGCACGAGACTATCTCGTTCCCGCGAGAAAGCACCCCGGCAAGTTCTATGCCCTGCCTCAGGCACCGCAGCAGTTCAAGCAGCTCCTCATGACCTCCGGCTTTGACCGCTATTTTCAGATAGCGCCCTGCTTCCGTGACGAGGATGCCCGCGGCGACCGCTCTCCCGGCGAATTTTATCAGCTCGACATGGAAATGTCCTTTGCCGGTCAGGAGGATGTCTTTGCGGTAATCGAGGATGTTTTTCCGCCGATATTTGAAAAGTTCGGCACTTATAACATCTCCAACAGGGCGCCCTTCCGCCGCATCGGCTACACCGAGTCCATGGAGAAGTACGGCTCGGATAAGCCCGACCTGCGCATAGATCTCATTGTCGACGACATAACGGAGCTTGTTTCCGGCACCGACTTTGCACCCTTTGCCGAGGGCAGCACCGTCAAGGCCATCGTTGTCACCGACTGTGATCTCACCAGAAAGCAGATAGATAAGCTCTGCGCCGATGTCGAGGTCCAGGCGGGCGCAAAGCCGTACTGGTTTAAGGTAGATGAAAACGGTGAGATTACCGGCGGAGTTGCGAAGTTCCTTCAGGATAAGAAGGACAGCCTCGTCGATGCCCTTTCCCTCAAGCCCGGCTGCCTTGTCGGCGTTGCCGCGGGCAAAAAGGGAGCGGCTCAGAAAACCGCCGGCGTAATGCGCAAAATGCTCGGCGCGGCAGTGCCCGGACATATGGATAAGGAGCGCTATGAATTCTGCTGGATCGTCGATTTCCCGATGTACGAGATCGGCGAGGAATCCGGCGAGCTCGAGTTCTGCCACAACCCGTTCTCCATGCCCAACGGCGGACTTGAGATCCTTGAAAAGGCAGAGCGCGGCGAGGTCGATCCGCTCACCATCACCGCTTATCAGTATGACCTCGTGTGCAACGGCGTCGAGCTGTCTTCGGGCGCCGTGCGTAACCACGATCCCGAGATCATGATAAAGGCGTTCGAGATGGTCCGCCTCGGCGAGGACGATGTCAAGGCGAAATTCCCCGCAATGTACAACGCCTTCTGCTACGGTGCGCCTCCCCATGCCGGTATCGCCCCGGGCGTTGACCGCATGGTCATGCTGCTCGCCGGCGAGGACTCCATACGCGAGATAATCCCGTTCCCGATGAACAAGAACGCTCAGGATATCATGATGGGCGCACCCTCCGCCGTCGAGCAGAAGCAGCTTGACGAGCTCAATATAGCGATAACCTGCCCCGTAGAGGAGTAATGCAACAGGGACTGCGCAAGCAGTCCCTATTCCATAAAGCAGTGGTGGTAAATTATGCTTGCAACGATAAGATCACTCGGCGTTAAAGGCATCGGAGGCTACGGAGTTTCCGTTGAGGTGTTCGTGTCAAACGGCCTTGTCAATTTTGATATAGTCGGACTGCCGGACGCGGCGGTAAAGGAAGCCCGCGAGCGCGTCCGCGCCGCGATAAAATCAAACGGCTTCAAGTTCCCCGTAAGCCGCGTGACCGTAAACCTCGCGCCCGCCGATACGAAAAAAGCAGGGACGGTGTATGACCTGCCGATAATGCTCGGCATCCTCGCCGCCACCGGTACAATACGCCAGCCGCCGACGACGAGCGCGTTTTTCGGCGAGCTCTCGCTCAACGGCACCCTCCGGCCGGTATACGGTGCATTGCCCATGGCTGTTGCCGCCGCGCGAGAGGGTGTAACGGAGCTGTTCGTTCCGGCGGATAACGCGCAGGAGGCGTCCTACGCCGACGGAGTTACGGTATATCCGGTGGAGAATGTGTCGGAGCTTGCCGCACATCTGCGGGGCGAGTTCATGATAAAGCCGGTAAAGGCCGTTGAAATAGACCCGCAGTCGGTCAGATACCTTGATTTTGCCGATGTCAAGGGACAGGAGAATGTCAAGCGCGCGATGGAGGTCGCCGCCGCCGGAGGGCATAACATACTGATGGTCGGACCTCCGGGTGCGGGTAAAAGCATGATGAGCAAGCGTCTGCCGGGAATACTTCCCGATATGACCCGTGAGGAAATGCTCAAATCCACCGAGATATATTCCGTTGCGGGGCTCACCGGAAAGAATAACCCCATAATCGCGGCCCGACCGTTCAGATCTCCGCACCATACCGTGTCGCCCACCGCCATTTCCGGCGGAGGCACGATACCGCGCCCGGGCGAGATAAGCCTTGCGCACAACGGAGTGCTGTTTCTTGATGAGCTGCCGGAGTTCCGTAAGGATGTTCTTGAGGTGCTGCGTCAGCCGCTCGAGGACGGCGAGGTCACGGTCTCGCGCGTTGCCGGAACGGAGACATTTCCGGCAAACTTCATGCTCGTGTGCGCCATGAACCCCTGCAAATGCGGCTGGTACGGTCACCCGTCGGGGCGCTGCCGCTGCTCGGCAAACGAGGTGCGCGCATATCACAGCCGCATATCGGGTCCTCTGCTCGACCGCATCGACATTATCGTCGAGGCGCCCGCGCTTGAGTATGAGGAGCTGAAAAACCGCGCGCCCGCGGAGAGCTCGGCCGACATAAAGCTCAGAGTGGATGCCGCACGGCTTATCCAGCACAAGCGCTTTGCCGGCACCGGCATAACCAGCAATGCCGGTATGGGCACCAAGGCACTCAATACATACTGTGTCCTCACACCCGAGTGCGAGGAGCTTATGCATTCGGCGTTTGACCGTATGGGGCTGACAGCCCGAAGCTACGACCGTATCCTGCGCGTTGCGCGTACAATTGCCGACCTTGCCGGTGACATAGATATAGCTCCGGAGCATATAGCCGAGGCGATACAGTACCGCACCTACGACTTCAGGGACAATATCTGAAAATGAAACAAGGGCTCTGCGTTATCTCCGCAGAGCCCCCGATATACAAATGAAAGTCATGATATAAAAATACCCGCAAACGCGAAACGACCCTTGACTGCACGGTTTCTTTACACCGTTTTCAAAGCAGTCAAGGGTCATTTCTGTGTATTCTTAGTATCTAACATCATTGGTTACCTCTCTTTCTGCGGAATCGGTGCCGCCTGTCAACGGAACATAAATCCAAACACTCAAAGAATTTAAGAAGATCTTTCCCAAAGCGGGATACTGCCTGTGTTTTCTGTCCTCTTAATATTTTGACTTCGACACCGCTGCCCTCGCTGCCGGACCTCTGCCGGTTTTCGAGAGCCTCTTACATGTACATTGGTATCACCCTTTCTGTGATTTAAGGATACCAAATCTGCACCGTTATTTCAAGAGCAATGCTGCATGAAGATCAGGCAAGATTTTTGTGCGTGTATACGAAAAATGTGAACAAATTTATTAATATATTGACATAAGTCACAAAAACTAATATAATTTAGATGTTGTGTGTGCTCCGCAAAGTGCTTTGCGGAGCTTTTGTTGCGATCCGGCACAAATAATGATATAATAACTCGTTAAAAACGGTTAGGAGCAAAAGAAATGATAAACGACATTATTCTACTCAAGCAGGGTGAGATAGTCCTCAAGGGACTCAACCGCCGCTCGTTCGAGCAGAAGCTCATGAGCAACATTAAGCGCAGGCTTGAAGCCATCGGGAGGTTTAAGGTATATTGTATGCAGTCGACCGTCTATATAGAGCCCGCGGATGAAGCGAGCGATATGGATGCGGCGTTCGAGGCAATGACCAAGGTTTTCGGCATTGCATCGGTAAACCGTGCAGCCGGCTGCGAAAAGGACGCAAAAAAGATAGCCGAGCTTGCAGTTGAATATCTTAAGGATGATATGCTTGCGGCGAAAAGCTTTAAGTGCGAGGCAAAGCGAAGCGACAAAAGCTTTCCCATGACGAGCATAGAGCTTGCACAGTTCGTCGGCGGCGAGCTTGCCGAGGCATATCCCGACTGCGAAGTCGACGTGCATTCTCCGGAGCTCACGGTCCATGTCGAGGTGCGGGACCTTGCCGCCTATGTCCATGCTGCCCCGACTCCGGGCGCCGGCGGTATGCCGGTGGGCGCAAACGGCGTCGCGGTAACGCTGCTGTCCGGAGGCATCGACAGTCCGGTATCGACATACATGATAGCAAAGCGCGGCGTGCGCCTTATACCGGTGCACTTTTTCTCGTTCCCGTACACATCCGAGCAGGCAAAGCAGAAGGTCATAGAGCTTGCACGGCTGCTTACGGTGTACTGCGGAAAAATGACCGTTGAGGTAGTGCCGTTTACGCACATTCAGGAGGAGATACGCGCCAAGTGCGACGAGGATTATTTCACGCTCATCATGCGCCGGTTTATGATGCGCATCGCACAGAGGATAGCCGAGGCAAACGGCGCCAAAGCCATTGTAACGGGCGAGAACCTCGGTCAGGTGGCAAGCCAGACCATGGAGGCGATGGCATCCACACAGGCTGTCACCGAGCTTCCGGTGCTTCAGCCGCTCATAGGCATGGACAAGGAGGAGATAGTCCGCCATGCCCGCAGGATCGGCACATTCGATACCTCGATACTGCCGTATGAGGATTGCTGCACGGTGTTCACGCCCAAGCATCCCAAAACCAAGCCCAAGCTCAAGGATGTCGAGCGGATAGAAGCCGCTCTGGACATTGACGCGCTCGTGGACGAGGCGTATGCCGGCATCGAAAGAATAAAGGTAGGCGAATAAACTTGGAAAAGGTATATAATGCGGAGATACTCTCCGTCGGGACTGAGATACTTTTAGGTCACACGACCAATACCGATGCCCGCGACATATCGCTCATGCTGTCCGAGATCGGGATCAATGTAAAATACCACACCGTCGTCGGCGATAACCCCCAACGCCTTGCCGACTGTATAGAGATAGCCCGCTCGCGTGCGGATATCATCATCTCGACCGGCGGTCTCGGACCGACCTGCGACGATCTTACAAAGCAGATACTTGCAAGCTCGTTCGGACTTGAGCTGAAGATGAACGAGCATGAGAAGGAGTGCCTGTACGATTATCTCACCAACAAGGGCTACAGTAAGGAAATGACGGAAAATAACCTCAGGCAGGCGATGCTTCCGGAGGGCTGTACGGTGTTTCACAACAGCTGGGGCACGGCTCCGGGCTGCGCGTTCAAGGCATTCGACGGCACGATAGTCCTCATGCTGCCGGGACCTCCCAAGGAGTGCAATGCGATGTTCCGCGCCTGTGCGATGCCGTTTCTCAGGTCACTTTCCGACGAGCTGATAGTCTCCCATGCCATCCATGTTTTCGGGATGTCCGAAAGTGCGATGGATCAGATATTCCGTGATGAGATGAACGCGATGACAAACCCCACCATGGCGCCCTATGCCAAGGAGGGCGACTGCCTGCTTCAGATCACGGCAAAGGCCGAGAGCGTTGAAAAGGCCGAGGAGATGATGAAGCCCGTTATCGAGCACGCCTGCTCGGTGCTCGGCGATGTCGTTTTCGGCATAGATGTCGATACCGTTGAGGAGAGCGTAATGCGGCTTCTCAGGGAAAACAAAATGACCTTTGCGGCAGCCGAGAGCTGCACGGGCGGAGAGCTTGCAAAGCGCTTTACCGATATGCCGGGAGCCAGCGAGTTCTTTCTCGGCGGCGTTACCACCTATACGAATGAGGCAAAGGTAAAGCTGCTCGGAATATCTCCCGAGCTCATTGAGGAAAAAACGGCGGTGAGCTATGAGGTGGCAAAGGAAATGGCGGAGCGGGTGCGCATGCTTCTCGGCAGCGATATGGGTATAGGCGTTACCGGACTTGCCGGTCCCGACGGCGACGGCGTACACGAGGTCGGCACCGTTTTCGTGTCCCTTGCGACAAAAGACGCAACCTTCGTACGCGAGCTCCATGTCGGCGACAGGCGGCCGCGCAGCTATATCCGCAGAGTTTCGGGAAATTATATTTTTGACATGATGCGCAGGTATATGCAGGGGCTTGAGGTCATAACGGAATAAAACAGTCTGTCAATGCAAATGAAAAAAACGAGGCTAAAAGCCTTGTTTTTTCATTTGAGCTTCTTTTCAAGAAGCACTAAATTCACTCCGTCGATGCCGTTAAAAGCGCAGGGAGCGATATCCGCCTCGCGGTAGCCGAGACGCTTATACATGGCGCGGGCGACCGCGTTTTTCTCGTTTGTGTCAATGCGCAGGGTCGTACACCGACGCGAGAGAGCGTACTTTTCGTAAAAGCCGACAAAGCGCCTGCCTATGCCGTTTCCGGAGCACGCGGGATCGACGACCAGCGTGTGCAGAACGCATATCTCGTCATCGCCGGCCTTGAATTTCCATGCGGCGCCCTCGTACACATCTACCTGCGTTTTATTTATTATCGCCGCCGCCTTCACTTCTCCGTCCTCATCGAGCACGAACAGATCTCGTCTGCGCAGAGCGGCCTCGGCGGTCTCTCGCGTGGGGTAAACATTTCTCGCCCAGCCTATTACTGCACTGCCGTTTTCCTCGGCGGTGTGGATATTGTCGTAGATTCCGACTACTGCGTCTATGTCAGCGGGTCTTGCTTCTCGGATCATTCTTTTCCTCAATCAGTCTGTACAGTATTTTTGCAACGCCGTTATCGTTGTTTGCCGGACAGATGATATCGGCAGCGGCGCGGCAGCGCTCTCCGGCGTTTTCCACCGCGACTCCCGTTCCGGCAAAGGTCAGCATATCCGCGTCGTTATCGCCGTTTCCGAATGCGGCGACGCACTCGCGCGGTATGTTGAGCTCACGGCACAGCCGCCTGAGAGCCGCGCCCTTGCCGGCATCCGCGTCGGCAATCTCGATGAGCCTCGGCGACGAGCTTGTCACATACGCCCGCGTAAGACTCCCGGTTCTCTCCCAGAGCATAGCCTTATGCTCCGATGACCTGCACATAATGTCGATACTGTCCAGCCGCCCCGCACTTTCGAGCATAAACGCCCGCATATCCTCCACCGGCAGGCGGGTGGTTTTCACATAGGAAACATATCTCGGCGAGCAGCCGTACAGCACGGGATCATCCATATACCGTGCGTCGCAGTAAGCCTGCCCGTCAATGAAGGCCTCCATCAGCTCCCCATCGAAAAGCTCCAGTATCCGGACGGTCTCATCCGGATGCAGAGTAAGGCTCATTAGCCTCTCACCGCTCGGGTTAAGGACGACTGCGGCTCCGTTTGACGTTATGGCATACCGTATGCCGGGTATCCCGCATACGGCCTTGGGCAGGGAGTTAAATGCCCTGCCCGAGGCAATGACGACCTCGATACCGGCATCTATCGCCATCCTTATCGCGCTTTCGGTCTCGAGCGAAAGACTGCCGTCGCTCATGAGCGTGGTGTCGTCAAGATCGAGCGCAGCGAGCCTTATATCTCTACGCCTTGTCATATCAGTAAACTATCCTTATCCGGCGCGTCAGCATCTCAAGCGCATGGCTGCTCCCGCCGACGCATTTTTCGCCGTCGAGCGCCCATGTGAGCCTTTTGAGGCACTCTATCTCCACCCTGTCGGTGCGGCAGAACGATATGAGATCGTTGTTGAGATTCTGACTTCCGAGGGCGTTTATCGTCGCCTGAAGCTCTGCCGGAGAGGTCGGGCGGCGGATGAGCAGGACCTCAAACAGCCCGTCGTCCGCAACGACCTTCTGCCCGAAGAAGTCGAGCGCTCCGGCAAGCTCGCTTGAGGATGCGACTATACCGAATATGTACTCGCCCTCCTTGGTCTCGCCATTTATCGTAATGCGCAGGTGCTCGCTTTGTATCTTGGCAATATCCTTCATACCGTCGAGCACATACGCATAAAAGCCGAGCTTGTTTTTGAGCCGCTGCGGGGTGGTATACGGCAGCCATGTGAACGCACCGAAGTCTGCGGCGTTTATGAAATACTTTTCTCCCAGCCTGCCGACATCTATCCTGTGCTCGGTGCCCGCGACTATACGCTTTGCGGTTTTTACTATGTCGCAGCTTATGCCGTGGAACTCCGCAAAGTCGTTCGTCGAGCCGGACGGCATATAGCCTATGGGAATATCGAGCCCCGCACTGACCATGCCGGAGGCGACCTCGTTCATCGTGCCGTCGCCGCCGGAGCAGCATATCATGTCGTAGCCGGCACCGTATGCCCTGACATACCCGGCGGCATCGCCTCTGCCGCGCGTGGGATACAGGCTCACGCGGTAGCCGGCGTCCATGAATATTCCGGTAACCTCGGCTATCTTCCTCATCATTTCACCCTTGCCGGCAACGGGGTTTACTATGAGCATCATCTGCTTGCGGGCATCCGGCATCTGCCTTGAGGGCTCGGCGGGCGGCTCTGATTTCGAGTCGGAGCGGGCCTTGTCAAAGCGCTCGTACTCGGCCTTCACCGTTTCGTATATCGTCTGCGCCGCGTTAAACGGGAAATCCTTTTCACGGTTGCGCACCATCTCCATGGGATCCACCGCACCGCTCAGGCAGGTGTCGACAAGGTGCACCATGCCGGAGGCGGTATCCGCCTCAAGCGCATAGGAGTTTCCGGTCATAAACTCGATATTGCGGCTCTCGCAGCCGGGGACCGCGTCGATATACAGTATGGGCAGGCGCTTCATGACGGCCTCGGTAGTGCTCAGTCCGCCCGCTTTGGTTATGATGAGGTCGGCAGCGTCCATGTAAAGGCTCATCTTATCGGTAAAGCCGCATATTTTTATCCGGATATCGTCTCCGGTCAGGAACTGCAGGTCCCTTTCAAGCTGATGATTGCTGCCGCACACGATAACGAGGTCATCGTTTTCGCCGAGCACCTCTCCTATCTTCACGGCGATGCTGCGTATCGGACCGCAGCCCATGCTCCCGCAGCACAGAAGCAGCATTCTGCCTTCCTCGCTCATGCCGAGTGCGCGCTTTGCCTTCACCTTTTCGGTGCGTCGGCAAAACTCCTCTCTGACCGGTATGCCGGATGCGACTATCTTACCGGGCATTATGCCCTGCGCGGCAAACTCACCGCGCAGCTTCTCATGCGGGATGAAGTACTTATCCGCATCTATCTCCGAAACGCCGGGCGAGCAGGTGTAGTCGGTCGCAATGAAAAAGCTCGGAATGTTTATCTCGCGGTTTATCCTCAGCTCGGTCATCATCATTGCGGCGAATACATGCACGCTTATGACGGCATCGTAGCTGCCGCTGAACAGCTTTTTGCACAGCTCGTCGGCGCCCTTGACATTCTGCTCGTAAAGACCGCGGTTCTGCGGAATCATCTCGCTTATGCGATAGCCCGCACCGTACAGGTGAGGAGCATACTTATATGCCAGCTCATGCCCGCGGCTTATGAACTCCGCCCGCGCCTTGGGCAGGAAATCGAGAGCGTTTACTATATCGCACTGACTGCCCATTTTCTCAAAATACTCGCAGACTGCGGCTGCGGCACTGTTGTGCCCTCCGCCTGTGCTGCAGCTCAATATAAGCACCTTCACGCCTTTTCGGTCCTCCTTTTTCTCCGCTGCTCGAGCATAACGAGCCTTGGCCTGTTGTACCTCTGTATGATTATAAACGGCAGATTGCCGAAAATGTTATACACAAGCCAGAATACTATCGCCCACGGTGAGCGCCATAACAGGAATATGCCGAGTGACAGGACTATCAGCGCCCAGTGAACGCACTCGGCAACGCAGGTCTCCTTAATGAGCATATCCATGCCCTGCTCCCTGGCTGCCGACATTTTCTTCTTTACCATGTCGGGCATTATCCTGCTCATATCCGGAAGACGATCCTTCCAGCGCTTTATACCGAGCTTTTCATAGAGCCTTCCGCCCTTTTCCCACTGCGCGGCACGGTACGGAAACCTTTCCGCATCAAATCGTGCCCTCGGCAGTGCCTGTCCAAGAAAATGCGACAGTATGCCCAGCGCGGCTATATACAGTACCGCATAAAGAAAGCCCATTTGTCCCCTCCGTGAATTTTATTGCCGTCTCTGCTATAATTTATACCCTCATATTTTAACGACATTTTAAACCCCCGTCAAGCTGCAGACGATACACATAGAACTGCAGGTGCCCGTAATCTTGACGATATACGCAGAAAATTTACAGTTTATTAATTACTCTGCCATATGAAATCCTTATAATACGCAAGGCTGTTTTGTGCCCATAATTTTTGCGGGAGTGAATACCATGAAAGACAATTACGATGTTGCGATAATCGGCTGCGGCACTGCCGGCATTTTCGCCGGATACGAGCTTATCGCCCGCCATCCGGAGCTGAAGATCTGTGTGCTCGATCAGGGCGGCGACATATACTCGCGCCACTGTCCCATCGTTGCGGGAAAGGTCAGGGAGTGCATCCATTGCAGCGTGTGCGACACGATGTGCGGCTTCGGCGGTGCGGGCGCATTTTCCGACGGCAAATACAACTTCACGACCCAGTTCGGCGGCTGGCTGACCGATTTTATGGATGACGACGAAGTCATGGAGCTTATAAACTATGTCGATACGGTCAACATGAAATACGGCGCTACCGACAAGACCTTTTCGACCGACACGCCCGAGGCGAGAGCTCTCGAGCGCGAGGCACTCAAATACGATCTGCATCTTCTTCAGGCAAAGGTAAAGCACCTCGGAACGGAGAACAATCTCCGCATCCTCCAGAACATGTACGAGGATCTGCGGAAGGTCATAGAATACCGCTTCCGCACCGAGGTCATTTCGATAGACCGTGCCGATAACGGCTACGAGCTTGCTCTCGGAAACGGCGATGCGATCGACTGCTCATACCTCATCGTCGCACCCGGCAGAAGCGGTGCAGAGTGGTTCTCCAAGCAGTGCCGCAAGCTCGGCGTTAAGCTCATAAACAATCAGGTCGATGTCGGCGTCCGCGTTGAGCTGCCGGCAACGGTATTTGAGCACATAACCGATGTCGTTTACGAGTCGAAGCTCATATACCGCACCAAACAGTACGGCGATAAGGTGCGCACCTTCTGTATGAATCCCTACGGTCATGTGGTTGCGGAAAATGTAGAGGGCATAAACACCGTCAACGGTCATTCCTATTCCGATCCCGCGCTGAGAAGCGGGAATACAAATTTCGCACTTTTGGTGTCAAACCGCTTCACCGAGCCCTTTGATCAGCCCTACCGCTACGGCAAGCACATAGCCTCGCTGAGCAATATGCTCTCCGGAGGAGTTCTGGTGCAGCGCTTCGGCGACCTCGTAAAGGGCGTTCGCACAAACGAGCACCGTCTGGCACAGTCCTACACCCGCCCCACGCTCACCGCAGCGGTTCCGGGCGATCTGAGCCTTGCGCTCCCCAAGCGGCAGCTTGACGATATAATCGAGATGATCTACGCTCTGGACAAGATCGCTCCGGGCACAGCGAATTACGACACGCTCCTGTACGGCGCCGAGGTCAAGTTCTACTCCTCCCGCCTTGAGCTCTCGGATGAGCTGGAAACGAAGTTTTCAAACTTCTTTGCCATCGGTGACGGTGCGGGCATTACCCGCGGACTCGCTCAGGCGGCAGCCTCGGGCGTTAAGGTCGCGCAGGTCATATCCGGGCGTCTCGGCAAATAAGACTTCATGTGATGTAAAAAGCTCTCCTGCGGGAGAGCTTTTTACACTATTTTTTCGGTTTCAAGGGTGCTCTCGATAACGGCAAAGCCGGCGCGGTTTTTCATGTTTACCGTCCATATGCTTATTCCGGCAAGCTCATATTCCCGCACGAGGGCAAGGCGTGCGGCTGTGCTTCTTGCATCCTCGAACCACACCTCGTGCTTAACGCCCGACGGGTCGGTATAGTTAAAATACGACGCTTTCGCCGTATCGTCAAATTTTATCTGCGCGAATACCGACGCCGCGAGATCCGCGGCTGCGGCATTTGATATGACGGACGCGGGCTGACCCTGCCGCCACGGCAGGCTCCAGTTATAGCCGTAGCTTGAAAAGCCGAGCAGTATCTTCGACGGCGGCATTTTCGTCACCGCATATTCTATCACCCTCCGCATCTCGTTCACCGGCGACACCGCGCGCGGCGAGGAGTAGGTATAGCCCCACTCGTAGGTCATGATGACCACCCGGTCGCAGTACTTTCCGTGAGCGCCGTAGTCGTGCGCGGTGTACAGCACGCCGTACTGCTCGTCGGATACCTTTGGTGCAACGGTGCTCGAGAGCATATAGCCGCCGGCGTGCAGCACCTTGCCTGCGCGCTCCAAAAAGGCGTTATAGCTCTCGCGGTCATAGGGCTGGACATACTCAATGTTAAGATTAACGCCGTAGTAACCGCAGCTGCGCAGTGCATCCAACATGTTTTCCAGCAGGGTATCCTGTGCGGTCATGCTCGTAAAAATGCTGTGGGCAATATCGCCGGAAAACCCGCCGTTTGCGCCGATGTTCGTCAGGGTCAGCAGGGGAGCACAGCCATTTTCCCACGCCGCCGATATCATCCGCTCGTCCGCTATCGGCGTTATGCCGCCGTCAGCGTCGATGTGCCGCGAAAACGGGCACAGGTATGTGAGCTGCGGCAGCACCTCGCCGAGTGCCTGAGCGCCGATATTCGGGTAGGCATAGCCGTTTATCTCCATGCCGCCGTCGGGACTGCTCCCGTCGGGTATGACTATCGCCTGACCGATACTCAGCCGCGAGGGATCGGAGAGCTGGTTTAGCTGCGAAAGCTCCCGAACCGTTCTGCCGCTGCTTTTTGCTATCGAATACAGGCTGTCTCCGCGCCTGACAATATAAATTTTCATACCATCACCTCGGTATATGGTATGCCTGCTCGGCGCCGTTTTTTCCTTTTTATCGTTGACAGCACGGTTCAAACGGTGTACGCTCAAATAAAAAAATACCGGAGAGAGTATGCGATGAGGATAATAAAAAAATGGATAGGACGGCAGCCGGAGTCCGCCGGCGAGATCAGGCTTCTGGAAGTGACCCAAGCCGAGATGTTCGAGCAGATGTACCCGCTTTTGGGGCAGCTTGCCCTGCATGCCACGAGCGGGCACGATGTTGACTACCGCCTGTATTTCATATGTGAAAACGGGCGCAGAGTGCTGCCGGTGGATAAGCCGAGCGTTATGAGCGGAGCCTTCAACAGCGGCGTAAACCCGCTCGTTGACTGCGAGATTACATCGGCGGAGAACATTTCCGAGCTCGTTGACACAGAAAATCTTCTCCCGACCGTGGAGGCAAGCGAATACCTGTTCGAATAGTAAAAACCGGAGCAAACGCTCCGGTTTTCGTTATCTTTTATCATCCGATACCGCCGAGGGCGGCTCCGGCAATCAGCGCGATGAGTGCGCAGGCACAGTAGACATATTTGCCCATGGGATAATACCAGCTTCCTATCGGCTTTCTCGCGCCGAGATTCACGCTTTCAAGCACGAGCTTTTTGCCGCCGACCCAGAAGAACATGATCGCCGCAAGCAGTGCGCCCAGCGGACAGATGTAAATGGATACGACATCCATCCACTGCGACACTATCGCCTGTATGCACAGTGCAGCTCCGCAGCCGATGACATGGATAACGGCAGTTGCGGGAACGCGTCTGAGCCCGAACTTTTCCTGCAGGAACGCCACCGGTGCTTCGTAGAGATTTATTATCGAGGTCAGACCGGCAAAGGCAACGCAGACGAAAAATGCCATGCCGACTATGCGTCCGCCTGCCATGCCGTTTATGACATTGACGAGGTAGATGAACATGAGACCGGGACCGCCGGAATCAAGCTGCGCACCGCCCGTAGCCATGGCGGGGATTATGACAAACGCCGCAAGCAGTGCCGCCAGAGTGTCAAACACGGCAACATTGCGCGCCGATGAGGGTATGCACTCATCCTTGCTCAGATAAGAGCCGTAGATAACGCTGCCGTTGCCTGCGACCGAAAGCGAGAAAAACGCCTGACCGAAGGCGTAGATCCACAGCTTCGGCTCTGTAAGACCCTTGGGATTTATCGTGAGGATATATTTATAGCCCTCCGATGCGCCCGCGAGCGTGAAAACATACACACCCAGCGCAATAAACAGCACAAACAGTACCGGCATCATGACTTTATTGGCTCTTTCAATGCCGCCGGCTATGCCGAAGGACATGATGGCAAAGCTCACGGCGATGGCGATTATTATCCAGAGGTTTGCGCCCCACGCGCTTGCCGTCGCGCCGAAGGTGCCGGCTATGACATCCATGTCCTGTCCCATTTCAAGCAGCTTGCCGGAAAAGGACATGAAGGTGTATTTGAATATCCAGCCCATGACGCAGGTGTAGCCGACGGCAAGCGCCATCGAGCCGAGAATGGGCAGGTAGCCTATGCGCTCGCCGAGCCTGCGATTGCCGTACCTCAGCTCGGTGCACATACCGAACGAACCCATCGGTCCCGCTCCTCCCGCTCTGCCGAGGGCAAACTCACCGATAACGCCGGTGGACGCTATCAGCGCCACGAAGATGAAGTACGGAATGAGGAATGTCAGCCCTCCCCAAGTGGACACCAGCATCGGAAAGCGCCATATGTTCCCCATACCCACCGCGGAGCCTATGCATGCGATTATAAATCCGCTGCGGCTGCGGAAGCCGTCGCGTATGTGATGCGAGTCGTTTCTCTCCATTGTTCTTTACCTTTCGCTCTCTCTTTTTTTGACACGCCAAGTGATACTATAACATTGGCTGCTCCGTAAAGTCAATAACAGCCCCCGGATTGCGTGCAGGGGGAAAAAGCCCCCCCGATGTAATCATTATCCTACATCAGGGGGGACTGCCATTGACTTTTTCCGTTCCCGTTCAAGAGCCGGAGGGTAAATTTTTATGAGGTCTTTTGGAGATACAGATTACTGCCGTCGTTGTAGTAGCCGTACATCATTGTCTCCCGGTAGCCTAACTGCCACGGCTGTCCGATAAATCCGCCGTCGCCGTCGGCGGGCACGAGAGTGACGCTTTCGTTGTCGAAATACCATGAGCCCTTCGATGGGAAGCCAGACTGCTCGGCATAATAGGTATCGTCATCGTACAGAGTGATGCGCGTCTGGCCGTCATCGGACTCCCATGTGCCGATGAGCGTGACCTTATAGTTTAAATACTCGCCGCGGAAAAGCCTGCGCGTGCGGCTGTCGGAGGTCAGCGTGAGAATATCGAGCTCCGTACCGTCGCCGTGCGAAAGGCTCACGGTGTAGACGGTGCCGTCGCCGAGCGTTATCTCATTTGCGGCGGTGGGTCTCCATGTGCCGAGCTGTGCGAGCTTTCCGGAGTAGATACCGTCGTCGCCGAAGGTGAGCAGCTGACCGGTGTCGGCGTCGGTCCATGTATCGACTATCGCGTCGACGAGCTCCTGCGCACCGTCAACGGTCGAGACCGAGGCCTTGAATGCCAGAGCCTCCGCCTCATACGGAGTAAGCGAAGAAAGCATGCTGCCGGTTCCGGAGCTGAGCGAGAAAACGGTCGACTCGCTCCATGACCATATGTTAGAGCTGCGTCCGACATTCCCGCATTCGTAAGCCGTGACTGTGGTGCCGGCGGGGCAGGTAACATCATCTGAGGTAGTTTCGTATCCGATATAGAACAGGTAATCTTCGATGCCGTCGCTGTCCGAATCTCCGCTGACGACGCTCGTGACGAACGGAAACTGAGATATATTCTCCGCCAGAGCGGGCAGCATGTCCTGAGGAACATCGGGCATGAGCTCGTCATAGCCGATGCCGTCAAGCTGCACGACGGGGATGAGCTCAAGCTGCCGGAGATACGAGGTATATTCCTCCTCGGTAGCCGTATTGCCTTCAACCAAATAGTTGCAGTTGAAGTAGGTAAGACCGCTGTCTCCGAACTCATAGTCACGCGAAACGGAGGCGCAGTAGTCGTGCGCCTGTCCGTCGAAGCAGAAGGTGGTCACACTGTCCTTGAATTCGTTTGTCACATAGATCCTTTTGTCCGCGTTTGAATAGCTCATCTCGAGCGTGCCGGTGCCCCAGTTGAACAGGAGCTGAATATGCGTGTCCATGTGCCCGCCGGGCAGGAGTATCCAGAAATCATGCGGGTCTCCGGGGTATCTTATCATCCAGTCGGCGGTGCCGTCGCAGTCGTAGTCATAGCGGTAGAAAACGGGCGTAAAATCGCCGAATTCGCGCAGCTTTGCGAGCATGTATACATACATGCGCTCGGTGGCGTCGTTCAGCAGATCTGCGCTGCTCGACGCCCTGTTCGGAGAGATCCTCTTTGCAATGTTGCAGCCGCACAGACCGAGC
Source organism: Escherichia coli (assembly GCA_963632825.1). GTDB lineage: Bacteria > Bacillota > Clostridia > Oscillospirales > Oscillospiraceae > F23-B02. Next base: position 15,298 of record CAVGWF010000080.1, on the reverse strand, counting down.
ACCATCACAAGCGCCATAAGTGCGCACAAAAATCTTTTCATCAGTAAGCTATGCCCCAGTAGATCATGTGCTTTGCCTTTTTGCCGCAGATCGGGCAGGTATCGCCGAGGCTTTCCTGCTCGAAGGGGATGCAGCGCGAGGACATGCCCGCCTGCTCCTTCATCTTCATTTCGCACTCGAGCTCGCCGCACCACATGGTCTTTATGAAGCCGCCGTTTTCCTCCTGAAGCCTCTTGGCCTCCTCAAGGGAGTGAGCCTCGAAGATGTGCTCGTCAAGGTTCTTCTTTGCCTTGTCGAACAGACCCTGCTGCACGGCGTCGAGCAGGACGGGGATCCTTTCCTCAAGCTCGTCAATGCCCACGGTGAGCTTCTCGCCGTTATCGCGCCTTACCGCAACGCATACGCCGTTTTCCATGTCGCGGGGACCGAGCTCCAGACGCAGGGGAACGCCCTTCATCTCATACTGCGCGCACTTCCAGCCGAGACTGTTGTCGCTGAGGTCTATCTTGGCTCTGATGCCGGCTGCCTTGAGGCGTGCGTAAAGCTCGTTTGCCTTTTCGGTAACGCCGGGCTTGTGCTGTGCAACGGGAACCACGATCACCTGCACGGGCGCAATGCGCGGAGGCAGAACGAGACCGTTGTTGTCGCCGTGGGTCATGATGATGCCGCCGATAACGCGGGTGGACAGACCCCACGAGGTCTGGTGAGGATACTGCTGCCTGTTCTCGCGGTCGGTGAAGGTGATATTGAACTGCTCGGCAAAGCCGGTGCCGAAGTAGTGGCTCGTGCCGGACTGGAGCGCCTTGTGGTCATGCATCATGCACTCGATGGTGTAGGTGTTCACGGCACCGGCGAATTTTTCCTTCTCGGTCTTGTTGCCGCGGATAACCGGCATTGCGAGGTAATTTTCACAAAGGTCCGCATAGACCTCAAGCTGACGCAGCGTTTCCTCGCGCGCCTCGGCCTCGGTCTCGTGCAGCGTGTGCCCCTCCTGCCAGAGAAACTCCCTGCCGCGCAGGAACGGACGGGTCGTCTTTTCCCAGCGCAGAACGGAGCACCACTGGTTGTAGAGCATCGGCAGATCGCGCCAGGAGTGCACCGTGTGGCTCCAGTGGTCGCAGAAAAGCGTTTCGGAGGTCGGACGGATACACAGCCTCTCGGTGAGCTGCTCCGAGCCGCCGACCGTGACCCATGCGCACTCGGGTGCAAAGCCCTCGACATGATCCTTCTCCTTCTGCAGCAGGCTTTCGGGAATGAGCATGGGCATGGAAACATTCTCGTGTCCGCCCTCCTTGAACATCCTGTCAAGCTCCCTCTGGATGTTTTCCCAAATAGCATAACCGTAAGGGCGCAGGATGAAAAGTCCCTTAACGCCGGAGTAATCGACAAGCTCCGCCTTGGTGCACACATCGGTAAACCACTGTGCGAAGTCCTGCTCCATATCGGTTATCTGTTCAACTTTTTTGTCCTTTGCCATTACATGATTCTCCTTTTGACATAATAACTGAGTTATTTTATAGGACTTAAATCGGCTTGTCAATAGCGCGCCGCCGTCGTTACGGCATCATAACGCATAAAAAATCTTGACTGTAGTGTACTTTTTGTCTATAATAATATAGATTTGGTATGCAAGTATAAAAGCATGGAGGTGACGCGTATGAACAGGCAGCGCTATATGGCGGAGCTGTCCAAGCTTCTGGCATTCATGTTCAAGGAGGATAAGGAGGATATCCTTGCCCAGTACAACAAGATGCTCGACGAGGCGGAGGACGAGCAGGCAATGCTTGAAGGCTTCGGCTCTCCTACCAAGCTGGCGGTTACGATTTCCCGAACATATAAGCGCAGTGAACGCAAGCTCTCGGTCGAGGCGGATTCAAAAAACGGCAGCGATACCGGCGATACCGGCGTGAGCGCCGTACCGGCTGCACACGCAGCCGCGAGAGTGAAGAAGCCCGAGCCGGAACCGGAGGAAACTCTTTCATATGCAGATATAATCGAGGAGATCCGCCGCGAAAAGGCGCTGGAGGAGGGGATAGAGTATAAGCCCATCTTCTTTAACGAGCCCGAGCCGGAGGTACCGGCAGCCGAGGAAGAGCCGCCGGCAGAGGAGGCGGTCACGGAGCCGCCCGCAGAAGCTGAGGCACCGGCGGAGATCGAGATAACGGCGGAGGCTGAGATGACGGCAGAGGCTGAGGCAGCGGTGGAGGCCGAGCCGGAGTCCGAGCAGACGGAGGAGCTCCCCGCCGAGGAGGAGGCTTCCGGGGAAGCCGGACCCGATGCAGAGGAGGAAGCTTCCGAAATACAGGAGCAGGCCGGGACCGAAGCGGCAGCCGAGGATGAAGCTCCTACGGAGGACGGGCTCGAGCCGGAGCCGGAGCCGGACGAGGCGTCGGAGGAGGCACCGGAGGAAGACCCGGAGGACAGCGCGGAGGACGGCATTGATGCACCCGGGAATGAGAAGCCCGAGGACGAGAGCGAGGAGATATTTGCCGAGCTTGAAAAGGCTGAGCAGCCTGAGGAGGAAGCCCGGTACAAGACGAATGCCGCACTTCTGGTGCTTTACCTCATATTCGCAATACCAGTAGGGATCGTACTTGCGGCGGCAGCCGCCGTGCTGGGACTTCTGCTGCTGGCATTCGGCATAGGTCTTATTGCCGCTGCGTTGAAGGTAGTCGGCTTTGCATTTTCGATGTTCAATATATTCGCCGACATAATGATGTGCGCGGGTGCGTCGCTCATAGCGCTTGCCGCTGCGCTCATCGTTATCTGGCTGGGGCTTACTATGCTCTTTAGGGCGATAGGCGGTATAATAAACGGTCTGAAGGCGCTTGGCAGAAGTATCTGCGTCAGGGAGGTGTCCGTTAATGAGTAGAGCATGGAAGATAATGTCAACAATCGCGATCATCGCATTTATTCTGGGCGCCCTGTGCATACTCGCGGGCGTTGTCACCGGCGGCGATATGCAGCGCATACAGGATGTTTTTTCGGCGGCGTACAGTATTGAGGACAAGCTCAACGCCATAAGAGGACTCATCGGCATATCGGCTCTTAACTGAAAAACGAAAAACAGGGACGGCTTTTCTGCCGTCCTTGCGCTTTTATACAGAAACGGGACATCGCAAACAGTAAAATTCTATATGCCGCCCCCCTTTTCAAGGCGTTGTGCATTTGGTATAATGGTGCGAATAAAGATGAGCTTTTACAGCCAATAAAAACAGAGAGGACGATTTAAAATGATTTCCCACGGCAAAGAGATCAAGGTATTCACCGGCAATTCCAATCCCGCGCTTGCAAAGGCAATATGCAACCAGCTTTTCAAAAATCTCGGAGAGTGCAGCTGCTCTCACTTCGCTGACGGAGAGTGCTCCATATCCGTGCACGAGCCCGTCCGCGGTGCGGATGTTTTCATCGTGCAGTCCACCTGCAAGCCCGTTAACGACAACCTTATGGAACTGCTCGTTATGATCGACGCGGTACGCAGAGCGTCTGCGGGCAGAATAACCGCCGTCATCCCCTACTTCGGCTATGCCCGTCAGGACCGCAAGGCAAAAAGCCGCGACCCCATTTCCGCAAAGCTCGTTGCAAACCTTATCACCGCAGCCGGAGCCGACCGTGTGCTTACCATGGATCTCCATGCCGCACAGATACAGGGCTTCTTTGACATTCCCGTTGACAACCTTTTCGGCGCACCTCTCTTTGCAAAACATTACATTGATGTTTTCGGCAAGGATAACGACAACGTAATGGTCGTATCCCCCGATGTCGGCAGCACCGCGCGCGCCCGCAACTTCTCCATGAAGCTCGGCTGCAACATGGCGATAGTCGATAAGCGCCGCGAAAGGGCAAACCAGTCCGAGGTCATGAATATAATCGGCAACGTCGAGGGCAAGACCTGCATCCTGCTCGACGATATGGTCGATACCGCAGGCTCGCTCGTGGGCGCTGCGAAGGCCATTGTTGAGATCGGCGGCGCAAAGGAGGTCTACGCCTGCGCAAGCCACGGTGTTCTCTCCGGTCCCGCCATCGAGCGCATAAACGGCAGCGCCATAAAGGAGCTGCTGCTGCTCGACACCATACCTTACCCCGAAAACGCGGAAATGTGCGCGAAGATCAAATATATGTCCGTCGCACCGGTCTTTGCCGAAGCCATCCAGCGCGTTTACGAGGAGATCTCCATTTCCAATCTGTTTGAGTGATAAAAATGCTTATGAATAAAGGCGGGGTGTCGTGGCTTGTCGTTTTCCTCGGCAACCCCGGTCTTAAATACAACGGAACAAGGCACAACGCGGGCTTCATGGCAGCCGATGCCACGGAGAAAAAGCTCGGCGTTAAAATAAACCGTATGCGCTTCAGAGCGCTGACGCAGACCGTGGATATAGGCGGGCAGAGAGTGCTGCTCATGAAGCCGCAGACATACATGAACCTGTCCGGCGATGCCGTGATACAGGCGGTGAAGTTCTATAAGATCCCGCCCGAAAGAGTGATAGTCGTGTCCGACGAGACAGCCCTGCCAGTCGGCAAAATGCGCATTCGCACCGGCGGCTCTGCGGGAGGTCACAACGGTCTGAAAAGCATAATCGCGCGGCTCGGAACGGACAGGTTTCCGCGCATACGCCTCGGCGTCGGAGCGCCGCCCCATCCGGATTATGACATGGCCGACTGGGTGCTCGGCGCATTCAGGGATCAGGATGCGGCGGATATGGAGCTGCTTGCAAAGCAGACGGCCGATGCCGTTGAATGCTATATCACCGAGGGCGCTCAGCGCGCGATGAATAAATTTAACTGACGACCGCGATAAGGGAAAGGACGGATGACATGAAAAAAAGCTGCATAGCAATGCTCCTTGCGGGAGGACAGGGCTCGAGACTCTATGCGCTCACGCAGGATGTGGCAAAACCCAATATGCCGTTTGGCGGCAAATACCGCATAATAGATTTTCCGCTGTCCAACTGCGCAAACTCCGGTATAGATACGGTCGGCGTTTTAACGCAGTACCGTCCGCTCCAGCTGAACAGCTACATCGGCGGCGGGCAGCCGTGGGATCTCGATTCCACCGACGGAGGCGTGTTCATTCTGCCGCCGTACCAGACCGCCGGCGAGACCGGCTCGTGGTTTTCCGGCACCGCAAACGCCATTTACCAGAACATAGGCTTTATTGAGATGTACGATCCCGATAATGTTCTCATCCTCTCTGGCGATCACATCTACAAGATGGATTACTCCAAAATGCTGCGCGAGCACATGGAAAAGGATGCCGCATGCACCATCGCCGTTCTGCAGGTCTCCATGGAGGAGGCTACCCGCTTCGGCATCATGAACCTCGGCGAAAACGGCTATGTCGAGCAGTTCGAGGAAAAGCCCAAGCAGCCCAAGAGCGACCTTGCCTCGATGGGCATTTACATATTCAACTGGAAAAAGCTCCGCAAGTACCTTATCGAGGACGAGAACGATCCGGATTCGAGCAAGGACTTCGGGAAAAATATAATCCCCAATATGCTCAAAGCCGGTGAGAAGCTGTGGCCCTACCGCTTTGACGGCTACTGGCGCGATGTCGGCACGATAACGAGCCTGTGGGACGCGAACATGGATATGCTCTCAACAACGCTCATAAACCTCTATGACCCAAGCTGGCCCATCCGCTCGAGAAGCGTTGCCCAGCCGCCGCATTATGTCGGTGAAAACGCCGTCGTGGAGCACTCGATAGTTACGGAGGGATGCATTATAGAGGGAAGCGTTGAAAACTCGGTGCTCTCAAGCTCGGCGGTGGTCGAAAAGGGAGCAAGGGTGCTGTATTCGGTGCTGATGCCGGGTGCGCATATCGAGACCGGAGCAACGGTGGAGTATGCGATAATCGGTGAGGGCACGGTAATAAAAAGCGGCGCTCATGTCGGCGCCGCGCCCGACGGAAGCGATGAGTGGGGCGTTGCCACCTGCGGTCCGCGCATCACGGTAAGACAGGGGGCGCAGGTTGGGGCCGGCGCCATGATATACAAAAGCGAGGAGGTCTGAGAAATGAGCGATTTTCACGGAATTATCTTTGCCTACGGAGCCGTTCCCGAGCTCGGTGAGCTCGTAAAAAAGCGCACGGCATCGTCTCTGCCGTTCTGCGGAAGATACAGACTTATAGACTTTGCTCTGTCCTCGCTGATGAACGCGGGCATACACGATGTCGGCGTTATAATGCGCCGCGACTATCAGTCGCTGCTCGACCATCTTGCAAGCGGCAAGGACTGGGATATGGGACGCAGAATAGGCGGTCTGCGTATGCTGCCGCCGTTCGGACTTCCCGAATATCACCGCGGCGATTATACGGGAACCATAGAGGCGCTCAACGCCGTTTCGACCTATATAAGCGATATAAACGCCAGGTATATCGTCATGATGCACGGCAATACCGCGGCTAATATCGACCTTCGTGCGGCAATACGACAGCATCTGAGAACGGGCGCGGAGATAACCGCCATCTGCACCGGGAATACACCCGATTATAATCATCACCGCTATATCGTCGGCGAGGACGGCTTTGCCCGCGCAATGATATTCAACCAGACCACGGCGGGGCAGGGAGCGGCGTCGCTTGAGGCGTATATAATCTCCAAGGAGCTCCTGCTGAGCATGATGGAGACCTGCAGAACGGAAAATCACTATCACTTCCACCGCGATGCGATAGCGGCTTATCTCGCAAACGGCGGCAGGGTAGGCGTTTATTATCACAGCGGCTACGGTAAGCGTATAATGAGCACACAGTCATATTTTGCGGCGAATATGGATATGCTCAGCGGCGAAAAGCGCGCAGAGCTGTTCCCGCCGGAGCGTCCGGTGCGCACGAAAACGCACGAGGACGTAAGCACATACTATGCCGAGGGCTCAAAGGCGTCCGGCTGCCTCGTCTCCGACGGCTGCATAATAGAGGGCGAGATAGACAACTGCATAATATCGTCCGATGTCAGGATAAGCAGGGGCGCAAAGCTCAGCGGCTGCGTTATCATGCGCGGCGTGAAGATAGCCGAGGGCGTTACGATGAAAAACGTTATCGCCGACAAGGTTTCCGAGGTATCACCCTTCCAGACAATAATGGGCAGTGAGAAGCTGCCCGTGATCCTGCCGAAAGGCACTAAAATCTAAGCAATTTGAGGCAATAACTTATGTATGTAAATCAGATCTCACGCGACGAGGTGCGCAGCGCGATAGAAGATAAGCTGTGCGCGCATTTCGCGGTAACGGCAAAAACTGCGACCGACGATCAGGTGTTTCAGGCCAGCGCCATTGTTATAAGGGAGATAATGAGCAGACTTCTCACCGCTCAGGAGACAAAATGCCCCGAGCGCGAGGTGCACTATCTTTCCATGGAATTCCTCATGGGCAGAAGCCTTATGAAAAACGCCTTCAATCTCGGCATATCCGAGGCGCTCACGGGCGCTCTCGACGATCTCGGCAGAAACGCCGCGGACATATTTGAGGCGGAAAACGATGCCGGACTCGGCAACGGCGGACTCGGCAGGCTCGCCGCCTGCTACATGGATTCGCTTGCGACTCTCGGCATACCCGCAACGGGCTACTCGCTGTGCTACGAGCTGGGCATATTCCGCCAGAAGATAGCCGACGGAAAGCAGACCGAGGTAGCCGACGACTGGCGCAGCGCAGCCGAGAGCTGGCTCGTCGCACGCAACGACGAAGCCGTAGAGGTGCGCTTCGGCGGAAACATCTCGCCCCGCTGGGACAGCTTCGGCAGATATCATGCCGAGCACACCGGTTATCAGACCGTTACGGCGGTGCCGCGCGATATGCTCATAGCCGGCTACGGCGGCAGCAAGGTCAATATCCTCAGGCTTTGGGATGCCAGAAGCACCAGCGCACTGGATATGTACCTGTTCTCCGAGGGAGAGTATGTAAAAAGCCTTGAGCAGCGCACGATGAGCGAGGTCATCACCAAGGTGCTGTATCCCGCCGACGATCACATAGAGGGCAAGACCCTGCGCTTGAAGCAGCAGTATTTCTTCCTTTCGGCAACCGCTCAATCAATAATAAAGACCCATATGGCTCGCTTCGGCGATATAAAAAGCTTTGCAAAGCACCATGTCATACAGATAAACGACACCCATCCCGCGCTCGTTATCCCCGAGCTGATGCGCATAATGATGGATGAGCACGGGCTCGGCTGGGATGAGGCGTGGAGCACCGTGAGCGCATCCGTTGCGTACACAAACCACACCGTTATGAGCGAGGCTCTCGAAAAGTGGCCGCAGGAGCTCGTGCAGACGCTTCTGCCGCGCGTCTGGGAGATACTGTGCGAGATAAACCGCCGCTGGTGCGACGATCTCGTCGCCCGCTTCGGCAGCAGCGAAAAGGTCGGAAAGAACCTTATCATCCGCGACGGGCAGGTGCACATGGCAAATCTGTGCCTGGCAGCGTGCTACAAGATAAACGGCGTTTCCGCGCTGCACGGCGAGATACTGAAAACAGATCTGTTTAAGGATATATGCCGGCTTCGCCCCGAGCGCTTTACCTATGTCACAAACGGCATAGACCACCGCCGCTGGCTGGCACAGATAAACCCGAGACTGCACGCCTTTGTCAGCGATTCGCTCGGCAGCGATGAATATCTCACAAGGCCCGAGCAGCTCATAAGGCTCAGGGAGCTTGCGGGAGATGCCGCGGCTCAGCGCACGGTAAACGAGATAAAGCTTCAGAATAAACGCGATTTCGCGGAGTTTCTCACTAAAAACGACGGGTTTGCCCTTGATACGGACGCAATACTCGATGTTCAGGTAAAGCGCCTGCACGAGTATAAGCGGCAGCTTCTGTGCGCGATGCTCATAACGCGGCTGCAAATGCGGATACACGATGACCCCAACGCGGAATTTACGCCGCGCTCATTTGTGTTCGGAGCAAAGGCAGCCGCCGGCTATTACACCGCAAAGAGAATAATTGAGCTCATCTGCTCGCTTGCCAACGATATAAACCGCGACCCGCTGTGCAGGGGCAGGCTTCAGGTCTGCTTTATGGAAAACTACCGGGTATCGGCGGCAGAGGCGCTTATGCCGGCGGCTCAGGTCTCCGAGCAGATATCAACGGCAGGCAAGGAGGCCTCCGGCACGGGCAACATGAAGCTCATGCTGAACGGTGCCGTCACCATCGGCACGCTCGACGGTGCGAATGTTGAAATGTACGAGCGCCTCGGCGATGAAAATATGTTCCTGTTCGGACTCAGGACAAACGAGGTGAACGCTCTGAAGGCCTCCGGCTATGACCCCCAGCGTATCGTGCGGGAGGACGCCGAGCTCTCGGCGGTGCTCGACAGGATAAGCTGCGGCTTTGCCGACGGCAAGAGCTATTCAGACCTCGTGTCTAACCTGCTGTATAACGGCGACCCGTATATGCTGTGCGCCGATTACCGCGACTATGTAAGCACCCATGACAGGATGTACGCGGCAATATCCGATCCGGCAGAGCTTGCGCGCCTGTCGATAGTCAACACGGCTCAGGCGGGGATATTCGCCGCCGACAGAGCGATAAAGGAGTATGCGGAGGGCATATGGGGAATAAAACTGTAGTGGTCATAGGCGCCGTAAATATAGATATCTGCGGCAGACCGGACAGACCGCCGCGCATGAAGGATTCAACTCCCGGCACGGTGAGCTTCAGTCCCGGCGGAGTGGGGCGCAATATTGCGCATAATCTGCGCCTGCTGGATGTGGATGTGAAGTTCATCACCGCCACCGGCAATGATATTTACGGCAGAAGCATATACGAAAGCTGCGTTTCACTCGGCATGGATATGCACCTGAGCCGCACCATAAACGGCGGCAGGACCTCAAGCTATCTTTATGTGACCGACGAAAACGGAGATATGCTCCTCGGTGTAAACGACACGGATATATCCGCGAGCATAACTCCGGAATATCTCGGACGCCATCTGAAGGAGATAAATTCGGCCGATGCCGTTGTGATCGATGCAAACCTGACGCGCAGCACCGTGGCGTGGATCGCCGAAAATGTAACTGCGCCGCTGTATGCCGACCCCGTTTCGGTCGCAAAGAGCGAGCGGCTCAGACCGGTGTTTTCAAAGCTCACCGCCTTCAAGCCCAATGAGTACGAGGCAAAGAGCCTGACGGGCGAGAGCACATCGCTGTTTGCGGCTGAGGAGCTTATCAGGCAGGGCGTAAAGAAGGTATTTGTCTCCCTCGGCAGCGACGGTATCGTTGCCGCGTCCGACGGCGAGATAATAAAGCTCCCGTGCGAAAAATTCGAGGTAGTGAACGCAACGGGCTGCGGCGATGCCGCGACTGCCGCTATAATCTGGGCGGATGTTAACGGCCTGAGCATTGCCGAAAGCGCGGCGGCAGCAATGAAAGCCGCTGCCATGTGCGCTCAGTGCACGGAGACGATAAATCCCGAGCTCCGTCCGGAGCTTATAGGCTGAAAATACATAAAAAATTCTGTGCCGTATTGGCGCAGAATTTTTTATGTAAACCACACAATGCGCTAAGTTTTGCACAGACGAGGGTGTAAATTTCTCGTATACTTATGTATAGGAGGAATATTTATGCAAGCGACAAAGCTGCGCCCCGGAACACGCAGGGGCGGTGTTATCTGGCTGCCGGTGGACGAGCTCGAGCCGAGTCCCGTGCAGCCGAGGAAAAACTTTTCCGACGGAGAGCTCCAGGAGCTTTCCGACTCCATCGCACAGTACGGAGTTTTAAATCCGCTGACCGTGCGTCTGCGGGAGAACAGGTATGAGCTCGTTGCGGGCGAACGAAGGCTCAGGGCGGCACGGCTTGCGGGACTTTACGATGTGCCGTGCATTCTGCTCGATGTCAGCCTTGAGGACGCGAGCCTGATAGCGCTGGTGGAAAATTTGCAGCGCAGGGATCTCGACTTTATCGAGGAGGCGAACGGTCTGAGCCAGCTTATAAGGCTGTTCGGCATGAGTCAGGAGGAGGCTGCGCGCAGGATAGGCAAATCACAGTCGGCTGTTGCAAATAAGCTGCGGCTTCTAAAGCTGCCGCAGGATGTCCTGAATGCTCTGCGCGATAACGGTCTCACCGAGCGCCACGGCAGGGCACTGCTGCGGCTGCAAACGGAGCAGCTTCAGCGCATGGCGCTGGCGTACATAATAGATCACGACCTTAATGTTGCCTCGGCGGACAATTATATTGACTCGCTTCTGCGAGAAAGCGAACAGTCCGAAAAGCCCGAGGCAAAGCGGACCTTCATAATGAAGGATGTTCGTGTTTTCGTCAACACCATCCTTCACGGGCTCGACCTCATGAAGCAGGGCGGCATAGACGCCGGTATGAAGCGCGAGGAGACCGACGACGAGCTGATACTCACGATCTCCATACCGAAAAGCAAAGCCGAATAATACAAGCACACACCGTCGTATCATTGTAGTATACGGCGGTATTTTAACGGGGAGGTGCAGGCATGATAAGCTATTTCTCAGAGCTCAGGTACAAGGAGGTCATAGATATCCATTCCGGCAGACGGCTGGGCTATGTTTGCGATGCGGAGCTTGACGAGACCGAGGGACGGCTCATATCGCTCATAACGCCCGGAAAAGCCAAGCTTTTCGGACTTCTCGGCAGAGAGGACGACTATATTTTGCCATGGAAATGCATAGTGCGTATCGGCGGAGATATCATACTCGTCGAGACCGGTGCCGAGCAGCCGCGGCGGCATCGTGAAAAAAGAAAAATTTTTTGACAAATCGGCAAAAAACTATTGAAAAACCAGCGTAATTCTGATATTATATCAAGGCATTTCGCACGGGCATGGACTTATCTGCATGTGACTACGGTTTGCGGACAGGGAAGATGTGCCCGGAGGAAAAAACAAATCAGGAGGAAAAACAAATGTCAGTAGTATCTATGAAGCAGCTGCTGGAAGCCGGTGTCCACTTCGGCCACCAGACCCGCCGCTGGAACCCCAAGATGGCGGAGTACATCTACATGGAGCGCAACGGTATTTATATCATTGACCTTCAGAAGACCGTCAAGAAGCTCGAGGAGGCCTACAATTTTGTCCGTGATATAGCGGCAAACGGTCAGAGCATCCTGTTCGTCGGCACGAAGAAGCAGGCGGCAGAGGCAGTCAAGGAAGAGGCATCCCGCGTCGGTATGTACTATGTCAATGCCCGTTGGCTCGGCGGCATGCTCACAAACTTCAAGACCATGCGTACCCGCATCGACCGTCTTGCTCAGCTCAAGAAGATGCAGGAGGACGGCACCTTTGATATGCTTCCCAAGAAGGAAGTTATGAAGCATCTCGGCGAGATGGAAAAGCTCGAGAAGTACCTCGGCGGCGTTAAGGACATGAAGAAGCTCCCCGGCGCAATGTTCGTCGTTGATCCCCGCAAGGAGCATAACGCAATTGCCGAAGCCCGCAAGCTGCACATCCCCATCGTTGCTATCGTTGACACCAACTGCGACCCAGATGAGGTCGATTATGTAATTCCTGCAAACGATGACGCTATCCGCGCCATCCGCCTGATCGCATCCACCATGGCAAACGCGGTTCAGGAAGGCCGTCAGGGCGCCGATGCCGAGGTCGAGGAGACTCTGGCAGAGGCAGAAGCCGAGAAGGTCGAAGAAGAATAATTCAGGAGGAAAAAGTAATGGGATTTACTGCACAGGATGTTAAGACTCTGCGTGAGATGACCAATGTCGGTATGATGGACTGCAAGAAGGCGCTGACCGAGACCGATGGCGATATGGACAAGGCAGTTGAGTGGCTCCGCGAAAAGGGTCTGGCAAAGGCCGCAAAGAAGGCGGGACGCATAGCTGCGGAGGGCATGGCATTTGCTCAGGTTTGCCCTGAGTGCGGTGTCGGCGCCGTTGTCGAAGTCAACTGCGAGACCGACTTCTGCGCAAAGAGCGAGCTGTTCGTGGCTTTCGTCAAGGATATCTGCAAGGTCGTCCTCAAGGACAACCCCGCCGATATCGACGCACTCATGCAGTGCAAGTACCCCGGCAGCGAACTGAGTGTTGCCGAGACCATGCCTGAGAAGGTCATGTCCATCGGCGAAAATCTCCAGATCCGCCGTTTTGCCCGTTATGGCGAAAACACCTCCGTGGCATATGTCCACGCAGGCGGCAAGATCGGCGTTCTCGTAAATCTTGCGGTCGAGGGCGGCATCGATGCTGCCGAGGTCGGCAAGAATGTTGCAATGCAGATCGCAGCTCTCAATCCCCGCTTCTGGGATAAGAGCCAGGTCACCGAGGATGTCCTTGCGGAGGAGAAGAAGGTCGCTCTTGCACTTATGGACAACGACCCGAAGATGGCCGCAAAGCCCGCACAGGTCAAGGAAAAAATCGTCATGGGCAAGATGAACAAGTTCTATGAGGAGAACTGCCTGCTCCAGATGGAGTTCGTTCGCGGCGACATTTTCCAGGGCAGCGTTGAGAAGTATATTGCAGATGCGGCAAAGAAGCTCGGCGGCAGCATCAAATTTGTCGATGCGGTTCGTTTCCAGACCGGTGAAGGCATCGAGAAGAAGGAAGAGGACTTCGCGGCAGAGGTCGCAGCTCAGATGAACATGGGCAAGAAGTAAGCTTTTGATTTGACAATGACAATATAGATGTAAAACCCGGTGGAGCCTTGCTCCATCGGGTTTTACCACATTTTCGCTTTGCTTTGCGGAGCCTGCTATGCCGCACAAGGTTTATCGAAAATTGCCCGATGCACATAATTTTATCATCGTTGCAGACAATATATCCGTATAATAAAAATACGGAGGATCATAGATATGAAAGCAACAGGGATAGTAAGGCGAATAGACGACCTTGGAAGGGTCGTCATCCCGAAGGAGATACGCCGCACGATGCGTATCCGAGAGGGGGACCCGTTGCAGACAGCATTGACACGGTGGGAAACATTCTGCTTTGCAATGGACGATTTGGCTAAACGAAATGGGTGGACATAGTACATAATGACGAAAGAAAAAGTGGCGACCGTAGGTATCCGAGAGGGATGCAGCATGGAAACGAATCGCCCGAATCCATTGCAGTGCAATGGATTCGGGCGATTTTCTCTGTGTCCATGAGGTCAGAGAAGGCTAAGACTACTCTCCATAAAATACCGCTATTGGATGGATAACACACAGATTATCTGCATTTGTAGGCAAGATTTTGCGTAGTGCTTCATTAACCGCAAATTGGAGCGTTGCAAATATATTTTTAGGATCATTAGGATCCGTATCCGCACCGATAATGTTTGTAATCATGCCTACACACGTGATTTCTCCGCCATATTTAAATCCTAAATTATTGGGATTTATACGAAAATATTGGTCATCCATCGGGATTAGATATCCATCATGCGAAATCATCATACGAGCGTATGGGATAAGCTGACGAAATGCAATGATGATATCATGAATATCATCATACTGCTTATCACTTTCAGCGATAAGTTTTTTGAGTTCGCTTTTTATTGCCTTTCCAGTAGCACGGAGTTGATCTCGGTTCATCCCGCCCGTTACCTCGCCTGTTTTCGTTTCAATTTTTTCTTTGTCATTTTTCTTGAGAAAATCAACTAGACCATTTTTAGAAAACAGTCGTTCGAGATAATCCATATCTACAAAATCGAAAACACGTGTTAATTCCACATAATCCCCGTACTCATCAGAATTGTTACTACCTACAGAATACTTTTGAGGATGAATATAATTATATGCTATATCAAATGCAGCGTCATGAAGAACTTTGGATATAATCTCTTTAGACGTTGCTGTAGAAACATATTCTCTTCCCAACTCTCCGGACAAAGAGAGGTTGACTTCTGCTTTTGCTAATTTAAGAAAAGAGCCTCCTGTTGTCACGGAACCATCTGCACCTCCGCTGACGCGCAAGCTTTTTTTCTTATCATTTTCACTTTCTTCAGATTGTTCCTGTATAAGGCCCTTTTCCGATTGTGCAATAATAGAATTTACAATGTCTGTATCTAAGTATAGAAACTGCTTCATTATGTTTTCCCTTTCTGAACAATAAGAAGAGCATCGCTCCATTTCTTCAGGCTTTTATGAAATCGGGTTTATTTTATCAAGAACACCTTTTACTCAATTGCCAAGACTTGACGCACTCGAGATACTTATATTTGCTGCTCAACAGTGCCTGCCTCAAATTAATATGTTATAACTCCCTCATAATCGCCACAAACTGATCCAGCGTATATGCGCCATCAATACCGAAATCACGGTTCTTGAACACCATGAAGTAGCGATAATTCTGTCCACACTGCGCTTGCCATTTGCGCCCAAGCTGCAGCTTTCGCGCACTGTCGCTGTTGTCGCGGTCGT
>CAVGWF010000079.1:0-8581 GCA_963632825.1 Escherichia coli | reverse complement strand
GTCGGTTGACACACGCCCCTCAAACGTGCCTGTCTACCTGTTCCAGCACTCTCGCATATCCCTTCTCAAGGGCAAGAGTTATTATAGCAGAGAAAACGAGAATGTCAATAGCTAATTTCGGTTTTTCTGCTTTTCCGGATATAAACCACCGTATACGCGACCGAAAGCAGCAGCGCGGCGAGCATGAGCTCGGCACCGATGCGCGGATGAAAGTAGTAATACACTTTATTCGCAGGGTCAACGAGGTAGGCGTGGTACACATTGACAGATGCCATTTCCGCAAATACCGCGGCGAACGAAAAACGAAGGTCGGTCATGGCAAGCACCACGGCGAGCATACCGGCAGCATAAAAATAACGGTCGTGCATATGCGGCAGGAGGTAGGGGATGCCTATGGCCAGAATCAGCGCAAAGCCGAGAATGACGCGGTCATCGAGCTTTTTTATATACAGCACTGCCGCGGCATAGACTGCCGCAACGAGTATAAACGCCGCGATAATGAGCATTTTTGCGCTCCCGGCGGTGTCCTCACCCCATGTAAACATCGCTGTGAGCGACGGAGCATTGTAGTTCATTGCATCACCGACGCTGCTTGCCTGGCTGAAATACAGCGTGAGCATATCCCAAAACGGCGCACCCATGATGACTGCCGGCAGCAGAAACGCCGCATATGCGGCGGGGAATACAAGAAGATGCCGCCATTTTATCTTTTTGGCGAGAAGCAGGATGAAAAACACGGGGATGATGAACACCGCCTGCAATTTAAATGCCAGACACGCCGCGAGCGATACCATTGACCCAATGCCTTTTCCGCGCAGACCGAGATAGAGAGCGCAGATGCCGAAAAATGTGTATATGCTGTCGCACTGTCCCCAGTATGCGCTGTTTGAAACAACGGTAGGCAGGAACAGGATAACGAAAAACACGGCGAGCAGCCTCGGCTTTGACTCGGTGTATATCGAAAGCAGCTTAACGCAGCTCCATGCAAGAAGCACATCGAACAGAATGGAGAGCACCTTTATAAGGTATAGCTCGTTTATACCGAGGTACGAGAATGCGGCGAGAAAATACATATAAGGAGGGTTATAATTCCCCGGGAAGAACGCCAGTGCCTTAAAGCCGCCGTTATCGCGGAAAAACTCCGTCCACGGATGCAGGAAATTTAAGTAGTCGCCGCTTTCGTGCGGGAATAGCCACTCTCTGACGGCAAGCGCGGCAGCGGTCAGAATGATCGCTGCTATTGCGGCTTTATTGCTGTACAAAAGCCCCTCGCGCCGCAGGAGCAGCAGCGCAAAAACGAGTATCAAAGCCATTGAAACGACAGTAAACAGCTCCATAGTTCCTCCGTAAGACAGAAAAAAACCGGCAGATAGCTATACCAACCGCCGAAAAACCCGATTTTCACAAAAAATCCTTGACATATTCATAAGCACAATGATAGAATAACTTGCTATGTTATCTTGTGGTGAAATGACAGACACCCCATTGTCTACAGTCACAATATAACATCAACCAACCGTAAATACAACACCGGTCGGAGCGAAATCTACAACTGCGCCGGGTGTTTCAAAACGCGATTAAGGAGTGTGTGCCAATGCCAAAAGATGTTCTCTACGGCAAAACTCTCAGAAAGAGCTTTGCACGGTATGAAGAGATCCAGGATATGCCCAATCTGCTGGAGATCCAGAAGAAGAGCTACAAATGGTTCTTGGAGACCGGCCTGCGCGAGGTGTTCAGGGATACCGACGCCGTTACCGACTATTCCGGAAACCTTGAGCTGAGCTTCGTGGACTATTCCATGGACGAGAAGCCCAAGTACACCGAGGAGGAGTGCAAAGCACGCGATGCAACATATGCAGCGCCCCTGAAGGTCAGTGTGCGCCTGCGCAATCTTGAGACCGAGGAGATCAAGGAGCAGGAAATATTCATGGGCGACTTCCCGCTCATGACAGCCGGCGGAACATTCATAATAAACGGCGCCGAGCGTGTTATCGTTTCCCAGATCGTCCGCAGCCCGGGCGTGTATTACGATAAGACCACAGACCGCAGCATGACAAGCCTTTATGCCGCAACGGTCATACCGTATCACGGCGCATGGCTTGAGTACGAGACCGACGCAAACGACACATTCTATGTTCGCATAGATAAAAACCGCAAGCTGCCCATCACATGGTTCCTCAAGGCAATGGGCAAGTATGATGAGACAAGACCCGAGACATGGCTGTCGTGCACTCCCGATCCCATCGTCGGCGCCGTCACTAACGAGCGCCTGAAGGAGATCTTCGGCGATGATGAGCGCATAAACGCCACCATTGACAAGGACACCACCACCGGCCGCGACGAGTGCCTGATGGAGATCTACCGCAAGCTGCGCCCCGGCGATCCTCCGACGGTCGAAAGCGCCGAGACACTGCTTGAGGGGCTGTTCTTCGATCACCGCCGCTATGACATTTCCAATGTCGGACGCTATAAGTTTAATAAAAAGCTGGCGCTGCGCGGCAGAATAAACGGCTTTAAGCTTGCAATGCCCGTCGCCGATCCCTCCACGGGTGAGATAATCGCCGATGCGGGGGAGACCGTGTCCCGCGATATGGCCGATAAGATCGACGCTGCCGGCGTCATCGAGGTATACCTCGACATTGACGGCAAGACCGTCAGGGTGTTTTCAAACGGTATGGTGCCGCTTCAGAGCATGACGGATATAGATCCCGAGGAGCTCGGAATCAAGGAGAAGGTGCGCGGCATCGTTCTCAAGAGCCTCATGGAGCAGTATTCCGGCGATGCGCTCAAGGAAGCGATCCTTGAGAATATAGATGTCCTTATTCCGAAGCATATCGTTGTTGACGATATGTTTGCATCCGTAAACTACCTCAACTGCCTTGCATACGGCATCGGTGAGAAGGATGACATTGACCACCTCGGCAACCGCCGCGTGCGCTGTGTCGGCGAGCTTCTTCAAAACCAGTTCCGCATCGGCTTTTCCCGTATGGAGCGCGTTATCCGCGAGCGCATGACGCTTCAGGATCTCGATATCGTCACCCCGCAGAGCCTCATAAATATCCGCCCCGTAACGGCGGCTATAAAGGAATTTTTCGGTTCGAGCCCGCTGTCGCAGTTCATGGATCAGACGAACCCGCTGTCCGAGCTCACTCATAAGCGCCGTATGTCGGCACTCGGACCCGGCGGTCTGAGCCGTGAGAGAGCGTCGTTCGATGTCCGCGATGTTCACTACAGCCACTATGGACGCCTCTGCCCGATAGAGACTCCGGAGGGTCCTAACATCGGACTTATATCTTACCTTGCCTCCTACGCAAGAGCCAACGAGTACGGGTTCCTTGTCGCACCGTTCCAGAAGGTCGAGAAGGGCACCTGCCGCGTCACCGATCAGGTGGATTACCTGACCGCCGACATGGAGGATAATTACATTGTCGCGCCTGCCACCGAGCCGCGTGACGAAAACGGCTGTCTCATCAACAGCCGTATAACCTGCCGTCACCGCGATGAGATAATCGAGGTTGACCGCGAGAGAGTCGATTATATCGACATCAGCCCCCGCATGATGGTCTCCATCGCTACCGCGATGATACCGTTCCTTGAAAATGACGACGCAAACCGTGCTCTGATGGGCGCGAACATGCAGCGTCAGGCAGTTCCGCTCATGGTAACGCAGGCTCCTATCGTCGCCACCGGCATAGAGCACAAGTGTGCCGTGGACTCCGGCGTTGTCGTCCTTGCTGAGGGCGACGGCGAGGTCGTCCGCTCCGATGCGCAGAATGTCACCGTCAAGTATGACAGCGGCGATATCAAGGACTACAAGCTCATAAAGTTTGCCCGTTCCAACCAGGGTACCTGCGTAAACCAGAGACCCATCGTGTCCCTCGGCGAGCGCGTGCACGAGGGCGATGTCATTGCCGACGGTCCGAGCACCAGTCAGGGCGAGATATCTCTCGGCAAGAATGTGCTCGTCGGCTTTATGACATGGGAAGGCTATAACTACGAGGACGCCATCCTCATCAACGAGCGCCTTGTCATGGAGGATGTTTTCACCTCCATCCATGTTGAGGAATACGAGTGCGACGCACGCGATACCAAGCTCGGACCCGAGGAGATAACCCGCGACATACCCGGCGTCGGCGACGATGCTCTCAAGTACCTCGACGAGCGCGGCATAATCACCGTAGGCGCCGAGGTCCGTGCAGGCGATATACTCGTCGGCAAGGTCACGCCGAAGGGCGAAACCGACCTCACCGCAGAGGAGAGGCTGCTGCGCGCCATATTCGGCGAGAAGGCGAGAGAGGTGCGCGATACCTCGCTCAAGGTGCCTCACGGCGAGAGCGGCATAATTGTCGATGTAAAGGTATTTACCCGTGAAAACGGCGACGAGATGAGCCCCGGCGTAAATCAGGTCGTGCGCGTTTATATCGCCCAGAAGCGTAAGATCTCCGTCGGCGATAAGATGGCTGGACGCCACGGCAATAAGGGCGTTGTCTCCCGCATTCTCCCGCGCGAGGATATGCCGTATCTGCCCGACGGCACCCCGCTTGATATAGTTCTTAATCCTCTGGGCGTTCCGTCCCGTATGAATATCGGTCAGGTGCTCGAGGTTCACCTCGGCTATGCCGCTCAGGCCTTGGGCTGGAAGGTAGCAACGCCTATCTTCAACGGCGCAAACGAGGTAACCATCCGCGAGACCCTGCGTCAGGCAGGTCTGCGTGAGGACGGCAAGAGCGTCCTGTATGACGGACGCACCGGCGAAAAGTTTGACAACGATGTCACCGTCGGCTGGGTATACTTCCTGAAGCTCCACCATCTGGTCGATGATAAGATCCATGCCCGCAGCACGGGACCCTACAGCCTTGTTACTCAGCAGCCGCTCGGCGGCAAGGCGCAGTTCGGCGGACAGCGCTTCGGCGAAATGGAGGTCTGGGCTCTTGAGGCATATGGTGCCGCCTATACTCTGCAGGAGATACTCACCGTCAAGTCCGACGATGTCACCGGTCGTGTGCGCACCTATGAGAGCATCGTTAAGGGCAACAACATCCCGCAGCCCGGTGTTCCCGAGTCGTTCAAGGTCCTTGTCAAGGAGCTGCAGTCGCTGTGCCTTGATATCCGCGTTCTGGATAAGGACGGTCAGGAGATTGAGCTCAAGGATGATGACGAGGATGAATTCATCCCTAAAATGAAGGATGAAATGTATGACACAATGTCCGATGACGATGACATCGAGGCCGAGGGCTATTCCATTGAGGATATTCCCGAGTCCGATGACGATGATTTCGGCTTCCTGTCGGATGATGATTACAGTGAGGAGGATGAATAATAATGAGCTTTACACCGTTTGACGCCATAAAAATAGGCATTGCCTCCCCTGAAATGATCCTTTCGTGGTCCTCCGGCGAAGTGACCAAGCCCGAGACCATCAACTACCGCACCCTCAAGCCCGAGCGCGACGGCCTTTTCTGCGAAAGAATATTCGGACCGACCAAGGACTGGGAGTGCCACTGCGGCAAGTACAAGAAGATCAGCTACAAGGGCAAGGTCTGCGACCGCTGCGGCGTTGAGGTAACAAAAAGCAAGGTGCGCCGTGAGCGCATGGGTCACATAGAGCTTGCCGCCCCCGTATCGCATATCTGGTACTTCAAGGGCATACCCAGCCGTATGGGACTGCTTCTCGACCTCACTCCGAGAGTGCTCGAAAAGGTTTTGTACTTTGCAAATTATATAGTGACCGATCCCGGCTTCACTCCGCTGGAGAAGTGCCAGATACTCACCGAGAAAGAGTACCGCGATATGCGCGAGAAGTACGAGGACGATTTCGACGCCGGCATGGGTGCCGAGGCGATAAAGAAGCTCCTTCAGCAGATCGACTGTGAGCAGCTCTCCGCCCAACTCAAGGAAGAGCTTGCAAACGCCTCCGGTCAGAAGAAGGCAAAGCTCGTAAAGCGCCTTGAGGTCGTCGAGGCATTCCGTCAGAGCGGCAATAAGCCCGAGTGGATGATAATCGACATTCTGCCGGTCATCCCGCCCGAGATCCGCCCCATGGTCCAGCTCGACGGCGGCCGCTTTGCAACGAGCGACCTCAACGACCTGTACCGCCGCGTTATAAACCGCAATAACCGTCTGAAGAGGCTTATCCAGCTCAACGCGCCCGATATCATCGTGCGCAACGAGAAGCGTATGCTTCAGGAAGCCGTTGACGCACTTATCGACAATGGCCGCCGCGGAAGAGCCGTCACCGGCGCAAACTCCCGTGCGCTCAAGTCGCTGTCGGATATGCTCAAGGGCAAGCAGGGACGCTTCCGCCAGAACCTTCTGGGCAAGCGCGTTGACTACTCCGGCCGAAGCGTTATCGTCGTAGGTCCTGACCTCAAGATCTACCAGTGCGGCGTTCCCAAGGAAATGGCTATAGAGCTGTTCCGCCCATTCGTCATGAAAAAGCTCGTTGAGGACGGCATTGCGAATAACATCAAATCCGCGAAAAAGATGGTCGATAAGCAGCGTACCGAGGTATGGGACGCGCTTGAGGTCGTCATCAAGGAGCATCCGGTGCTCCTGAACCGTGCGCCTACGCTGCACCGCCTCGGCATTCAGGCGTTTGAGCCTATCCTCGTAGAGGGCAGGGCGCTCAAGCTCCATCCGCTCGTATGTACCGCATATAACGCCGACTTCGACGGCGACCAGATGGCTATCCATGTTCCCCTGTCGGCAGAGGCTCAGGCTGAGGCGAGAATACTCATGCTTTCGGCGAATAACCTCCTGCGTCCTCAGGACGGACACCCCGTCACCGTTCCTACTCAGGATATGATCCTCGGCTCCTACTATCTTACCATGAAGCGCATGGGCAAGGCAGAGAAGGGCGCTGAGAATGTATTCGTGACGGATCCGGGCGATACCGAGCTTCCGAAAGAAGAAATCGTCGATGCAGACGATTTCCTCGCGGCAGAGGAGAAGGCTGTCGCCGCGGGCGGCAAGGCTCCCGCCTATAAGCCGCTGCTGATATACCGCGACCCCAACGAGGCGGTCATGGCGTACAGTCAGGGCAATGTCGGACTGCACGCTCCCATCCTCGTCCGCGTTACCAAGACCTTTGACGGCGTTGAAAAGAGCAAGCTCATCGAGAGCACCGTCGGCAGGATCATCTTCAATGAAAAGATCCCGCAGGATCTCGGATATGTCGACCGCACCGATCCCGAGCATGCATTTGATCACGAGATCGGCTTCCAGGTCGGTAAAAAGCAGCTCGGCGACATCATCGACCGCTGCATCAAAAAGCATGATTTCACCATTTCCGCCGAGGTGCTCGACGGCATCAAGGCAATGGGCTATAAGTATTCGACCAAGGGCGCTATCACGATCTCCATCGCCGATATGACCGTCCCCGAGGCGAAGAAGACCCTGATAAGCGAGACCGAGAGCAAGGTCGTCGCCATTGAGCGTCAGTTCAAGCGCGGCTTTATCACCGATGACGAGCGCTATCGCCTTGTCGTCTCCGAGTGGGAAAAGACAACTAAGGATGTCACCAGCGCGCTGCAGAACTGTCTCGACACCTACAACCCCATCTACATGATGGCAAACTCCGGCGCCCGTGGCTCCATGAACCAGATCCGTCAGCTTGCCGGTATGCGCGGCCTTATGGCCAACACCTCCGGTAAGACCATCGAGATCCCGATCAAGGCAAACTTCCGTGAAGGTCTGAGCGTTCTGGAGTACTTCATCTCCTCCCGAGGTGCGCGTAAGGGCCTTGCCGATACTGCACTTCGTACCGCCGACTCCGGATACCTTACCCGCCGAATGGTCGATGTCTGTCAGGATGTTATTATCAGAGAGTCCGACTGCGGCACTCACGACGGCGTATGGGCATCGGCCGTGTACGAGAAGGGACAGCTCGTTCAGTCGTTCGGCATCAGCATTCACGGCAGATTCCCCGCCGTTCCCATCTGCGATCCGCAGACCGGCGAGGTGCTGTTTGATACCGACCATATGCTCATGCCCGCCGATGCCGATGTTCTCGAGGCACATGGCATCGAGCGCGTTCTCATCCGCAGCGTTCTGTCCTGTGAGGCACGCACCGGTGTGTGCGCAAAGTGCTATGGTATAAACCTTGCCATCGGTCAGCCGGTAAGCGCGGGCGAGGCGGTCGGCGTTATAGCGGCACAGTCCATCGGCGAGCCCGGCACTCAGCTTACTATGCGTACCTTCCACACCGGTGGTGTTGCAGGCGACGATATCACGCAGGGTCTTCCCCGTGTCGAGGAGCTGTTTGAGGCACGCAAGCCCAAGAAGATGGCTGTCCTGTCCGAGATATCCGGCAATGTTTCTATCGAGGAGACCAAGAAGGGCGCTCTGTTTGCGATAAGCGTTATCAGCGAGGAGGAGGGCGAGACCAAGGTCTATACCGTGCCTCACTCGGCGGGTATACTCGTCAAGAACGGCGACCATGTCGACAAGGGTCAGGAGCTCACCAGCGGTGCGCTCAGCCCGCATGATGTTCTGCGCATCCGCGGCATAGACGATGATAAGTACGGTCGTCCCGGCGTGCGTACCTATATCATTCAGGAGGTACAGAAGGTCTACCGTCAGC
>CAVGWF010000078.1:0-11543 GCA_963632825.1 Escherichia coli | reverse complement strand
GGGCGCACTCGGCGCAGCAGAGTATGCTCGTCAGAAGGGCCTTGCAAAGAAGTAAATCGCGGATTTATTTAAAAGCAGAATAGTCTGATTTAAGGACAGCCCAATGGCTGTCCTTTTTTACATTCAGAAATTAATATTGATTTACCTACCGGATTGGTTGTATAATAGAGATGAGGTGAAAAGCATGATATCTACAAAAGGACGCTATGCCATACGCATACTGCTCGACCTTGCCGAGCACGATAACGGCAGCTACATCCCCATGAAGGAGGTTGCGGCACGGCAGGAAATTTCGCTGAAATATATAGAGAGGATCATGCCCTCGCTCAAGGCTGCCGGGCTTATAGACAGCGTTCACGGCATCGGCGGAGGCTATCGCCTGAACCGTTCACCCGATCGGTACACGCTGTGGGAGATACTTCAGCTCGCGGAAGGCGATCTTGCGCCCGTGTCGTGCCTTCAAAGCAACGCGCCGGTATGCCGCCGCGCCGCCGAGTGCAGGACGCTCCCCGTGTGGGAGGGATATTATGAGCTCACGCGCAATTACTTTACCGGCATAACGCTTGCCGATCTTATGCATAAGCAGCAGGGCGGCGATTATGTGATCTGAGCCTCGATAACACCGCCGCCGAGCACGATATCTCCATAATAAAAAACGGCAGCCTGCCCGGGGGTTATCGCGCGCTGCGCCTCGTCGAACTCAACAAGCGCCCGACCGTCCCGCATCGGAGTTACCACGGCGGGCCGCTCGGACTGACGGTAGCGTATTTTCACTCTGCACCGCACCGGATTATCCGGAGTACAGCCGGATATCCAGTTACAGTCACAAACGGTGAGGAGTCTGCCGTACAGATCATCCTCCGTTCCGAGAGTCACGGTGTTGCGCTCGGCATCTATGCCACAGACATACCGCCGCTCCGGAAACGAAAGACCGAGCCCGCGATGCTGTCCGATAGTGTAGCATGCAATACCGCGGTGCCGTCCCAAAACATTGCCACTGAGGTCGATGAAGTCACCGGATGGCAGCTCACACCCTGTCTGGCGGCGTATAAGTGCAGCGTAGTCACCGTCGGGTACAAAGCATATGTCCTGACTGTCTGGCTTTTGAGCGTTTATAAAGCCTGCGGCACCGGCAGCACCGCGCACCTGAGCCTTGGTGAGCGAGCCGAGAGGGAAGAGCGTGTGCGCAAGCTGCTCCTGCGTCATGGAGTAGAGCACATAGCTCTGATCCTTGGTCTCGTCGAGAGCCTTTTTAAGGACAAATTTGCCGCCTGTTTTCTCTATGCGGGCGTAATGACCGGTTGAAATGCAGTCGCAGCCGAGCACCTGTGCACGCTCAAAGAGCTTATCGAATTTTATATAACGATTGCAGTCGATGCAAGGATTTGGCGTTTGCCCGTTGAGGTAGCAGGCGGCAAATTTTTTTATGACCTTTTCGCGGAAATCATCGGTGAAATTGAACACATAGTAGCGCATGCCGAGCGAAAATGCAACGCTGCGCGCATCCTCAACATCATTCAGCGAGCAGCAGGTGTGAGCCCTTGGTATTCCGGCGTCGCAGTTGTCATACAGCCGCATCGTGCAGCCTATGCACTCGTTTCCGGCATCGCGCAAAAGCTTTGCGGTGACGCTGGAATCAACGCCGCCGCTCATTGCAGCTAAAATTTTCATTCGTCCGCCCATGTCGCCGCCGGAGTCGCGCGCATTGCGAGTATCGTCTCGCTTATGAGCTCATCAAGGCTCCAGCCGAGCATATCTGCGCCGCGCTGTATGACTTCGCGCGAACAGCCCGCCGCAAAATTGGCGCTCTTGTACTTCTTTTTGACGGATTTGAGCTCAAGATCGTCAACGCTTTTTGACGGACGCATTATCGCCACGGCACCGATGAGCCCCGTAAGCTCGTCAGTTGCGTAGAGGACCTTTTCCATGAGGTGCTCGGGCTCAATGTCCACGGTTATCGCGTAGCCGTGGCTGGCGGTCGCATGGATGAGCCGCTCGTCAAGCCCCTCCTCGCGCATGAGCTCCTGACTTTTTATGCAGTGCTGCTCCGGATACAGCTCAAAGTCGAGGTCGTGCAGCAGCCCGACGACGCTCCAGAAGTCCGCTTCGCCGGCGTAACCGAGCTTGTTTGCAAAGTACTCCATAACGCCGGAGACAATAAGTCCGTGCTTGATATGGAAGGGATCGGAGTTATATTTTTTGAGTAGCTCAAGAGCATCTTCTTTGGTGGGAATCATGGAAAGGTCCTCCTTATAATCAGATCAGTCTGCGAACAGCGGGGTGGAGAGGTAGCGGTCACCGGTGTCAGGCAGGAGCGCTACTATGGTTTTGCCTGCGTTCTCAGGGCGCTTTGCAAGCTCGATCGCAGCCCATACGGCAGCGCCGGAGGATATGCCGACCAGAACGCCCTCGCTCTTGCCTATAAGCTTTCCGGTGGAGAATGCATCGTCGTTCTCGACGGGGATTATCTCGTCGTATATGCCGGTATCGAGCACATCGGGAACAAAGCCGGCGCCGATGCCCTGAATTTTGTGCGAGCCTGCAACGCCGGTGGAGAGCACAGCAGAGCTCTTGGGCTCAACGGCAACGACCTTGACCTCGGGCTTCTTGCTCTTGAGGTATTGACCGACACCGGTAACGGTGCCGCCGGTGCCGACGCCTGCCACGAATATATCGACATCGCCGTTGGTGTCCGCGAAGATCTCGGGACCGGTGGTCTCAAAATGCGCCTTGGGGTTTGCGGAGTTTACAAACTGACCGGGGATAAAGCTGCTGGGTATCTCCTTGGCAAGCTCATCGGCCTTTGCGATCGCGCCCTTCATGCCCTTAGAGCCCTCGGTGAGGACGAGCTCCGCGCCGTATGCCTTCATAAGCTGCCTGCGCTCAACGCTCATGGTCTCCGGCATGACGATTATAATGCGGTAGCCTCTTGCGGCTGCAACGGATGCAAGACCTATGCCGGTGTTGCCGCTGGTGGGCTCGATTATAACGGAGTCGGCATTCAGGAGCCCCTTTGCCTCGGCATCGTCGATCATTGCCTTTGCGATTCTGTCCTTGACGGAGCCGGCGGGGTTAAAGTACTCAAGCTTTGCGAGTATCTTTGCTTTGAGATCGAATTTCTTTTCAATGTGAGTCAGCTCCAGAAGTGGAGTCCTGCCGATAAGCTGATCTGCGGAAGTGTATATATTAGACATGATATTATCTCCTTTAAATTATAATTTTGTCTTTATTGTCCGGAAAGATCATGCCCGACATCGGAAAACCATATATTCGTTCATATGAACAACCTCGGTTCAAATAAATACTACTAACTTAGTAGGTTGGTAGTATTGTAGCTCCGAATTACATATTTGTCAATAGCCTTTTGCAAAAAAATTAAAAAAATACTCTCAAAAGGTATACCTTTTGAGAGCTGCGCTTTTCTATCATTATGATAACAGAAAACCGGCAAAATAGCAATATACTATCGCAAATTTCAGCAATAATATGTTCATCTTATCAAATTTTTCATTTTTTATCCGTCAAAATCAGATGAATTTGCTGACTCTCAAAAGGTATGCTTTATGATAGCAGCGCGGAATTTAAGGAGGAGAAAAATGTTTTGCCAAAAATGTGGAAAGGAAATCAATAATGAAGCTGTAGTTTGTCCCGAGTGCGGTTGCCCAACAAATAACTTTTCAAGAATCCGTTGTGAGGAGAAAATAAACGAAAGCTCGCAAGATTATTTATCGATTCATGAGTTCTATTCGCAAGCAACAACAATTAGAAATTTGGGCATAGCTGCGGCTATCCTGATGTTTGGTATAGGAATAATTTTTTCAATAATTATTTGGGTAAAACAAAGCCACTTAAATGAACCCGAAGTTACTACTACAAATGTTAAAGAGCTAGCCGAGCTTGAAGATGCAAAGAGGAAAATTAAATTAGGAATCCGTTTATCCGCTTTGCCGCTCATAGGATTGTCGCTGTGTATAATATATTATGCCATATCATTGATACGTGGATACTAAATCCTTATATGCCTATAATTTAGGCACTGGCGACTTAAACGACGGCATGAACGGTACCGGCGGCGGATGCTCCTCGCCGAACGATACCTGCACCCGCGCTCAGGTCGTCACCTTCCTGTACAGGGCGAGTAAGTAAACAATCCAAACAAACAAACGCACCGCAGAAACCTCTGCGGTGCGTTTTCATATCAAATTTGTATCAGCTTTCGTGCATGAGACCGCCGGTTTTTGCCTTGCTCGCGTTGGAACGCTTGAGGTAGGGCTTGCAGACGGTGTGCAGAAGCAGTCCGAGCGGAACGGCGACGGCTGCCATCAGCAGCAGAACGAGGATGCACTTGATATATGTGCCGTCGTAGCTGCCTGCTATCGTCTCGCGCATTGCGTTCATTGAGTACTTAAACGGCATGACGCCGTAGAGCACCTGGAAGAACCGCGGCAGCATCTCTATGGGGTAGGTGCCGCCCGAGCCCGCAACCTGAATTACCAGAGTGATGATCGAAAGCGCCTCGCCCGTGCTGCCGAGAGCGAACACGAAGCCGTAGTTTATAAGCGTTGCGACAAGGCTCGTCATTGCCGCAGCCAGCCAGAACAGGAACGGATTGTAGCACTGAATGCCTATGTAATACAGGTTTCCGAGCACCGTCATGAGCGCGGTGAGCTGACCTATCGCAAAGAAGACAAAGTACCGTCCGAGGTATGCCTGCCTTGTAGTAAGGTTCGGGAACTCGTCTCTGCGCTTTATGTGCGGGTGCATCAGGCTTACGCTCAGCAGAGCACTCGCCCAGATTGCAAGCACCGTGTAGAACGGAGCCATGCCGGAGCCGAAATGGTCAAGAGCGTATACCCTGACGATCTCAAGGTTCGCGGGGGAGGAGAGGTACTCTACAAGGCTTGCAACATCGTTCTGCATAAGGTCGAGAATATTGGAAATGCTCTCGCTTGACCGCAGGTCGTTGACATTTTCCTGAACCGTTGTGACGAGCTGAAGCATGTTGCTCATGACCTCGCGTGTACCGTTTATACTCTGGGTGCAGGAATTGAGAGCCGCTGCAAGCTGCTGGAGAGTGTAGGCCTGACCGTCAACATCGGACTGGATCTGCGCAAGCAGGGAATCGAGGTTTTCCAGAGACGACTGGAGCGTTGTCATGGAGTTTACGAGATTGCTGTCGATGTTCGTCTGCTGGAGAATGTCGTCAAAGCGGATAACGCTCTCATGGAGCTGCTTGTTGACATCGTAATACAGATCGTCGAGTATCTCGCCCTCGTACTCGTTTATGCCGCCCTCGCCGTATATGGCGTCCCAGTCGACATAGGAGCTGCCGGCACCGGCAGGGTCGCCGCCTGTAGCATTATCCAGGCGCTCAATGGTGTTGCGGAGCTGCTCTGAGCTGTTTCTTATGGCATCGGCAGCATAGATGACATCCTCCTTGCTTGTTGCAAGGCGGTCCTGCATGTTGGCGATGCTGCTGCGGCTGTTGCTGAGCATATTTACAATGTCGGGAAGCAGGCTGTTGGCCATATTTGCTACATTCGCCGCAGACTGCGTAACGGCGGCCATGGAGTCCATGATGGAAACATAGGTACGCAGGTCGGATTTTATGTTCTCAAGATCTTCGTCGAGACTGTCGAGAGTGCTCTTTGCATTTACACCCATTCCGGAAAAGACGGAGGTGAAGCTGGACATTTCCTCAACAAGAGTGGCAACGAATATACTGTTTACCTGATCTTTAACTATGCTCTGCGCACGGTCGGTAACGCGCGAGGCAACGGCGTTGAGCTTCTGGTTGTCATAGTATATGATCTCGGGGCTCTCAAATTCTCCGTCCGTGAAGCCGAGCATCGCCGAGCTGAAGTCGGAGGGGATAACGAGACCGGCGTAGTAATCACCGCTGTAGAGCCCGTCTACCACCGCCTGAGCGGAATCGGGGAACTGCCAGTCGATCTGGTCATTGCTCTTGAGCTTTTCAATGATAATATTGCCGACATTCAGATCCATTCCCATGAATGTGGTGCCGGTGTCCTCGCTGGCGACCGCAATCTTGAGATTCTGAGTTGAGCTGGGCGTGTAGGGATCCCAGTTGGACATGATGTTGAACCAAGCGTACAGGCAGGGGATGAGAGCCAGACCAAAGACGCAGACGACTGCCACAACGCTCCTGCTCAGACGCTTGACATCAGAACGGATTACGGAGAAGATGTTTGAAGTTGTGTTCTTAAGTTTATTCATCGCATTACATCATCTTTCGTGAGAGTTTGGCATCATTTATCTTCGGCTTCGGCGGGAGCCTCATCGTAGTTATCATACTCGAATTTCTGCTCCTGCCCGGAAAAGTCCGCGGCCTCGGCGGTCTCGCCGTCATCAATACCGGCTATCATTTTCCGAAGCGTGAAATCCTGATACTCAATGACGATCAGCACCGACGCGATTATGAACATTGAAACTATCCACAGCACGAGGAAGATCGTCTTTGAGCTGTTTGTGAAAAACAGCATCACAAGGAAGATCGTCGGAATGATCAGCAGACTCCTCAAGGCCGTGCGCGTGCGCTTGGTGTTCCGCTCGTGCATCTGTCTCAGGCATTCCATGAGGTCATTATACTTTTTTTCGTATTGATTACCCATAATGATACTCCTGTGATCCTTACATCATTTCGGTCTTTTCAAGCTGCTCGTTCATGTATTTGTTAAGTCCGGAGAGCGAGCGGCGGGCGAAAATGCCGATAAGCAGACCTACAACAAAGAACAGCATAAGCTGAAGCAGATATATGAGGTACTGATTCTGATACAGTCCGGCTATAGCCTCGCGCATGGCGTTTATGGCGTAGGGGAAGGGGAAGAACAGATACACCTGCTGGAAGAAGTTCGGCAGCAGCTCGATGGGGTAGGAGCCGCCCGAGCCGGCTATCTGGATTATGAGGATAACGACTATCAGTGCTCTGCCGATATTTCCGAAGGCCACCGCAAAGGCGTAAGCCAGCATCGAGCATGCAAGCGAGGTCACGAAGCCTGATAGCAGCAGCAGTCCCGGGTGCATACAGTCGACACCGAGGATGATGAGGTTGCCGAGCATCGTTACGAGCATCTGTATCTGGCTGAGCAGGAAGAACAGCAGATATCTGCCGAAGAAACGCTGCGTTGCCGTCGCACCGGCTACCTCTATGGGAGCATCGCAGTGGATAATGGCGTTTATGATAACGCAGCCGACCCAAATCGCGAGCATCGTGTAGAACGGGGTCATAGCCGCACCGTAGGACTCGACGGGGTATATCGACTCGCTGCGCATGGAAACGGGACTTGAGAGGAAAGCACCTATGCTTTCGGGGTCAACATCAAGGAAATCAAAGACATTCTGAAGCGTTCCGTTTTCGGGATTGCCGTCAAGAAGGTCGATAAATTCGGTGATGCGGGTGCTGTAAGAGGTGAGCAGATCCTTCACCTGAATGAGGGCGTTGTTCACGGCACCGAATGTGCTGCCGAGCTCGCTGACTATCGGAGTGGTCTTTCCGAGTATGCCGCTGAGATCGAGCAGGGTGGAGGACACCTCGCCCAGACTGTCCTGAAGATTGTCAAGCATATTGTTGAGCATGGGGTACACGGTCTCGATGAGAGTGACCCTGACGGTGCCCAAGGTGTCGCTTATAAGCTGGAGATCACGGATAAGGTCAATGTCGCGGTTTCCGCTGAGAATATCGTCGAGAATATCTCCGGCGTCCTTAACATCACCCGTGGCAGAGTCTATGGAGCCTGAAACGGTGTCGGGGGTATTGCTTGCGGTGCTGACCGCCTCCATGGTCGTTCCGAGAGCGGACAGCTCCTGCTCGACTATGCGCGTGTCGGTGCGGGCAGATTCGAGAGCCTCCCTGCGAACCTCCGGATCACTCGTGCTCTGCGCAACGCTGAGGTTATTCTGAATACTGACTATGCGGTCATTCGTATCGTCAGCCATAAACGAAACGAGGGATTCCATAGACTGCGGAGTTGCGGAGGGATCGCTCAGGTCGTTGTAATCATAACCGGTGACGGCCTCGTAGACAGCGGGGACCGCTACGGTCTCAAAATCGGTTTTCAGCTCGGCGATTGCACTTTTGTTATGGGATGCAAGCACATTTATCTGCTTTGCGTTGGTGGGATTGTTCAGACCCAGCTTTTCGCGCAGACTGGATATCTTGTCCGTGAGCTTGTTGAGCGCAGTCATTGCGTCCTCTATCTCGGAGTTGGAAAGACCGGAGTGAGTGAGGTAATCAATAAGCTCCTGATACTGCTTTTCAAGCTCTGCCAGTGCCTCCTTTGCAGCCTCCGCATCGTCGGTGTTGCCGTTATAGAGCCTGTCGAGCTTATATATTGCCTCATTCACCGAGTCCTGAAGACCGAGCAGCAGGCGGTTGACCTCCTCGTTTATGAGCGCGAGATCTTCCTTGGTGTCTTCAATGTAAACTATTTGGTCGGAAATATTGACGCGTTCGTTGCCGATGAGGTAGATCGAGTAGTTGAGAGTATTGTTTGTGCGCTGCAGGGTATCAATGAGCGCGTTGTTAGCGGAAATGAAATAGTCAATGGTCGTGTTGTAGCTGATAAGGTTATTATTTATCTTGGTCAGCGTGTTTTTCAGCATTTCGGCGGAGGAGTCACCCTGAACATCGGCCGAGAAAGCATTGAGCTTGTCAAACAGAGTTTCGACCACTGTGGATATATACTTTTCGTTGACTACCTGCTTTACCTTGTCGCCGGCGGCCTCAACGACCTTTACGGCGATGGCATTGGTCTTTTCATTCTGGTAGAACTTTATTGTCGGGCTGTACATATCGGTGGTGAGGAAATTGTACATATTATATGTAAAGTCGGGCTCGATAACTACGGCGGCGTAGTAATCGCCGGCGTAAACGCCCTCGATAGCCTTATCGGCATCGTCGAGGAACTCAAAGCCGAGATTTTCATCATCCTCAAGCTCGGATATGAGCGCTTTGCCCATGTTCACGATGTTGCCTTCGGAATCCATATAGTCCTTATCGTTTGAGACAACGGCTATCTTGAGACCGTCGGTCTTGCCGTAGGGATCCCAGAACGCATAGATATTGAACCATGCGTACAGCGCCGGAAGCACGAGAATGGCAAGTATGATGAGAAAGGCAAAGAAATTCTTATACAGCAGCTTCAAATCATGTTTGAAGATTTTGAAAACATTACGCATATCCGAATAATACTCCTGACAGACTTAAGCATAAGGGGGAGTATCCGAACTCCGCCTCAGCCAAGATTTTTTACCCTTTCTCAGCGTTATTGTCCCTGAAATACGCCGGTATTCCCTCGTCCTCTGCCTTGATAAAGAGTAAAAACCCAATGGCTGAGGTCTGAGATTTTTAAGCGAGAGCCGGGTGCTGCGGGCAAGGCTTTGCGGTTGAGAAAGGCCGATGCCTCTTGATCGAGCAAAACGAAGCCTGCGGCGCTCAGATCCGCTTAAAAACGGGATTCGGATGCCCGCATTATGCTTAACAGTATAGCATTAAGGTGCATCGAAATAACCCGAACGATGAAAATTACAAAAAGGTAACGATTTAGATACAATGATATTTTACAAGCATTCAAAATAATTGTCAAGTAGACATAAGCACATAAATCTACAAAATTTTTGAATACTTGTGCCGCAAAAAAAATAAGACACAACATCTTGTATGTATAACGATATTAGCAGTAATTGCATATCGAAGGCGGGAATATAAAGGCGTTAAACGGCAATGATAAGTAGCGGGTCAGATAACCGAACCCAATACAAAAAAGGAGATGTAAAACTATGTCTAACAATTCCAGTAATCATCTTGTTGTACCCGCGGCACGCGAGGCAATGGAGAAGTTCAAGATGGAAGCGGCCAACGAAGTCGGCGTAAGCCTCAAGCAGGGTTACAACGGTGACATCACCGCCCGTCAGGCCGGCTCCGTCGGCGGTCAGATGGTCAAGAAGATGATCCAGGCATATGAGAACGGCATGAAGTAAGCCAAAGCATGAGAGAAAGAAAAGCGATGCCCGCGTTTGAGGGCATCGCTTTTCTATACATTATAATATACTAATCGCGGTACTCAAATTCGAGGTTATAGATGCTCACGGTATCACCGTCCTGAATACCCATATCCTCCATGCGCTGATACACGCCGTTATCGCGCAGCATGCGGTCAAAGTACATCATGCTCTCGTTATCCGAGAAGTTTACGGAGCTCATAAGGCGCTGGAGCCACGCTCCCTCCACGACCCACACATCGTCATAGCGCTCGATGGTGAGTGCCTCGGAGGTGTCGATGACCGGCTCGGGCGGTACATAGTCGGCTTCAAAGCGAATTACAGGCGGAAGATCCCGCAGCCTTGTATCCGCGATGCTGACGAGCTCGTGTGTTCCGCTGTGAGTTGCGGCGCTCATCTCGAAAAACTCGTAGCCGAGTCCCTCAACATGAGCCTTGAGCCGTTCAATATTCTCTCTGTCGTCTCCACAGAGGTCGCACTTGTTTGCCGCAACTATCTGCGGTCTTGCGGCGAGGTCGGCGGAGTATTCCTTCAGCTCGGCGTTTATGGCATCAAAATCCGCAACGGGGTCCCTGCCCTCGGAGCCGGAGACATCGACAAGGTGGATGAGCAGCCGGCAGCGGTCTATATGGCGCAGAAAATCGTGCCCAAGACCGGCACCGTCCGATGCGCCCTCGATTATGCCGGGTATATCCGCCATAACGAACGAGCGCCCCTCGTCGACATAGACAACGCCGAGATTGGGAAACAGCGTTGTAAAATGATAGTTTGCTATCTTGGGATGAGCCTTGCTCACTACGGACAGCAGGGTGGACTTGCCGACATTGGGAAAGCCCACGAGCCCGACATCGGCAAGAAGCTTGAGCTCAAGCGTTATATCGTGCGTTTCTCCGGGCAGACCGGGCTTTGCAAAGCGTGGGACCTGCCTGGTCGGTGTGGCAAAATGCTTATTGCCCCAGCCGCCCTTGCCGCCGCGGGCCGCAATATAATCCTTGCCGTCGGACATATCGTGCATAATGCTGCCGGTCTCGGTATCGCGCACAAGCGTTCCGCGCGGCACGCGGATATAAAGGCTTTCGCCGTCCTTGCCGGAGCAGCGCTTGCCCTGACCGTCGGCACCGGTGCCGGCGACATACTTGCGCTTATAGCGAAAATCCATAAGCGTTGACATGTTGTCGTCAACGATAAAAACAATATCTCCGCCCTTACCGCCGTCGCCGCCGTCGGGACCGCCCGCCGCGACATACTTCTCGCGGTGGAATGCAACGGCTCCGCTGCCGCCGTTTCCGGCTTTTACCGTTATTCGTGCCTTATCAACAAAAGAGGCAGCCATATTTCACCTCACAAATGTTTTGCTTCGGTTCCGTCAGGCAGGAAGCTCAAGCGCATTTGGTTCAAAAGAGCCGCCGGGCTGTCTGCATGGCAGAACCTCAAATAAAATGCCGGACGGGCTTCGTCCGGCATCCTGTGTTAATTTACTGAGCGATCTCTTCGTAAACAGAAACCTGCTTGCGATCCTTATC
>CAVGWF010000077.1:0-70415 GCA_963632825.1 Escherichia coli | reverse complement strand
TTAATTTACCCAGTACCGTATCCCTGTCGGAATAATCAAAGCTGATTCTGCCGAACTCCTGACCGCGGTGGATGGACGCCAATTGTGTACTTGATTTAATTGTTGTTGGAAGCGGGGAGGTGCATCTGAACCGTAGATAGAACAAGACCGTAAGGCGTTGGCCTTACGGTCTGTTGTTGGTGGAGATAAGCGGGATCGAACCGCTGACCTCTTGAATGCCATTCAAGCGCTCTCCCAGCTGAGCTATACCCCCAGACGCAATGGATATTTTAGCAGACTGAGGGCGCGTTGTCAACCAAAATTTTAATTTAATTCTGTCCGCTGCCGTAATCGTCGTCAAACATATAGGAAACATCCTCTTTATAGCGGAATTTTTTCTCCTTTTTACGCAGAAGACGGGGAATGCTTTTTCGGTATTCTATCACGACAAGCAGGTAGGTCAGCAGCAGAATGCTGCGCACGATGGTGTCGTCGACACTCATCATGGTTACAAGGAACATGATAAAGGTGCCGACAAGCGCCGAGAGCGATATATAGCGCGTTATGATGTACATGACTGAAAATGTCACTATGCCCGCGAACGCGACCTCACCGCTTACGAAAAAGCAGCCGACTGCCATGGCGATCAGACTGTGCTCACCGCGGAAGTTATATAAGATAGGAAAGTTGGTGCCAAGAATGACACAGAACAGCGCGAATGCAAAGCCTATCTGGGCATGGTCGACAATCAGCAGCAGAAGCCCCCCGATCAGCACGGGGATGATGGTCTTTATGACCTCTGTCAGGACGAGAACGGCGATGCCCTTCCGCCCGTGACGCTTGAGAAAGCGGGTGATTCCGGCATTGTTGCGGCTGTAGTGGAGTATGTTTTCGTGAAAATACATATGCGAGGACAGGATAGGGGAACTGAGACTGCCGAAGGAATAGGCTATGATTGCGGTCACTGCAAGCAAAAGTGCGGTCATTGCTTATCTCCCTTCTGGCGGATCACCATGCGTATGGGTGTACCCTCGAGCCCGAACACCGCCCGTATCTGATTTTCGATATAGCGCTGGTACGAGAAGTGAAAAAGCTCACGGCTGTTGCAGAACACTACAAAGTTCGGCGGTTTTATGCCGGTTTGGGTCATGTAATATATCTTCAGTCTGCGGCCCTTGTCCGTGGGCGGCTGGACCCGCGCCTGAGCGTCGGCAAGGACATCGTTGAGCATACCGGTGGTTATGCGCATATTGCTCTGGTCATTGACGAAGTTTACAAGCTCAAATATTCTGTCGGTGCGCTGACCGGTCTTTGCCGATATGAACAGCACCGGAGCATAGCTCATGAAGCTGAGGTCACGCATGACCTCCTTGCGCATTTTCTCCATGGTGCCGGTCTCTTTTTCGACGAGATCCCACTTGTTTACGACAACGATGCTCGCCTTGCCCGCCTCGTGAGCGAGTCCGGCTATTTTGGTATCCTGCTCGGTCACGCCCTCGCGCGCATCTATCATAATGATGCACACATCCGCGCGCTCTATTGCCATCTGCGCACGCATGACGGAGAATTTCTCAACGCGCTCATCGACCTTACTCTTGCGGCGTATGCCAGCGGTGTCGATGAAAACATACTTGCCGAACTTGTTGTCCACCTCGGAATCGACCGCATCGCGGGTGGTACCGGCGACATTGCTGACGATAACGCGCTTTTCGCCGAGAATGTGGTTTATGAGCGAGGATTTGCCGACATTGGGCTTGCCGATAACGGCGACCTTTATGCGGTCGTCCTCCTCAGCCTCCCCGTCCTCGGGCGGGAAGTATTTCATGCACTCGTCGAGCAGATCGCCCGTACCGTGCCCATGCACGGCGGAGACTGCTATGGGATCACCGAGACCGAGCTCGTAAAACTCGTATATCGCGGGATCGAGCCTGCCGGTTGAGTCCATCTTGTTGACTGCCAGCACCGTTGGCTTTTTCGAGCGCAGCAGCATGTTGGCGACCTCCTTGTCCGCCGCCGTAACGCCGGTGCGCACATCGGCAACAAGAACGATCACATCCGCCGCGCTTATCGCAATGTTCGCCTGCTCGCGCATAAACATGAGTATCTCGTTATCGGTGGTGGGCTCAATACCGCCCGTGTCAACTATATCGAATTTCCTGCCGAGCCATTCACACTCGGCGTAAAGCCTGTCGCGGGTGACGCCCGGCGTGTCCTCAACGATGGACAGCCGCTTGCCGCAAAGCTTGTTGAAAAGCATTGATTTTCCCACATTGGGTCTGCCGACTATGGCAATGAGAGGCTTTGACATGAAGCTAACCTCCGTTCTGGTTATATTTATAGTACTGCTGCCGCTCGGGACTGCGTTCGGGTATCCTCACCTCGGGAAGTGCGCACCCGCTTATCGCGTCCCAAAGCGCAAATCCGTCGGATTCTATCGGGTAGATAGGAACGCCGAGGGCGCTCACCGCCTCCTCAAGCGTTATATCGTCGAGAAAATCCATCTCCTCACGCCGCAGCATGTTCTGCGATATGAAAAGACGCTCGCCGAGATCCCTGCCCTTGAGCTGCGCGATGAGATCGCCGGCGGTTATAAGACCGGAGACATTCACACCGTGTCCGAAAAAGTCGTTTTCTATGGCATATACCTTTCCTTTTATATTACCATACTTTTCGGCTGCAATACAAATAAGTTTTTCAAGATAATACGCGGCGGACACACCGCAGGCTATCGAAAACGGCACTCCGTCGGGCTCGTCGGACAGGCTTAGCGCGCCCCTGAACTCGCGTTCGAGCAGCCGTATCATGCCGACACCGTTTTCAAGCTGCGTGTGCTCCTCGTAGAAGTCATCCTCGGGCAGCTCGCGGCGCGCGCAGATGTACATTTCGTCCGAGCAGAAAAACAGCCGCGTTCCGAATTTTTTAACGCAATCGTCGCCGTAGGCGGTCACGAGGTCGATAGTCTCCGCCGAGTGCTCGGGGGTGAAAGGCGTGAGAGGGTACAGACCCTCACGGTGCTTTGTAAGCCCTACGGGGACGATGGAAACGCTGTGCACGGCAGGGTAGAGCCCGGAGAGCTCACGCATCGTGCGTTCAAGCGCCTGCCCGTCGTTAAGTCCCGGACAGCAGACGATCTGACAGTTCATAACGATGCCGCCATCGGCAAAGCGGCGCATTATATCCATGCATTTGCCGGCATTTTTGTTGCGCAGCAGCCTGACGCGCAGCTCCGGATCGGTCGCGTGAACGGAGATGTTCACCGGGCTTATGTGAAGGTCGATTATACGCTGTATCTCGCGCTCGGAAAGATTTGTCAGCGTGATGTAATTACCCAGCAGAAAGCTCAGACGCGCGTCGTCGTCCTTGAAATACATCGTTTTGCGCATACCCTTGGGAAGCTGGTCTATAAAGCAGAAAACGCAGTTGTTTGCACAGCTTCGCGGAGCATCCATAAGATACTCCTCAAAATCCAGCCCGAGATCCAAGCCCTCCGGCTTCTCGGCATGGACCGTGTACTCGCTGCCGTCGGGGCGGCGCAGAACTATGCGCAGCACGGGGTCATAGGAAAAGAACTTGTAGTCGAGCACATCGTGGATAACATTGCCGTTTATGCTGACTATCTCGTCTCCGACATGGACTCTGCCGTGCAGAGGACTGCCGCTATCAATTTTTGAAATGACATCGTTTTTCATAAACTCACATATGTACGCATACGCAATAAACTCATACACGCACTCATACACGCACAAAAGGAGGAAAGGTGTACCCTTTCCTCCTTGAGCATATTAATTACTTCTCGTCAACGGTGAGAACCTTGCGGCCATTGTACATACCGCATGCCTTGCAAGCACGGTGGGGCATTTTGAACTCGCCGCAGTTGGGGCACTTAACGATTCCGGGAGCAGTGAGCTTCCAGTGGGACGAACGCCTCTTATCGCGTCTTTGTCTTGATACTTTTCCCTTAGGGACTGCCATGGTGACACCTCCTGATAAATGGCTGAGAATCAGCGTTAGTATTAATTGATCACTTATCCAACAGCTGTCCTAATACAGCAAGTCTTGGATCGATCTCTTTCCCGCAGGCGCAGGGACCAAGGTTCAGATCGGCTCCGCAGCGGGAGCATAGACCTTTGCAATCCTCGGAGCACAGAAACTTCGTTTCCATGTCGAGAACAAAAAGGGTCGAGAGAGTTTCGGTGAGATCGAGCTTGTCCCCGTCGAGAACAAAAACTTCCGGATCCTCAGACTCTCTGTCGGATATGAAGGCGCGGAGGTCCATCACCTTGGTGCTGTCGAACAGTTTACCACATCTGTCGCACACACAAGTCATTTCGGCAGTCAAGGTACCCTCGAGTGTCAGGATACCCGCCTCGTTAAACACTCTGCCTTCTGCCGTGGGCGGGGTCTTATACTCCTTAACAGAGTCAAATTCCAGCCCCTGCGTTTCCAGCTCACACTGAAACGGAACGCTTTTTCCGGGGACTTCAATTATCTGTCTCAAATCAAGCAGCATAGTGCACCTCTCCACAGTCGCTTGAATATTATAGTGGAATAAGCCTCGCTTGTCAACTCAAAATTTCGCATTTTCTCGCGAAAAAAGGCTGAAAAATCAGCGTATTGATAAATATGCCGAGCAATGGTATAATTCCTTATCATTATGTATGGGGAAACGGCATGAAAAAGAGTGTTAACATCGTGATAGTGATTGTTCTGATAGCCGCACTCATCGCGGCTGGAGTCACATATCTTATATATCAGACCCGTGATGACGAGCTCCTGATAGGTGAGGAGCGCGCACAGGAGATCGCCCTGAAGGACGCGCAGCTTGCCGAAAGCCAGGTATCCGGCATGGATACGGGCATCCGTTATCGCGGCGGGCAGTGGTATTACCGTGTGAAGTTCAGGACCATCGCCCTCAACTACGAATACGAGATAGAGGCCTATTCCGGTGCCGTACTCGACAGATCAATGAAATGATGACAGCCCTCCGCCTCACACGGAGGGCTCAGCCTGTCAGAAAGCCACTGTTTTCAAGCAGCGAAAACAGTGGCTTTTTTGACTTGTTTGTTGTGTTTATTTTTCGATATATCCCTCATCGGTCAGATTGCTTGCCGTCTTGCTCATTGAGAGAGGCTGATCATCGCTCCCGGACAGATCGTATTCGATGAAGCCGTTTTCGTAGAGCAGTGAGCGGGCCGGTGAATCGTCAAGGTCGGTCACCGTGAGCTGAATGAACAAATAACCGGAATCAATTCTTGAGGTATAGCGGCAATAGCTGTTTGCCGCCATCTCGGCAAACTGATCGTCTATCGAGTCCTTGTACCATTCCGCCTCATCATTCGTAAAGTTAGACAGATCAACATACAGAGTGTTCACAAGCTCATGGACATCGTCGCCCTTGTAGCCAAACTGGAACACCTCGACCATGGTACCGATGGTGTCGTTATCACTGACCTTGGCAAAGGAGCGGGTTTTGAGCTCCGAGGGAGAGTATGCCGGCTCTTCAATGTTGTTATCGGTGAATATCGCAAGATATTCCGGATTTGCGGTCTTGGTACCTGAGTCGGTGTTTCCGAATATGAGCAGCGCGGCAACGGCGGCGACGAGAACTATGGCAACAATTGCGATTATGCGCTTTGCCTTGGAATTGCTCTTTGCTGCGGTCGCGGCGGCTGCACCGCCATAGCTGCCGGCACCGGAGAAGGACGCGCCGGTCTGCCCGTACTGACCGGTACTCTGACCGTAGCCCGGACGGGGATTTGAAAACTGTGCGCCCTGATCGTAGCTGAAGCCCTTGGGCTGCTCGTATCCGTTCTGACCGGACTGACCGCCTCCGTAGCTCTGACCGTTGGGCTGATTGTAATTTCCGTAATTGCCCGACTGGCTGTAGCTTCCGTAATTATTGGACTGAGAATAGCCGCCCTGACTGTTGGACTGACCGTAGCTTCCGTAGCCGCTCTGAGCGCCGTTCGGCACGGAGCCCCCGTCCTGACCGTAGGAGACATCCTGCTTCGCGCCGCAATAGTTACAGAAGGCGGCGCCGTCCGGCAGCTCTCTGTGACATTTTGAACAATACATAAAATTCCTCCGATTTTTTTGACCTTAAAAGCGATCATAAACTGTTCACAATTATAACACAGGTTGTACGCTCTTGAGCAGGTAAGCAAAATTTACACGCTTACCGTCGATTTTTGCACATTTATGTGTATTTTCGGTGAAAATAAAATTTGAAAAAAGTATAAGGCGGTGCAGCCCGGCTTTTCATTTACACGCGGGTAAAAATGTGATAGTATAAGCAATCATAAAACACTTGGGAGATTACGATGCTGGAAAAACTCAGACAGCTTGAAAACAGATATTCCGAGCTCGCACAGAGAATGGAGAACGGCGATATTTACGCAGACCCCGCGGCGTACACAAAATGCGCGCGCGAGATGAAGGAGCTTGAGCCGGTCGTCATGGCTTACAGAGAGTACGCAAAATGCGAGCGAGCCGCGGCGGAAGCCGAGGAGCTAATGACAGATCCCGAATTCAAGGAGCTTGCTCAGGAGGAAATAGCTGCGGCAAAGGCGGAAATGGAGAGACTCAGCGAGGAGATAAAGATACTGCTGCTGCCGAGGGATCCGAATGACGAGCGCAATGTCATCATGGAGATCCGCTCCGGCGTCGGCGGCGAGGAAAGCTCGCTTTTTGCACACGATCTTTTCAGAATGTATTCGATGTACGCCGAGAGCAAGGGCTGGAAGATAGACATAGTTAACTTAAACGAGACCGAGCTCGGCGGCATAAAGGAAATGAGCTTCGTCATTGAAGGGCAGGGCGCGTATTCAAGGCTCAAATTCGAGGCGGGCGGTCACCGCGTCCAGCGCGTACCGGAGACCGAGTCCGGCGGCAGGATACACACCTCGGCGGCTACGGTCGCGGTGCTGCCGGAGGCGGAGGAGGTCGAGTTCGAGATAAATCCCTCCGATCTTCAGATAGACACATACCGCTCGTCCGGAGCGGGAGGACAGCATGTAAACAAAACCGAGAGCGCCATACGCATAACACACCTGCCCACCGGCGTTGTGGTCGAGTGTCAGGATGAGCGCAGCCAGTACAAAAATAAGGACAGGGCAATGAAGATACTGCGCTCAAAGCTGTATGAAGCCGAGCAGCAGAAGCAGGCGGCGGCGATCGCGGCCGAGAGGAAAAGTCAGGTCGGCTCCGGCGACCGCTCGGATAGGATACGCACATATAATTTCCCGCAGAACCGCGTGACCGATCACCGGCTCGTCGGCGATGTGCGCAACTTCAATATCCAGAGCGTTTTGAACGGTGAGCTTGATCCGATAATCGACGCGCTCGTGACAGCCGAGCAGGCGGAAAAGCTAAAAAGGCAGACGGAGAGCTGATGGAAACAAAAATTTTGAATGAAAACGGCATAAACGAGGCGGCAAGGCTTATAGCCTCCGGCGAGCTCGTCGCCGTGCCGACGGAAACGGTTTACGGACTTGCCTGCAGCGGGCTTGACGAAAAAGCCGTTGAGGCGGTATATGAGACAAAGGGAAGACCCGAGGTAAAGCCGCTTGCACTCATGCTGCATAAGGGCGCGCCGGTGACGAGGTACTGCACCCGCGTTCCCAGGCAGGCGAGAGTGCTCATGCAAAGGTTTTGGCCCGGACCGCTGACGATAGTTTTAAACTCAAGGGACACGGTGCCGGATATAGTACGCGCGGGCGGGAAGACGGTCGCACTGAGGTGTCCGGATCATCCGCTTACACAGGCAATGCTCAAAAAGGCAGGACTGCCGTTTGCGGCGCCCTCCGCGAATCCGTCGGGCAAAAAAAGCCCGGTGACGGCGCAGGAGGTGCTCGGATATTTTAACGGCAAAATTGCCGCGGTGGTAGACGGCGGCGAGTGCGGCCTCGGCAGGGAGTCGACTATAATAGACATGAGCGGTACACCGTTCAGAATCCTGCGTCAGGGTGCTCTGCCGGAGGAGAAAATAGCCGCGGCTCTTGCCGATGAGCTCACCGTTATCGGCATAACCGGAGGCACCGGCTGCGGCAAGACCACCGCTCTGCGCGAGCTCGAGAGTATGGGAGCGCTCATTATCGACTGCGATGCCCTGTACCATGAGCTGCTCGAAAAGAACAGGCAGATGCTCTCGGAGATAGACAGAGTATTTCCCGGGACGGTGGTTGACGGCAGACTTGACCGCAAGGCGCTCGGAGCAACGGTTTTCTCAAACGAGGCGGCGCTTACGGATCTTAACTCCATAACGCATCGTTACATAAGCATCGAGGTGGAGAAAAGACTGCGCGAATGGGCGATGCAGGGCGGAAAGCTGGCGGCAGTCGACGCTATAGCGCTTCTTGAGAGCGGACTCGGCAAGCGATGCA
Source organism: Escherichia coli (assembly GCA_963632825.1). Classification (GTDB taxonomy): domain Bacteria; phylum Bacillota; class Clostridia; order Oscillospirales; family Oscillospiraceae; genus F23-B02. The sequence goes on along the minus strand of CAVGWF010000077.1, from coordinate 62,055 downwards.
GGGCCGTTATCGGCATAGTTGCCGAAAAAACGATACGCATCGAGCGTATAATGAAGCGCGACGGCATAAGCTATGAGTACGCACTCATGCGCGTTGCCGCACAGTATCCAAACGAGTATTTCGAGCAAAAATGCGAATATGTCCTGCACAATAACGGCACGAAGGACGAATTTAAAAAAGAATGCAAAAAATTATTTAAGGAAGTATTGAAAAAATGAGTGAGATCAGAGACGAATTGTTCTACAGACAGAAAAACGGCTACGACACCATGGACACGCAGCAGCGCATCGCAATGGAAGACTATTGCAGCGGCTACATCCGGTTTCTCAATGATGCCCGCACCGAGCGTGAGGCGGTAAAAACCGCCATAGAGCTTGCCGAGGATGCCGGCTTTACCGAGTACACGGCGGGCATGGAGCTCAAGGCCGGCGATAAGATCTACCGCTGCAATCGCGGCAAGGCGCTCATGCTGGCGGTCATCGGCAAAAAGAGCCTCGATCAGGGCTGCGTTATAGCAGGAGCCCATGTTGACTCTCCGCGCCTTGACCTCAAGCAGAATCCGCTTTACGAGAGCGATGAGCTCGCATATTTCAAGACGCATTACTACGGCGGCATCAAAAAGTACCAGTGGGTAACGATCCCTCTTGAGCTCCACGGTGTTGTCGCACTCAAATCCGGCGAGGCCATTGATATTACCATAGGCCGCGATCCCTCCGACCCGCAGTTTGTGATAACCGATCTCCTGCCGCATTTAGGCAAGGAGCAGATGAAAAAGAGCATGGAGGAGGGCATTACCGGCGAGGGCCTTAACATCCTCATCGGCAGCGTTCCGTATGCCGACGAGGGCAGCGACCGCGTAAAGCTTGCCGTTATGAGCATTCTCAATGACCGCTACGGCATCGTCGAGGAGGACTTCCTGTCCGCCGAGCTCACCGCGGTGCCCGCCTTCGATGTCCGCGAGATCGGTCTCGATCGCTCGCTCATAGGCGGCTACGGTCATGATGACCGCGTGTGCGCCTATGCCGAGCTTAAGGCGATACTCGATATCGGAGCCGCTCCGGAAAAAACCTGCGTCTGCATCCTTGCAGACAAGGAGGAGACCGGCTCCGACGGCGTCAGCGGTATGCAGAGCAGCGCCTTCGAGTGCTTTATGGAGGAGCTGTGCAGCACTCAGAACATTCCGCTGCGCCGCTGCTTTGAAAACAGCTTCTGCCTGTCTGCCGATGTTACGGCGGCGTTTGACCCCAACTACCCCGAGGTCAGCGAAAAACGCAACGACGCAAAGCTCAATTACGGCATGGGCATCTGCAAATTTACCGGCGCGCGCGGCAAAAGCGGCACGAGCGACGCATCCGCCGAGGTGGTCGCGTATCTGCGCAGACTGTTTGCCGAGAACGGCGTGGTGTGGCAGATGAGCGAGCTCGGCAAGGTCGATCAGGGCGGCGGCGGTACGATAGCCAAGTACATGGCAAACCGCAATATCGACACCATCGACGCCGGCGTTCCCGTCATGAGCATGCACTCTCCGTTTGAGGTCGTTGCAAAATTCGACTGCTATATGACCTATCTCGGCGTGCTTGCGGCATACAAGGCATAAAAACAGGATAAATCACCTCGTACCTGACAAAATAGGTATGAGGTGATTTTTTTGGAGGAAATAAAGGAGCTCGGCAGCTCGAACGCGCGGAGCCCGGACGGTACGATACACTGTCTGACCATCGTGGGTCAGGTCGAGGGGCATCAGATCCTGCCCGAGGATACCAAAACAACAAAGTATGAGCATATAATGCCGCTGCTTGCCGCAGTCGAGGAGTCGGAGGAAATAAAGGGTCTGCTCATTCTTCTGAATACCGTCGGCGGAGACGTTGAAGCGGGGCTCGGCATAGCCGAGCTCATAGCCGGAATGAAAAAGCCGACGGTCTCACTCATTCTCGGCGGCGGGCACTCCATCGGCGTGCCGCTGGCAGTCGCGGCAAAGCACAGCCTTATAGCGCCCTCTGCCGCCATGACCATACACCCGGTGCGGCTAAACGGCGTTGTGATAGGCGTTCCGCAGACATACAACTACTTTGCGCGCATTCAGGAGCGCATAGTCGGCTTCGTGACCGGTCACTCCAATGTCAGCCGTGAGAGGTATACGGAGCTGATGATGGCGACCGATGAGCTTGCAAACGATGTCGGCAGCGTCATTTACGGCGAGGAGGCGGTGCACTGCGGACTGATAGACGGGATAGGCACGCTGTCAGATGCGCTGGAATATCTGCATAACGAAATAGACCGGCAAGCTCACTGACCTGAGCTTGCTTTTTCATATATTGTATGGTAAAATGACAAAGTTAAGTATACATAATATCGTGAAATCAATGAGGAGAGCGATCCATGAGCATACTCGATGCCATAATTCTCGGACTCGTGCAGGGCGTTGCGGAGTTTCTGCCCATTTCGAGCTCGGGTCATCTGGCCATATTGCATAACCTTTTCAATATGTCCGACCTCGGCAGCAGCCATATGTTTTTTGATGTTCTGCTCCACTTCGGAACTCTTATAGCCATCTGCTTCATGTACTGGAACGATATACGCGCAATGTTCGGTCAGACCGTCGACCTGCTCGCCGGCAGGACATACGATGCAAACGGCGGCAGACGCAGGTTTCCCGAGGCGCGGCTTTTCATGCTGATAATCGCCGCAACTGTGCCGCTGGTGCTTATCCTGCCCGTGCATAAATACATAGAGGCACTTTCAAACTCCACCGTTTATGTCGGTATAGCCCTTGTGCTAACCGGCTGCATCCTGCTCGTTGCGGACAAGATGCCGAAGGGCAGCAAGACGGAGAAAAATATGCTGTTCACCGATGCCCTCATCATAGGCTTGTGTCAGTGCGTTGCAACTCTGCCCGGTCTGTCCCGCTCGGGAACGACGATAACCGCGGGCATTGCTACCGGACATGAGCGCAGCTATGCGGTGAAGTTTTCGCTGCTCATGAGCATTCCGGCCGTACTCGGCGCAACGCTTCTGGAGCTTATAGACGCGATAAAGACCGGAATAGACATATCGCTCATTCCGGCATATCTGTTCGGAATGATAGCCGCAATGGTGTCGGGCGTTTTGTCGATAGGTATTCTGAAAATGATCGCCAGAAAGACCCGCTTCGGCGGATTTTCCTACTATTGCTGGGTAGTGGGCGTTTTAACGATAATACTTTCACTTATATTCTGATAAAGGCAGGGAACCTGAAAAATGGCTCAAACGGCAACAAAGAAAAAATCAAACGGAACCGGAAAGAAAGGTACGGGAGGCAGACAGAGCGCTCCGAAAAAGCCGGAACGGGAGGAGAGCTCTGCACAGCGGATCATTGCGGCTGCATGTCTGGCATTCGCGGCGGTGCTGGTGGTGATCGGCATCTTTGCGCATGACGGAGTCGTGGTGAGCTGGCTGTGCTCACTGCTCAAGGGACTTTTCGGCTACGGCTTCTGGATATGCGCACCGGCGTTCCTGCTTGCGGCGTATCATCTTGTCTTCTGCCGTGATGAGCCCGCGGCATGGCGCACGACAGCGGCGCTCATGCTGCCGCTGCTGATAGGCTCGCTGCTGGATCCTCTGTTGGGGAAGATAGTTATAGACAACAGCGGCAGTGTGTTTTCCGCGATCAAGGAGCTTTATGTCGGCGGTACGCAGATGCATTGCGGCGGCGTTTTGGGCGGACTGCTGGCATTTGTCCTTCAGAAAGCGTTCAGCATTTACGGAGCGGCGATAATCCTGTTTTTTGTGCTTGCGTTCTTTGCACTGTCGTCGGTCGGCATAACACCCGCAAGACTCATGGAGCTCATCCGCACCGAGCCCGAGGAGAAGCCGGCAAAGAAGAAGGCAAGACCTGCACCCGTTCAGGACGATAGACCGGAGGAAGCTCCCGATGATGAGCCGGAGCCGGTCAAAAAGCCTAAACGCCGAGCAATAGATATTCCGCTCGACGACGAGCCCGCATTTAACAAAAAACACGATGACGAGCCCACCGTTAAGGAAGAAGCACCGGCAAAGTCCGGCCTGTTCACATCAAAAAAGGCAAAGCAGACCGAGCTCAGGGCAGACGAGGTCGAGCCCCTGAGCATCGAGGAGGCCGAGGAGCTTGCCGGAGTTTCGCCGGTCAAAATGTCCGGCGAGGGTCCCGTAAGGACCGCCGCAGTGTCCGATCCCCCGAGCAAAAAGGCTACCGCAGCCGAGGTCGCTGCCGAGTCGGAGGCTATCAGAAACGCCATTGAGTCGGCAACGAGTGAGGGCGAGTATGAAAAGCCGCCCATATTCCTGCTGAAAAAGGGACACAGCGTCGCCGCAAACTCCGATGACGAGCTGCGCACGAACCGCGAACGCCTCGAAAGCACCATAAAGAGCTTCGGCGTGAATGCGCGGATAGTCGATACAACACGCGGACCTACGGTGACGCGCTACGACCTTGAGCTTGAGCAGGGCGTTAAGCTCAGCAGGCTTACAAACCTTGCCGGCGATATAGCGCTTGCACTCGGCGTCGTAAGCGTTCGCATAGCTCCTATACCGGATAAGATATCCACCGTCGGCATCGAGGTGCCGAATAAAATAATAAGCACCGTTTATCTCCGCGATATAATAGACTCCCCGCGCTTTGCGGCATCCAAATCAAAGCTCAGCTTTGCGATAGGCAAGGACATTGCGGGGCAGGCGGTTGTCGGAAACATCTCAAAGCTTCCGCATCTGCTCATCGCCGGTACGACCGGTTCAGGCAAATCGGTGTGCATGAACTCGCTTATAATAAGCCTGCTGTATAAATCCGACCCCGATGAGGTCAAGCTTATAATGATAGACCCCAAAATGGTCGAGCTCGGTGTTTATAATGGCATCCCGCACCTGTATATCCCCGTCGTGACAGACCCGAAGAAGGCGGCGGGCGCCCTGCAATGGGCAGTCACCGAAATGCTCAAGCGCTACAGGCTTTTCTCGGAGCTCGGCGTAAGGAGCATAGACGCGTATAACGACCATCTCAAGGAGAGCGGTCAGCCGAAGATGCCGAACATCGTCGTTGTCATCGACGAGCTGGCGGATCTCATGCTGGTCGCATCAAAGGATGTCGAGGAGAGCATCTGCCGCGTTGCCCAGATGGGACGAGCTGCCGGTATGCACCTCGTCATTGCCACCCAGCGTCCGTCGGCGGATGTCATAACCGGGCTTATGAAGGCCAATATCCCCAGCCGCATAGCCTTTGCCGTTTCAAGCGCGCTTGAAAGCCGCATTATTCTCGATAATGCGGGCGCGGAAAAGCTTATCGGTATGGGCGATATGCTGTATGCCCCCATCGGCTGCGGAAAGCCCCTGCGCGTTCAGGGCGCATTCGTCAGCGATGAGGAGCGCGACTCCATAGTTGAATTTATAAAGCGCCAGTCCACCGCACAGTACAGCGAGGAGGTCATTGCGCAGATCGAGAAGGCCGCCGAGGATAAGGGAGCGTCCGGCAAGGGCAGAGCCGACGACGATGACGAGTCCGATGCAAGAAGCGAGTATGATGAGCTGCTGCCGCAGGCCGTCGATGTGATATTCGATACAAAGCAGGCATCGGTATCCATGCTCCAGCGCCGCTTAAAGCTCGGCTACTCGCGCGCAGCCCGCATTGTCGATCAGATGGAGGAAATAGGCATTGTCGGTCCCTTCGAGGGCTCAAAGCCGAGGCAGATACTGATAACCCGTGAGCAGTGGCTCGAAATGCAGACCACTCAGGGCACCGCACCGACCGAGACACTAAGAATACAGACGGAGTTTGCCGACGAGACAGACGATATATAAAACGAGAGGGCGGTTAACATAATGCACCGCCCTTTTTGATATTACGGAGAAGCTATGAAGGATAATTTTTGCCCGCGGATGGAGCTGGGCGATATAAACGAGATAGGTATGCTCGGTCTTGCACATATAGGCGACGGGGTATACGAGCTTTTGACGCGCACCATGCTGTGTACCGGCGGCAATAAGAAAGTCACCGACCTGCACAAAAAAACCGTAGCCATCGTGAATGCTCCGGCACAGGCGGAGGCGGCGGAGAGACTGCTGCCGCTGCTTACCGAGCAGGAGGCGTGCATATATAAGCGCGGCAGAAACACAAAGGTAAATTCCGTTCCGCATAAGGCAAATATCGCGCAGTACCATGCAGCCACCGGACTGGAGGCACTGTTCGGATGGCTGTACCTGCAAGGTAAAACCCAGCGGATAAACGAGCTTTACGCAATATGCGTGGGAGACGGTGATGGCACTTGACGCAATACTTTTATCCGGAATAATTGCAGAGCTTGCGCCGAAGCTGACCGGCGCGAGGATAGATAAGGTGCAGCAGCCCGAGCGGGAAAAGATCGTTCTCTCGGTGCGCGGCGGCAGCGAAAATATGCGCATTTTGATCGACGCCGGTGCCGGAAGCGGCAGACTGCAGCAGACGAAAATGAGCTTTGACAATCCGCAGGAGCCTCCGATGTTCTGTATGCTGCTGAGAAAATATCTCACGGGCGGCAGAATCGAGCGCATTGAGCAGCCCGATTGGGAACGGCTCGTTATGGTTTACATAACATCAAGAAACGAGCTCGGAGACAATGTTGACCTGCGCCTTGCTGTTGAGCTGATGGGCAGAAGCTCAAACCTCGTGCTTATTGGTGCCGACGGCAGGATAATCGACTGCCTGCGCCGCATGGACTACGGCGGCGACGCCGAGCGAAGACTGCTGCCGGGCATGATATACCGGCTCCCGCCCAAGCAAAGAAAGCCGCTTATATTTGACCTGACGAGAGAGGAGATAGCACAGAGCATTGCCTCCGGCGGAGGAAAGAGCGCGGATAAATGCATTATGGATGCGTTTTCGGGTCTGTCGCCGCTTATCTGCCGCGAGCTTGCCTGCCGCAGCGGCGACGATGCCGAGCTCCTGCCCGAGGTGATGGATGCTTTTCTTGAAAGCGTCAGAGCCGGTGAGCTCACTCCGACATTGCTCACGGAAAACGGAAAGCCAAAAGAGTACTCGTTCATGCAGCTAAAGCAGTATGCGGGTGTGTATGAAAGCCGCAGCCTTTCAAGCTTTTCGGAGCTGCTGGATGCGTACTATTCAAAGCGCGATATTCTCGAGCGCCGCCGCAGACGCTCAAAGGAGCTCAGCCACCGTGTAAAAACGGCGCGTGACCGCCTTGCAAGAAAGCTTGCCCTGCAAAAGCAGGAGCTTGAAAAGAGCTCTGAACGCGACGAGCTTCGCCGCGATGCCGAGCTTCTGACCGCGAATCTCTACCGCGTCAGGAAGGGCGAGGATCAGATAACGGTCGAGGATTATTACGAGCCCGGCTGCCCGAAGCGAACGATAAAGCTTGATGTTTTAAAAACACCGCAGAATAACGCCGCCGCGATGTTCAGGGAGTATAACAAGCTCAAGACCGCCGAGCAGCACCTCACCGCGCTCATTGCCGAAGGCGAGCGGCAGCTTGAGTACCTCAACAGCGTGCTCGACGAGACAGAACGCGCCGAGACGGAGGACGATCTTGCCGAAATTAAGGCCGAGCTCATCGGCACCGGATACATAAAGCAGGCGCGCGGCACAAAGGAGCGCAGGCATAAAAAGCAGGGACCCATGCGCTTTGTGTCGAGTGACGGCTTTGAGATACTCGTCGGCCGCAGCAATGCGCAGAACGATGAGCTCACCACCAGAACCGCACGCAGGACGGATATCTGGCTGCACACCAAGACAGTCCATGGCAGCCATGTCATTATAGTCTGCGAAGGGCTCACCCCGCCGGAGCGAACGATAGAGGAGGCCGCGCAGCTTGCCGTTTACTATTCCCAGGCGCGCGAGGGCGGCAAAACGCAGGTGGACTGCACCATGGTGCGCAATGTCCGCAAGCCCTCCGGCTCACTGCCCGGCAAGGTGATCTACACGGACTACAGCACCCTCGCCGTCTCCGCAGACGAGGCATTGACTGAGAAACTTAGGGTGAAATGAGAAGGAGCTCCGAAAAATTCGGAGCTCCTGTTTTTGCATTATGCAGTTCTTAAATATATGCCGCTTAAGCTTTTCTGACAGTGATTTTTGAGCTGTAAAGATTAACAGTGCCTGTACTGCTGACGGTAACAGTAGCTTCATATGTATAGCTGGCATAATATTTTCCATATTCGTCGTTAGTCGCAAAACTGCCTTTAACAACAATTTCATAGCTGCCATTGTCATATTTGCCGGTGCACGATGCACTGCCTGCCCTAATGTTATACATGCTGCTTGCACCGCTTGGCATGGCATAATTAACAAATTGCTGCTTGCCGAATGTATCAGATTCAATATAACTGCGAGCCTTTGACAATGCCTGGCTCTCTGAAATCGGTTCGGCTGCACTGCTATCACTGCCCTGTTCGTTTGTGCCGCATGCCGCAAGCGCAAGCAGCATGATGATCGCCAGCACTGAGGCGACTATTCTTTTTAGCTTCATACCTTTCCGTTCTCCTTTAATATTTGTTCTTTTTTTCTTTCGCAGATCTTACACCATCTCAGGTTGTCTCCTGTATGGCAGCGAGCCTCATTCTCGGTTTCAAACTCCAAATACCTGGATGGCTTGGGACTGGTATAGCAGCAATAGCCGTCGATATGAAGCTTGCCCGTTCCGGTGTTGAGAATATATTTCATTTGCTCCCCCCTTAAAAGAAATTCCGGAAAAACCTAAAAGTAGTATAGCCCGTATACGGGCAATTGTCAACATCTAAGCAATAAAATACGATTGTGGCATAAACTAAAAGAGGGTGGATGCCATGATAGTATTTGACCGTTTGTGGAGCACGATGAAGGAAAGAGGAGTTTCGCAGTATAAGCTCATAAAGGAATACAAAATAAGCACAGGCCAGCTCGACAGGCTAAGAAAAAACGAGAATGTAAACACTTACACTCTCGACCAGCTATGCAGAATATTAAATTGCAGATTAGAGGATATAGCGGAATATAAAGAAAGCTGAAACCGGAAGGAGTGCTCCTTCCGGTTTTTCGCTTTAATCGATATGGATCTCCGCTTCGCTGAACAGTGCGGCCTTGCCGGCGAGAATGACGCGCTCGCCGTCGAGCTTTGCGTACAGCATGCCGCCGCGCTTTGATGCCTGATACGCCGTAAACTCGCTCCTGCCGAGCGTTTTTGCCCAGTAGGGGATGACGTGGCAGTGCCCGCGCCCGCAGACGGGGTCCTCGGCGACGTTGCATTTGGGTGCAAACGAGCGCGTTACGCAGTCGTAGCTTTCGCCTCTGGCGGTGATGTGGAAGCACACGCCGTCAAGCTTTTTGATAAGCTCCTGATCGGGCTGCACGGCGCGCACCTGGGCCTCGCTTTCGAGCACGCAAAGAATATCCGCGCCCATGTAAGCCTCAAGCGGCCTGACGCCGCCGAGCGCCGCCGTGAGCTCATCGCCGACGGGCAGCGGCTCGAGTCCGAAGGCGGGGAAGTCCATGCTGAGCATATCGCCCTGCTTCTCGACCGTGAGCCTGCCGCTGAGAGTATCGAAGCCGACAACGGTGCTGTCGGGCTCGACAAAATTCAGGATCACATACGCCGTTGCAAGCGTCGCATGGCCGCACAGCTCGACCTCGCCGCCGGGCGTAAACCAGCGCAGGCGGTAGCTGCCGCCGTCCTTTACGCAGAAGGCCGTTTCCGAGAGATTGTTCTCGATGGCGATCTTCTGCATCAGCTCATCGTCGAGCCACTTATCCATTACGCACACCGCCGCCGGATTTCCGGCGAAAACCTTGTCGGTGAATGCGTCAACAACATATTGCTTCATGTAATTTTACCTCCTTTTGCTTTGTGACTTGATTATAGTACCGTTACTTTTTGCACACAATAGCAAAATTGTATGCAAAACAATTATTTCAGAATATCCTTTACTATCAGGAGCGCAGCCTCGAGCTGCTGCATGTTATCCGGTGCGCATATCGCAAGGCGCACGCCGTTTTCCGGAATACTTTTTCCGACCGCGAAATGCTCGGCTCCGTATACGGCAGCACCGCGCTTTGCCGCTTCATGCTCAAATTGTGCGCCGCTTATCCCATCCGGCAGCACGAGCCAGCGGCACAGAGCATGACGATCGCCGCGCACAGTGTATTCGCTCAATATTATGTCAACCAATTCGTTGCGCCTTTCAATGCCCTTAGCGCGCCGTTCCAGCAGCGCATCAAGCTCGCTCGATACGATCAGCCTCGAAGCAAGCTCCGTCAGCAATGCCGATTGCGAGAGATTTATGCTGTAAAGAGCTTCGTCTATTGCCGTGCGGTACCGCGCGGGAGCTGCAATATATGCGGTTCTGAGCGCCGGACTTATAGTTTTTGACAGACTCAGCGTGAAGATCGTATTTTCCGGCGCAAGGTCGTGTATGCTGCTTTGCCCGTCCGACAGAAGCCTGCATATGCCGTCCTCAATAATGAGCAGATCCGTTTCTCTTGCTATCAAAGCCATCATTTCACGGCATTCGGTTGACATAATTCTCGAAGTCGGATTCTGGTAATCGGGCATGACGAACAGAGCTCTTACCCCGTCGTTCTTAACGGCGCTGCGGATGCCGCGCTCGCTCATCTGACCGTTTTCATGCTCTATCGGAACGAGCTGCACACCGAAAAGCTTTGCGGCGCTCCTGACGCCGGGGTAGGTGAGCGGGTCGACTCCGAGCCTGTCACCACGGTGAAGCAGCCCCGCGAATATCGCGGCAATGGCGTTTTGACCGCCGCCGGCGATGAGCAGGTTCTCGGATGATGTGCGGCATCCCGCGCGGGCTAACAGACGGCAGGCAGCCTCGCGCTGCCACGAGCCGTCGTCGAGCTCATACTGCAGAAGCCGCTCACTGCCGGACTCGGACAGCATCCTACGGAGAATGCCCATAAGCTCATCGAGCTCAAGCGTTTCCGGTGTCATGGCATCGAGCCGTATAAGCCGCTGCTCCGGCGCATCCGTGAGTCTTGTTATGCTGCTGTAGGAGACATATGTACCGCTGCCCACACTGCCGGTCAGGAGTCCCTTGTCGGAGCATATCCTGAACGCACGGGAAACTGTGCTGAGATTGATATCGAGAAAATCGGCAAGCTCACGCTGCGGCGGGAGCTTTGTTCCGGGGCGGAGAACGCCGCTCATAATATCGCTTTCAAGCTGCTGAGAAAGCATCAGGTACAGCGGGGTTTTCGATTTTTTGAGTACCGGTCGCCATGACATCGGGTAATCGTCAAACGAGTTTACTGACATGAGTATCACCTCTGCGAACAATTATATAATTGTTCGCACAAAAAAGTCAACGGCTCACGGAGCCGTTGACTTAACGGCGTGAAAAAAAGTCTGCGACTTTTTTTCACGCTTCACAAAAAATCTCGCTGCGCTCGTCAAAAAGCCTGATAACTCAGGCTTTTTTGATGGCTGTAATCTGACTCGAGGCGGGCCTTGCCCCCTCGAGCTCCCCCGCTGCGCGGATGTCCTTGCCCAGCAGCATAGTTTTTTGACAGTCTCAAAAGTCAGCTTATCTGTTTTCGATTACCGTCATTGCCGCTGCGAGCATATCTGCGGCTTCCGCACGCGTGAGCTCGGCGGAGTCGGCGCTCGTGTAGCTCATGATGTCACAGGCGTCAAGATTGGCGGCGGCCTGCGATGCCCACGAGGGCACGGTGCCGTCCGTGTCGAGGTAGTTCACATCCGAAAGCCTGAGCAGCCGGCTGAGCATTACTCCGGCTTCGGCGCGTGTTATGGCAGCTTCGGCGTCGAAGTAAACGCCGCCGCCGGCGTATCTGCCCTTGACGACTCCGTCCTTTACCGCACTTGCGACATAAGCCTTCTGCCAGTCCGGAATGCTGCCGTCATCGGTAAAGCCGGTGCTCACAACGCCCTTGAGTGTGTCCGCGCCCGTAACGCACAGGCACATGCTCAGAAATTCACCGCGGCTGAGCGTCTTTTCGGGCTCAAAGTAATATTCTCCGCCGAGCCGGCTTCCGGTGAATGCTCCGCACTGTGCAAGCCTTATGGCGCTGCAATAGCTCGCGTTTCCGTCCATATCGACATAGCTGACGCTCTTGTTTTTGACGAGCCTGATGATAACGGTCGCCTCCTGAGAGCGGTTGCCTTCGGCGTCCGTTGCACGGTAGCCGAAGTAGTCCTTGCCCTTTTTGCCCTCGGCAGGAGTGTAGACGAATTTGCCGTCCTCGCCGAGCTCAATGCTGCCTTTCTTCGGCTGGGTGGTTATTTCAAAGCTCACCGTATCGCCGTCTGGATCGACGGCGGCAAGCTGACCGCCGAACGATACCTCGCGGTAGGTCTCAAACTCGAAGTTTTCCGCAACCGGAGCCGAGTTGTCAGCAACAGCCGGCATGATGCCGGCGCACAGTGCCAAAAGCACCGCAAATGCCGTAATATATTTTCGCATATCAATACCTCCTGTTTGTTTACGAAGGTATTTTGTGCAGGCGATGCCTGAATATGCATTTATCCTCCGATAACCTCGTACAGAACCTTCACGAAGAATATGACGAGGACGGTTATCATTATCGGCTTGACGGCTTTGCTGCCGCCTTTTTTGAAGAAGCTCGAGCCGAGCCAGTTGCCGGCGATGGAGAACAGTCCGGCGACAAGTCCGACGGCGAATATCACCTTGCCGTTTATGAGAAAAACCGCGAGTGCTGACAGGTTTGTCGCGAGGTTTATCGCCTTGCTCACGCCGTTGGCCTCGGTAACGGGCATATGCGCGACCGCCGTGAGCAGCAGAATGAGAAAAGTGCCGGTGCCGGGACCGTAAAATCCGTCATACGCACCTATAAAAAATGCCACCGCGCAGGCGAGAGCCGTGGTTTTCACTGTGGAGTACGGCTCCTTATCGCCGCTGAGAGCCTTGCCGCGCATGACATACAGGGCGGTGAGCGGCAGTATGACGAGCATGATTATTTTAAAAACGCCGTCGTCGATGAGCAGCGCGAGATTTGCCCCGCAGGCAGAGCCGGCAAAGGCGAACAGCACGCAGAATATCGCCTGCTTCCAAGGGATGAAGCCGCTCCTTGTGTACCTTACGGTCGTAAGCGTCGTGCCCATAGCGGAGCTTATCTTGTTTGTGCCTATCGCAAAATGCACGGGAAATCCCGCAATGAGATATGCGGGCAGCGAGATGAGCCCGCCGCCGCCAGCAACGGCATCGACAAAGCCCGCGAGAAAAACGAGCGGGCAGACGATGAGAAACTGCATGAAAGTGATCTCCATTGCTTATACAACAGCCTCCCACAGCAGCATATTGCCTTCAAACACGGTGCGTACCCTGCCGTTATCGAGCAGCCATGCCAGATACGAGCGCACGGTGCTTCCGACGAGCGCGTACTGCTCAAAGCTCATGGTAAGTCCGTAAGCGTCAAAAAGCCTCTTGAGAATGCTCTCAAAGCACAGAGGCTCCGCGCATATTGAAACTATGCGCTCGGCAATTTCGTTAACGGTGTCGATATTATACTGCGCAAGCTCGCAGACATCCTCGGCTGCGGGTGCATGAGCCGGAACGAAAACCGCGGCGCTCATGCCCTTTACGCGCTCAAGCGTTTCTATGTACGCCGCAACATCGTAGATAAAACCGATGCGGTATTTTTCGAGCGTTTCGCGGCTCGAAAGGCAGTCGGCGAGAAAGACTGCATCATCCGGCGTGCGAAAGCCCACCATGTCGAAAAAGTGCCCCGGCAGCGGCAGCAGCTCAAAGCCCTCCGGCAGCTTGTCCGCGGTAAGCTCGCCAGCATCCGATTCCTGCGCCATCAGAAATTTGTGCCGCAGTACCTTCGGGGGATAGCCTCCGTATAAAAAAGAGGGCTCAAGCAGCGTGTGACGCGTGAGGTCACATTCTATACCGGGGGCATATATGCCGCATCCGGTCTGAGCCTGAAGGTATTTGTTGCCGCCGATGTGGTCTGCATTCGAGTGTGTGTTGAATATGGCTTTCAGCGTCCAGCCGTTTTTATCAAGGATCTGCCTGACCTTTCTGCCGGCCTCCTTGTCGTTGCCGCTGTCAATTAGATAAACGCCGTTATCCTCGCAGCGGTACAGTCCGATTTTTGCGGGACAGTTAACATAATATGTATTATTTAAAACCTGAATGAGCTCGTACATTTTCATCCCTCCGTTTTGTTTTCTGTAGTTTACCACAACGGTATTTGCAAGGCAATAAAAGCCTTGCCAAAAAATATTATTGTGCTATACTTACTTCTGTTCGTTTGAACGATTCTTTGCGAAACAGGCGATAAATTTGTCAAGAAATGAAAATATTGACCTCTACCGGCATCTGTCATTTTCGGCCGTCGGCGGATTTTTCGGGGCCTATGCCATATTGTGCCGCTGCGGCATCCTTGCCAGTGCACAGACGATGAACCTGCTTGAGCTGACGATAAATGCCCTGCAGGGCGATGTGATCGCGGTGCTGCTGCACGTCGGCGCATTGGTGCTGTATGTCGGCGGAACGATGCTGACCGTTCTGCTGCCGCATTATTTCGGCGTGGATATGCGCCGCGCGGCACCGGTCGTAGATGCTGCCATGTGTGTTGTGCTTTGCTTTATTCCTGCCGATGCGAATGTCATACTCTCGCTTTACCCGATATTCTTTGCGATGAGCGTGCAGTGGAGCTCGTTTTCCGGCGCAAAGGGCTTTGTGAGCTCGACCATATTTTCAACGAACAACACAAAGCAGGCGTCCCTTGCACTTGCGCAGTATATGACCGACGGCGACAGCGTGCATTTCAAAAAGGTGTGGTTTTATGTATTCACGCTGCTGGCGTTCCACCTCGGCGCTGCGACAGCATTTTTTGCCGTAGAGCTCATGGGTACGCAGGGCGCGTGGGTGAATATCCTCCTCTCGGCAGCGGCCTACTCAATGGTCGTATGCGAGGATAAATACCTGAGCCTCGTTCAGGACGAGGACAAAGAGGAAGAAATAGCTTAAAAAAAGAGTGCTCCATGATATGGACACCCGGTATTGGGGGTACATATCAAACAGGTAGCACTCTCTTTTTAATTAATATTAAACTAAAAGTCCGTACTTATCACACAGGGGCAGGAGCTCCTCCTCGGAAAGCGCACCCTCGTACAGCGCTCTGCCCTGATACACTCTGAGCGCGGACTCGAGCAGCTCGGCGTTATCGCACACGAGACACAGCGGCTTTGAGATCATATACTGGAAATCACCCAGCGTCTCAACATCATCCCACGAGCCTATGCGTATGCCCACGAGCTCAAGGTCAGAGTCCATCACATCGGAAAGCTCGTCCTCAAAGCCGTCGCCGTTCTCAATGATTTTTCCGCAGCAGGCATCCACCGGAAGGTATGCGGGCAGCTTTTCCGTCGAAGCCGGCAGCATGTCCGCGTGCAGCGGCGACGGTGTCTGCACGGCGGCATCGGTGAGGGCTTCTTTGAGTGCGGCGATGTGCTCGGCGGTTGTGCCGCAGCAGCCTCCGAATATGCACACTCCGGCACCGAGCATCTCGGGTATCAGCGCAACAAACTCATCCGGCGGGCAGTCATAAACGGTTTTGCCGTCTACGATTTCAGGCATGCCGGCGTTGGGCTTTGCAATGAGCGGAACGCGCGCAAACTCGCGCAGCCGCTTTAGCTGGGAAAGCATCTGCTCAGGACCTGCGGAGCAGTTTAGTCCGAATGCGTCGATGCCCATGCCCTGAAGCACGGTGATTGCGGCGGTAATGTCCGTACCCGACAGGCTCCTGCCGTTTTCGTCACAGGTAAAGGTTACGAATATTGGCTTATCGCTCACACTGCGCACTGCGAGAACGGCGGCGCGCGCATCGGAAAGCGTCATCATGGTTTCGATAACAAAGAGATCGACCCCCGCTTTTTCAAGCCCCGAAGCCTGCTCGGTATAAATATCCACAAGCTCCTCGAACGATGCCTCGCCGAGAGGAGAGAGGAACAGACCGGTCGGGGAGATGTCGCCCGCAACGAGAGCCTTCCCGCCGGCGGCTTTTTTTGAAAGCTCCGCAAGCCGGAGATTGTATTCGGCGGTTTTATTAAAAATGCCGTGCTCCTCAAGCTTTCTGCGGTTTGCACCGAAGCTGGGGGAGTAAAGAACATCGCTTCCGGCGCTGACATATGAGCTCTGTATGTCAATAATGCCGTCAGGGTGCTCGAGCACCCACTGCTCGGCGCTCACATCGCCCGTGAAGCCGCGCTTCTGCAGCTCGGTGCCCGTTGCACCGTCAAGAATGAGCGGGAATTTTATCTGCATGGTATTACCTCCGTGTACTCTCTTTAAAATGTCATGCTTTCGGTGAAATGTTGTGTGAAATCCTGTCTGCCGGACAGCTCGATATAATCGCATTTTTTTGCGATATCGAGCAGCCTGCCGCGCCCTTCGGAGCTCAGGGCCGCCATTGAGGCACCGGCAAGCGAGGTGTTTCCCAGACAGTGAAAAATACTCCTGCCGAGCCTCGGCAGCATGCCTATATCCATTGCGCTGCCGATGTCTATGTATGTCCCGAAGCCGCCCGCGATATAAATGCCGTCAAGCTCCTCGGCTTTCATGCCGCGGCTGTTTAAAAGCACCTGTATGCCCGCGGCTACCGCAGCCTTGGCAAGCTGAAGATTGCGCACATCCGCCGCCGTGAGATAAACCTCGGAGCTGAGGTGAAAAATGCCGTTTCCGTTACCGTCGGCGGTGACATACCTTCGCATTTTCTCCGGAACCTCGCACGGCGGAAGCAGCCTTCCGCTCTCGTCAATGACTCCGAGCCTTATAAGCGCCGACGCAAGATCTATAAGACCCGAGCCGCACAGCCCGCGGGGCCTTTCTCCGCCGATAACGTCATATAAAAATCCGTTATCATAGCGTACATGGCTTATCGCGCCGCCGATGCCCGCCATGCCGCAGCTTATACCTGCACCCTCGAATGCGGGACCGGATGCAACGGCACAGCAGGTGAAGCCGTTCCGGCCTCCTATAGCCATTTCTCCGTTCGTGCCTATATCGAGAAACAGAAAGCAGCCGTCCTTTTTATATAAGCCCGATGCGAGCAGCCCCGCGGTTATATCGCCGCCGACATATCCGGCAGCGCACGGAGCGTAGACAAGCTTTGCGCCGAGCAGTCTGTCATATACGGGCTCCCAAAACAGGGTTTCTGGTCTGAACGGAGCCACTGCTATGCTTTTTACCTCATAACCTGCAAATATGTGCTGCATCACGGTGTTGCCCGCGATGACTGCGGTTTTGAGCTCACTGAGCTCATAGCCGCTCATAAGCTGCGTTATTAGCTCCGATACCTGCCTTCTTATGCAGCCCGACAGCGTTTTCAGACCGTCCGGATCGTCGATCGTATGCTGTATGCGGCTTATGACATCCGCACCGTATGCCGCCTGTGCATTCCAGCGGCTCACCGTGCCCAGCTCACGCGACGAGGAAAGCTCGTACAGCCTTACGGCTACGGTGGTCGTGCCGAGGTCAACGGCGGCGGCATATCCCGTTTCGCCCGAAGCGGCGGCAGGAATCTCGACGGTGTCGGTCAGTATCATTCCGCCCGCGGCCTCGGGCAGCGTTACGACATCGCCGTCGGAGGGGACCGCCTTACATGCCAGCCGCGAAACCGAGTTTATGCTCACCCTGCACTTGCCGCATTTGCCGCGCCCTCCGCATGCCGCAGGAAGGCTTACGCCGGCGCGCCGCAGAGCGCTCAAAAGGGTCTCGCCCGTGTCAAGGTGCACCGTAAAAGATTTATCGCCGCACATGACCTGAATGCTTGACACGGACTTCACCCCTTAATATAATATGACTTATTACATATAATTTTTAGCAGTACTTGTCTGCTTTGTCAAGAGGCATTGACGATATGACCGATATGATGACGCTTGCAGAGGAAAACGGCTTTTCGCATATTGCATATGCCGATATGTCGGCTTTCGTGCCGATGCCGGATATAAGAAAAATGTGCGCTGCCGACCGCTGCGGAAAATGGAATAAAAGCTGGGCATGCCCGCCCGGCTGCGGCAGCCTTGAGGCGGCGGAGGAGCAGATACGGCACTATAAGTGCGGCATACTCGTTCAGACCACGGGCAAGCTTGCCGATGAGTTCGACTATGAGGGGATACAGGAGATATCAAGGCGGCATAAGCGCAGCTTTTCCGACTTTGCACGGCAGGCGAGAATGCTCTGCCCCGACTGCCTGCCGCTCACGGCAGGCACCTGCGATATATGCTCTAAATGCACATATCCGGACAGGCCGTGCCGCTTTCCGTCAAAGCGCCTTTCGTCTATGGAGGCTTACGGTCTGTGGGTAAGCGATATATGCACCCGATCGGGCCTTGGATATAATTACGGTGCACGCACAATGACATACACATCATGCGTGCTTTATAACGAGGAGTGGTAAAAATGCAGACACCGAAGGAAATATTTTTAGAGCTTTTAAAGCCGGACGGTCAGCCCGAGCGCGCTCTCAGGCAGTATGAAGCGCTGCATATGTGTCTGTACGATCCCATAAACGTTTATCTCCGCGGCAACCGCAAGCGCGGCACCGTCAGCGTTGACCGATGGGGGACTACGATCAGCTTTCCGGAGGATGCTCCCGGAGCGATACCGTTGAACCACGGCGGCCTTGCCGTCTGCCCCGATATAACCCGCTGGCGCGAAACGGTCCACGCGCCGGAGCTTGCCGCAAACTGCACCGAGGGCTGGGACGAGTGCCGCAAAAAAGCGCATGAGGCTGCCGGGAGCGATAAGCTGCTTGCCGGCTTCATGGGCACCGGAATATTTGAACAGTGCCACTTTCTCATGGGCTTTGAGGACACGCTGACAAATCTCTATGAGCATCCGGACGAGATGCACGAGCTCATTGAGTATATAACCGAGTACCGCCTTGCCTATGTAAAGCTGCTTATTGACGGTCTCCGCCCTGATGTTATCTTCTCGCACGACGACTGGGGCACAAAAAATGCCCTGTTCATGAATCCGGATATGTGGCGCGAGTTCTTTAAGGAGCCCTACCGCCGGTTTTACGGCTATATCCGCTCACGCGGCTGCATAGCCGTCCACCATGCCGACTCCTACCTCGTTCCGATAGTTGACGATATGGCGGAGATCGGCATACAGGTCTGGCAGGGTACTCTGCCGGACAACGATATTCCGGCACTGCAGCGGCATTTGAAGGGCAGGCTTGTGCTCATGGGCGGCATGGGCGCGGCTATAGACAGAGCCGACGCAGCTCCGGAGGATATACTCGACTATGCCCGCCGCACTCTCAACGCCTGCTGTCCCGGCGGGCACTTCATACCCTCAATAACATACGGCGTGCCCGGTGCGGTGTTCCCGCATGTAGACCGCTATATTGATCAGGCGATAGACGAGTACAATGCCAAGCTGCATGTGCCGCGCTATGATCTGCCGCCGGTACCGCGCCGTGCGGTCGGAAAAGTCTCCGCCGCTGTCGGGAAAAAGCCCGAGGAGCGGGAGCAGGAGGTGAGCGTTTTCGGCTCGATAGCCTCCGCAGTAAAGCGCGGTCAGCAGAAAAGGCTTATAACGCTCATTCAGAAGGCTCTGGACGAAGGTGCTGACGCACAGAATATACTCTCGCAGGGACTTATAAAGGGCATGAACGAGCTCGGCGAGGACTTTTCGGCAAACAGGGCGTTCGTTCCCGAAATGCTCATAGCAGCACGGTGCATGGCGGCAGCCACCGCGCTTCTGAAGCCGCATATGGTCGATGCCGGCGGCAATGCCCGCAGCATCGGCAGAGCCTGCATCGGAACGGTGCGCGGAGATATGCACGATATAGGCAAAAACCTCGTAAAGATAATGTTCGAGGGCAGCGGTATTGAGGTCATAGATCTCGGTGCGGACACCGCTCCGGAGGAATTCGTGGAAGCTGCGCTCGAAAATGACTGCAGCATTATTGCCTGCTCATCGCTGCTGACAACGACGATGCAGGAAATGCGCCAGGTCGTTGAGCTTGCAAAGCAGGCGGGCATACGGGAAAAGGTGACCATAATGGTCGGCGGAGCTCCCATAAGTCAGAGCTTCTGCGACGAGATCGGTGCCGATATATATACCCCCGATGCAGCGACTGCCGCGCGCGAGGCCGTGAGGATCCTTGAAAAGAGATGAATGAGATGCGAAAGGAGAGACTGCTGCCTGTAGATGAGCCGAGGCTGTACTCAAAGCTTATTGCAAGATATATAAAAACTGACAATTGAATTTATATGATTTAAACAAACTTCAGAAAACGACAAGATATTTATAAAGTTAAGTAACAAAAGGTGCGGAAACGTCTCGTGAATTTGATAATATTCAGACAAATTCAGACGATGCTTCCGCACAAATTTTTTTGGAGCATATGTTAGAAAATGACATACGCTCCGGTGGGAGAAAAATATTTGGTGGAGTGATGAATATGAGGCATGATATATCCGAGTGCGTTTCGTTCTGGGATAAGCTCAGCGAAAAGCACAGGCACAGCCTTTCGGACAATACGATCTTCCGCAGCTACAGGCGCGGAGAAAATGTGATTTTCAAAACCGTGAAAAAGGACGGCATCATATTTGTGCTCGGCGGCGAGGTGAGGGTGTACCTTGCCTCGGATAACGGCAGGGAAATGACTCTGTTTCACCTGTACGAGGGCGACGCGTTCAGTATAATGACGGTCGATAACGCCCGAAGCAGCGATGTGGTACCCTCGCTTCAGGCAATGAGCGAAACATCGCTTGCCTACCTCCAACGCTCGGATATGGCACCGGCGGCATACGAGGAGCCGCTTTTTGCGAAGTTTGTGTATGAGACCTGCGCAAAGACCGCGCAGGCGATACTGAACAACATATCCTATTGCGTTTTCAACAGCATACGAAACTGTATTGCGCGCGAGCTGGTCATGGGCTGCTCCGAGGTCATAGAGATAACCCACGAGGAGATAGCAAATAACCTCGGAACGACTCGGGTAGTCGTGAGCAGGGAATTGGACCATATGCGCAATGCGGGGCTTATCCGCACGGGGCGCGGAAAGATATATATTCTTGACAGAAAGGGACTTGGAGACATAGCAGGATGCTGAGATAACTCAGTTTCT
Organism: Escherichia coli; assembly: GCA_963632825.1. Taxonomy (GTDB): domain Bacteria; phylum Bacillota; class Clostridia; order Oscillospirales; family Oscillospiraceae; genus F23-B02. The sequence continues at coordinate 40,997 of CAVGWF010000077.1, read as the reverse complement.
TATATTCCCCCTCTTCGCTGCGGCGGCTGTGGGAGCTGCCGCCGCAGTACATAAAAAAGAGGAAAATACCGGAAGGACAACACTGTGGAAACCTATTTCGTCAGCGAAAGATGCGCCGGCTGCGGCGGATGCCATTCAAGGTGCCCCGTAAACTGCATCGACGCGGGCAGAAAGCCGCTCAGGATTGAGCAGGAAAGGTGCGTTCATTGCGGAGCGTGCTATCTTGCCTGCCCGATAAGAGCCATCGAAAAGCGCTGAGGATCCTGTACCTTACTGCACCATGTGCAGAAAAAATATATATTCAGGAGGAACCACAATGTATTACAGCAGCGGTAACTATGAAGCTTTTGCCACCCCAAAGAAGCCCGAAGGGATAGACGAAAAATCCGCCTACATAGTAGGCACCGGTCTTGCAGGTCTTGCGGCAGCCTGCTTCCTCATCCGTGACGCTCAGATGCCGGGCGAGCATATTACACTGTTTGAGCACCTGCCTCTGGCGGGCGGCTCCTGCGACGGCATTTACGATGCAACCAAGGGCTTCATAATGCGCGGCGGCCGTGAGATGGATAACCACTTCGAGTGTATGTGGGATCTGTTCAAATCCATCCCATCCATCGTAAACCCCGGTGAGACCGTTTTCTCCGAGTACTATCATCTGAACAAGGAAGACCCGAACTTCTCCCTGTGCCGTGTTACCGAAAAGCAGGGCCAGGACGCGCACACCGACAGAAAGTACGGCCTTACCCCCGGCGCCGCAACTCAGCTCCTGAAGCTGTTCATGTCCACCAACAAGTCCCTTGAGGACAAGAAGATCGACGATGTGTTCGACGATGAGTTCTATGCAACTAACTTCTGGACCTACTGGCAGACGATGTTTGCATTCGAGAAATGGCACTCCGCACTCGAGATGAAGCTGTATCTGCAGCGCTACATCCATCACATCGACGGTCTGCCCGATCTGAGCGCACTGCGTTTCACCCGTTACAACCAGTATGAGTCCATGATCCTGCCCATGTGCAAGTACATAACCGACCACGGCGGCAGGATCCTCTATGATACGACCGTTACCAACATCGTCTGCGACTGCACCCCCGAGAAGAAGGTCGCAAAGAAGATAGAGTACACTCAGGGCGGCGTTGAGAAAGTCATCGACCTCACCGAGAACGATCTCGTTATCTGCACCAACGGCTGCCAGGGCGATGCTTCGGCATACGGCGACAACACCCATGCTCCCGTCGTCACCGTCAAAAACGGCGAGGGTCCCTCCATCGAAATGTGGAAGAAGATCGCGGCTCAGGATCCGGCCTTCGGCCGTCCCGAGAAGTTCTTCGCCGGCATCAAGGAGACCTCCTGGGAGTCCTGGACCGTCGATACCGCAAACAAGCAGATCCTCGACGCTATCCGGAAGATCTGCAAGCGCGATCCTCTGTCCGGCAAGGTCGTCACCGGCGGCATCGTGACCTGCCGCGACTCGAGCTGGCTCGTGAGCTGGACCATCAACCGTCAGGGTCAGTTCCAGGAGCAGCCCGCCGACCACTGCCTGATCTGGGTTTACGGTCTTAACTGCTGGGACGACGAGGGCGACTTCATCAAAAAGCCCATGTACCAGTGCACCGGCATCGAGCTTGCCGCAGAGTGGCTGTACCACATCGGTATCCCCGAGGATCAGATCATGGATCTTGCCGCCAACGAGTGCAATACCACTCCGTGCATGATGCCTTATGTAACCACCTTCTTCATGCCCAGAGCAGAGGGCGACCGTCCCAAGGTAGTTCCCGACGGCTCCGTAAACCTCGCGTTCGTCGGTCAGTTTGCCGACACCCCGCGTGACACCGTTTTCACCACCGAGTACTCCATCCGTACCGGCATGGAAGCAGTCTACACGCTGTGCAATGTTGACCGCGGCGTTCCCGAGGTCTGGGGCTCCGTTTACGATGTACGCGACCTGCTGTACGCAACGAGCAAGCTCCTCGACGGCAAGAAGCCGGCTGAGTTCCTGCTGCCGACCATCATGCCCATCCTCGGACTGCTCAAGGAGCCTCTTACGAACAATGTCGTCGCAGACCTGCTCAAGAAGTACGATATAGTATAATTTCATCAGTGTTGCCACCGGTTTTTCTCAAAAAAGCGGAGGCTTTGGGTGCGGCATCTCCCACGCCGCACCCATTTTTATATGAAAATACCCCCGACCATGGTCGGGGGTCATATCATCTCTTTTACCATAAGGGATGCAAGCGTGTTCATTCCGGAGCTGTTCGGATGAGAGCCGTCGATGGAATCGTAAGGCGTGCGGTATTTATAAAGGTCAATGACCCTGCATCCGTTTATCTCGGCAATATGCCGTATCGTTTCGCAGTACCTTTCAATGTGTACGCCGCCGCAGCTTTCCGGAAAGGTAAACGAAGGGTTTGCCGAGATGAGGGTAGGGCAGAGGGTACAGCAGAATATAAGAAAAACCCGACTGCCGACAGTCGGGTTTATGGAGGCGTCACCCGGATTTGAACCGGGGAATCGCGGATTTGCAGTCCGCTGCCTTACCACTTGGCTATGACGCCATATTAGTTTGCAGGCTTTAAAGCGAAGCCTGCAAACGCATTTTTTGGAGCGGGCAACGAGACTCGAACTCGCTACCTCCACCTTGGCAAGGTGGCGCTCTACCGGATGAGCTATGCCCGCAAATGGTGCCTCCGGTCGGAGTTGAACCAACGACACGCGGATTTTCAGTCCGCTGCTCTACCTACTGAGCTACAGAGGCATGTGCTGATAAAATGGTGGGAACAACTGGACTCGAACCAGTGACCCCCTGCTTGTAAGGCAGGTGCTCTAACCAGCTGAGCTATGCTCCCTCATCAGCGGCTTGTTCATTATACTAAAGCTTCCCTCAAATGTCAATAACAATTTTGAAGTTTTTAATCGTTTTTTAGCTGCTCAAGAAGCTCTGATATATCGTCGGGCGTGAATGTATATACCGTGTCGCAGAACTGGCAGCTGACATCAACATTCTTGCCCTCGGCGGCCATACTCCTGAGCTCATCCGCGCCAACACCGAGCATCACCTCGGCAACGCGCTCACGGCTGCATGAGCAGCGGTATCCGACCTCGTCGGTGCCGACAATATGATGCTCAAGCCCTTTGAGCACCTGATCGAACACAGCCTCGAGCCCATCCTCGGCAAGAATGGTGGTCAGTGCGTCCATCATGAGGATGTTCTCCTCAAGCCTGTCGATAAGCTCATCGGGCGCACCGGGCATGAGCTGCACGATAAACCCTCCGGCGGACTTAATGCTCATATCGGTGTCCACCAGAACGCCGAGGCCGCAGGCTGCGGGGATCTGCTCGCTTTCAAGCATGTACGAGGTCAGATCCTCGGCTATCTCACCGGAAACGAGCTCGGTAGAGCCTATATAGGGCTCCTTCAGACCGATATCACGGCTGACGGTCAGGAAGCCGTTTCTGCCGACGGCACCGCCGACATCGAGCTTGCCGTCCGACCTCAGCGGCAGATCGACCGTGGGGTCGGTGACATAGCCGCGCACGAAGCCCGCACTGTCGGAAACGGCAACTATGCTGCCGATAGGACCGCCGCCGTTTATGCGGACGGTAAGGCTGCCGTTATCCTCCTTCATCATGTTGCCGAGCATGGACGCGGCGCACAGCGTGCGTCCCAAGGCCGCCGCAGTGGTGGGAGTGCAGTTGTGAATGGTCTTTGCGCGTTCAACCGTTTCTCTTGCGCTTATAGCTGACATTTTTACAAAGCCGTTTCCGGCTGTTGATCTCAATATTCTGTCCATTGTATTACCTCAATATATGCTCGTGTTCTTAGCCGTTATGAACATCCTTCCGCTGTCTGACTGCGGACACCGGGCGTGAAGCTCGACGCTCTCAAAGCCGGAGCGCTCAAGGAGCGCCTTGAGCATATCGGGCTCGTGGGCATATTCGATGTGCTCCTCCTCATCCCGCCGCCACAGTCTGCCGCAGCGGGAGAAAATATCCATGCCATAGCATATGCACCGCTCGTCCTCGTCAAAATCCGCGCGCCACAGGCACAGTACATCATCCGTTTCGTCGACAAATATCTCGCCGTCGAGGCTCCGCAGACATTCGGGCGTTTTGATGTCGAAGATCAGAAGCCCGTACGGGCGCACAAAAAGGTGCAGCCTTTCAAAAACTCTGCCGAGCTTTTTCGGAGAAATATAATTTATCCCGTCAAGCGAGCAGTAGGCGGCATCCACCGTGCCGTACAGATCAAGCCCGGCGGCGTCCTGACACAGGTAAAGCGGCTGTATCCCGTCCGCCGGCGCCTTGCCGGATGCCTGCATGAGCATATCAGGCGAGGCATCGACCGCTATGAGCTCGTATCCCCTCTGCGCCATCAGAGCGGTAAGTGTTCCGGTGCCGCAGCACAGGTCGAGCAGTGTTCCGAACTCGCCCCCGTCTGCCGCAAAGCACTTTTCGTAAAAGTCCGCAAATTCACCGTAGGGTATATCGCCGGTGAGCTTGTCATACCAAGCCGACAGGGGACCGTAGGATGTATTCATCAGTTCCCTGCCTGCTGCTCCAGACGGCCGAACACCATCTCGTATCCGTCCTTACCGTACTGCAGGGAGCGGTTAACGCGGCTTATCGTAGCACTCGAAGCGCCGGTCTCGGCGAGAATGTCATTGTATATCATGCCCTTTGAAAGGCAGACGGCTACCTGATAGCGCTGCTCCATAGCCTGTATCTCGGTAACGGTGCACAGATCATCAAAGAAATCCATACATTCCTCAACGGTCTTAAGCGTAAGTATCGCCTTGTACATATCCTGATTACGGGGCTTTCTGTTAAGCTTATTCATAAATAACAACCTCCTTGCGGTCATCAGAAAACACATTCATGCTTCTATATTACATCAACACATCACAAATGTAAAGTGGTAATGATCTAAATCAAATGCGGAAGGCAATAATCTCCACGGTATAGAAAACGCACGGTTTGCTATTGATTAAATATGATAAATGTTATACAATATAATAAAAACAATAATAAAAACAAACGGAGGTGAAGGCAATGACATTTGAATTTACGATGACCACGCTGTGGCTTGCTGCCATGGTGCTGTTTATCGTTGTCGAGGCTGTAACGGTGGGGCTTGTATGCATCTGGTTTGCCATAGGCGCTCTGGCGGCGCTGCTGTGCGCAATGTTCGGCGCTCCGGCTTGGGCGCAGGTGCTCGCGTTTCTCGCTGTTTCGGCGGTGACATTGTATTACACAAGACCGCTGGTGAAGAAATATGTCAACAATAAGGTCGAGCCGACCAATGCCGACATAGTTATCGGCAAGGAGTGCAGAGTCACCGAGACGATAGATAATATCGCGGGCACCGGCGCCGTTTATGTTGACGGCAAGACATGGACGGCAAGGAGCGCAAACGAGGAGATAATACCCAAGGATTCACTTGTCACCGCTCAGCGTATTGACGGAGTAAAGCTCATCGTGGCGGTACTCGAAACGGTAAAATAAAGAATAAAGGAGAAAATAAATGGAATATGTAATTGCGGTAATAGTGCTTCTTGCATTAGTGATCATTGTAAGAAACATCCGGATCGTTCAGCAGAGCAAGGTGATGATAATCGAGCGCCTGGGCAAGTATCAGGCGACATGGGGCACCGGCATTCATGTAAAGATTCCGTTTTTTGAAAGGGTCGCAAAGACCATTTCCCTCAAGGAGCAGGTGGCCGATTTCCCGCCCCAGCCCGTTATCACCAAGGATAATGTCACCATGCAGATCGACACTGTTATCTACTTCCAGATAACCGACCCCAAGCTGTATACCTATGGCATAGAGCACCCCATGGTAGCTATCGAGAACCTCTCGGCTACAACGCTGCGCAACATCATCGGCGATCTGGAGCTTGACCAGTGCCTCACCAGCCGCGATCTTATAAACGGCAGAATGCGCACCATTCTTGATGAAGCTACCGACCCGTGGGGCATCAAGGTAAACCGCGTTGAGCTCAAGAACATTCTCCCGCCCAGAGAGATCCAGTCGGCGATGGAAAAGCAGATGAAGGCAGAGCGTGAGCGCCGCGAGGCCATTCTGCGCGCGGAAGGCGAAAAGCGCGCCGCCATCCTTGAAGCCGAGGGTGAAAAGGAATCTGCCATCCTGCGCGCCGATGCCAAGAAGCAGCAGCAGATCCTTGAGGCCGAGGGTGAGGCTGAGGCTATCCTCAAGGTCCAGAAGGCAACGGCAGAGGGCATTCGCCTGATAAACGAGTCCATGCCGAGTGATGCCGTGCTGAAGATAAAGGCTCTTGAAGCCTTCACTGCCGCAGCAAACGGCAAGGCGACCAAGATAATCATACCCAGCGAGATACAGGGCATAGCCGGTCTCGCCGAGGGCATTGTAGAGTCCGTAAAGAGCGTTCCCGCAGAGAAGTAATAATCGGATTTATAAAGACCCGGCGGTACTCCGCCGGGTCTTTGAGGTGTAAAATGATAAAAGTAGCACAGTTTATGAAGGCTCACGGCATGGATGCCGAGAGAGTGGATCTGAGCGCCTGTACAAAGGCGTTTACGGAGAGCATGAAGGCGGGACTTGCCGGCGGCAAAAGCTCACTGCCGATGATACCGACATATCTTGCGTCCGGCAGAAGACCGGTGCGAAACGAAAAGGCCGTGGTCATCGACGCGGGAGGCACGAATTTCCGCACCGCGGTCATTGGATTTGACGCATCCGGTGCCGTGATAGAGCATCAGAGCACTCAGCCAATGCCCGGCTCCGACGGCACGGTGAGCTGGGACGAGTTTATCGGGAAGGTTGCAGATGCGGTACAGCCGCTCATGGGAGAGACGGAAAACATCGGCTTCTGCTTTTCGTATCCGGTCGGGATAACTCCCGAACGGGACGGCAGGGTGCTTGGGCTTACAAAGCAGGTGGATATTAAGGGAGCCCGCGGCTCGTATCTCGGCGCATCTCTGCGCGCAGAGCTCGAACGCAGGGGAGTGCGTGTTGGAAGGATAGTCGTATTAAACGACACCCCTGCCACGCTGCTTGCGGCAAAGGCTCTCTCAAAGGACACATATTCCGGCTTCGTGGGGCTCGTTGCTGGAACCGGCTGCAACACCTGCTGCGAGCTTGAGCTCGGAAGCATCCCCAAGCTCGGCTCGGATAAGAGCGGCAAAATGCTCGTCACCCTCGAAAGCGGCGCATTTGACGGCTTCCCGCGCGGCGACTGCGATCTCGCAATGGACGCGGATCTCCCCGATACCGGCGAGTACACCGCCGAAAAGCTCATTTCCGGACGCTATCTCGGACAGGTCTGCATGTACACGCTCAAGCAGGCTGCACGCGAGGGGCTGTTTTCGGAAAATGCCGCGGCTATCATCGAAAAAATGACCGAGGTCGCAACGCCTACAATAGATAAATGGGGCAGCGGACGATTTCCCAAGGGCTTCAACAGCGAGGACAGAGTTAATTTGGTTTACATAATAAACGAAATGTTCGAGCGTGCCGCACGCTGCATAGCCTGCAAGCTGTGTGCGATACTTGAGCTCACCGGTGCCGGCACCGGCAGACCGGTATGCATCGGTGTTGACGGCTCGCTGTTTTCGGCAAGCCGCCTCCTGCGTCCGGAGCTTGAGAAATTCATGGATATATATGCCGGAGAGATCATGGGCAGGAGCTATGAATTTGTAAACTTTGAAAACATGAGTCTTATCGGCACAGCTGCCGCAGTGCTGCTTGATTAAAATGAGAAGAATAAGAAATATCATACCTATAGTATTGCTGCTGTGCGTTATCCTTTCGGCGTGTACCGCCGAGGAAACGGCAAAGGACGATACAAAGCTGCAGATAGTCTGCTCGGATTTTCCGGCGTATGACTTTGCGCGGGAGATAGCCGGCGGCAGGGCACAGATAACGCTGCTTTTAAAGCCCGGAGCAGAGGTGCACTCGTATGAGCCCTCGCCGAAGGACATAATCGCCGTTGAGGAAAGCGACCTGTTTATCTATAACGGCGGCGAATCCGAGGAGTGGGTCGAATCGCTCATCGGCAGGGATGTGCGGTCGGTGCGCATGATGGACTGCGTTGAAACAGTAAACGAGAGCGGTGATGGCATCTATGCCGCCGAGGAGGACGGGGAGGACGAGCTTGATGAGCATGTGTGGACCTCACCCATAAACGCTTCCGAGATATGCCGCGCGATATGCGACGAGCTGTGCGCCATAGACCCAGACGGTACAGATGAATATATCCTCAATTATGAGGTATATAACGCCAAGCTCATGGAAATTGATATTGAGATACGCACAACGGTGCTCAACGGCGTGCGCAAAACGCTTGTATTTGCCGACCGGTTCCCGATGCGCTACTTCACACGGGAGTACGGGCTGGAGTATTACGCGGCGTATCCGGGCTGCGCATCTCAGACCGAGCCGTCGGCAAAAACAGTGGCGTTTCTGATCGACCATGTGCGCGAGGAGGGCATTCCGGCAGTGCTGTACATGGAATTTTCCAACGAGAAAATGGCGGATGTTATCTGCGAGGACACCGGCTGCAAAAAGCTCCCGTTTTACTCCGCGCACAGCGTCACCGCACAGCAATTTGAGGACGGCGTGACATACCTTGACCTCATGCGCATGAATATTGATACCCTGAAGGAGGCGTTATACTGAGTGGCACAGCTTGAATGTAAGGATCTGAGCTTCGCATATGACGGCGAAACGGTGCTCAGTGATATAAACTTTTCGATAGATGCCGGCTCGTACCTCTGCATAGTCGGCGAAAACGGTTCGGGAAAAAGCACGCTCATGCGCGGCATCCTCGGCTTGAAGCAGCCGCTCAAAGGCGAGATAATCTTCAATGACCTCAGGCCTGCCGAGATAGGCTACCTGCCTCAGCAAACGCAGATCCAGCGAGATTTTCCCGCGTCTGTGCGCGAGGTCGTGCTTTCGGGGAGACTCAACTCCATGAAGGGCAGACTGTTTTACAATGCCGCGGATAAGGCAGCGGCGGCAGAGAATATGGAGCGCCTCGGCATAGACGATATTGCCGGCCGCTGCTATCTTGAGCTGTCAGGAGGTCAGCAGCAGAGGGTGCTGCTTGCCCGCGCCATGTGCGCAACGAAAAAGCTCCTGCTGCTGGACGAGCCGGTCACGGGGCTTGATCCGGTTGCGGCAAACGAGATGTATAATCTTATAAAGCTTGTAAACCTCTGCGATAACACGAGCGTTATCATGATCTCGCATGATATCCATGCCGCCGTGCGCTATGCAACTCATATCCTGCATCTCGGGCGCAGCCAGCTTTTCTTCGGCACCACTGCGCAGTACCGTGAAAGCGACCTTGCGCGCCGTTTCGTGGGAGGGTCAAGGGCATGATAGAGCTTATAAAAGAGATGTTCTCATACCACTTTATGATAAGAGCGATGGTTGTCGGAGTGCTTGTGTCGCTGTGCGCCTCGCTGCTTGGCGTATCGCTTGTACTGAAGCGGTATTCGATGATAGGCGACGGGCTTTCACATGTCGGCTTCGGCGCTCTCGCCATTGCCGCGGCCGCGAATATAGCACCGCTGTACCTCGCGGTGCCGACGGTCGTTGCGGCGGCATTCCTGCTCCTGCGGATAAATCAGAGCAGCAGGATAAAGGGCGATGCCGCCATAGCGCTGATATCCTCCTCGGCACTGGCGGTCGGCGTAGCTACCGTGTCGCTGACAAGCGGCATGAACACGGATGTTTCAAACTATATGTTCGGAAGTATACTGTCCTTAAGCCACACCGATGCTGTCCTCAGCATCATACTTTCCGCAGCCGTGCTTTTAATGTTTGTGCTCCTTTACCCCCGCATATTCTCCGTGACCTTTGATGAAACATTTGCAAGAGCCACCGGAACGCGCGCCCAGCTTATAAACAGCATTGTTGCCGTATTAACGGCCGTGACTGTCGTTGTCGGAATGCGCATGATGGGCGCGCTGCTCATATCAAGTCTTATAATCTTTCCGGCGCTCACCTCCATGCGAATCTGCCGCAGCTTCAAGTCGGTGGTGATATGCTCGGCCGCGGTCTCGGTAGTATGCTTTGTTATCGGCATGAGCGCCTCCTATGCGCTCGAGCTGCCGTCCGGTGCGGCTGTGGTAATAGTAAATATAGCAGCGTTTGCACTGTTTTGCTTTGCGGCTTTATTAAAAAGGAGAGCGTAAAACTGCATAAATTCATAAAAACGATGAATATTCGCATCAAGTGAATATTATTCATAGCAAATGAGCGTTTTTGAAAAAAGTACGAATATTTTTTCAAAAAAGTGTTGACAGGAGTGAATAAAGATGCTAATATAAGCATCACCGTGAGGAACGGCAAATAAAACAGTTAATAATTTTTGAGAGGTATAGAAAAATGAAAAAGTTTATCGCACTTCTGCTTGCGATGGTCATGGTGTTCGCACTGTGCGCATGCGGCAATAATGAGGACAGCAAGGACGATGATCAGGCAAGCACAAAGCTGAAGATCCTTGACAGCGAATATGTCACCGAGGAATATGCTATCGGCGTTGCAAAGGAAAACACCGCACTGCTCGAGAAGATAAACGCAGCTCTTAAGGAGCTCAAGGACGACGGCACTCTCCAGGCTGTCATTGATTACTACATCTCCGGCACCGGCACTCTCCCCGAGGTCCAGAAAAATGTTGCGGACAATGCAGAGGAGCTCGTTATGGCTACCAACGCCGCATTCCCTCCGTATGAGTCCGTTGAAGGCGACGAGTTCGTCGGCATCGACCCCACTGTGGCAGGTCTCATCGCCGACAAGCTCGGTATGAAGCTCGTAATTTCCGACATGGAGTTTGACGCTATCATCCCCTCACTCACCTCCGGCAAGGCAGACATCGCAATGGCAGGCATGACCGTTACCGAGGAGCGCCTCCAGAGCATCAGCTTCTCCGACAGCTATGCTACCGGCGTTCAGGTAATGATCGTTAAGGAAGACTCCGATATCACCAGCGCTGACGACATGGTCGCAAAGATCGAAAACGGCGAGGACATCCAGATCGGCTGCCAGAACGCAACCACCGGTTATATCTACGCCTCCGACACCATTGAAAACGGCGGCTTCGGCGAGGATCATGTTCAGGCATTCCCCAAGGGTGCCGACGCTATCGCGGCTCTCACCAGCGGCAAGATCGACTGTGTTATCATCGACAATGAGCCTGCAAAGGCATTCGTCGCGGCAAACAACGGCTGATAGCTGCAAAACTTGATCAATGAGGCTCCGTGCAATCATGGAGCCTCATTTTGAGCGTTAAGTTAAAATAATTATTAGGAGGTAGCCTTTTGGACGCGTGGATGGCAGACATCAAAAGTCAGTTCATATTAAACTTTATAGAAAAGGACCGCTGGAAGCTACTTGTCGACGGACTTGGCAATACTCTCAAGATAACCATCGTTGCCTGCCTTATCGGCATATGCATCGGCGTTATCATAGCAATAGTGCGGTCAACATGGGATAAAAACCACCTCACGATGCGCCCGGGCTTCGGCAAGACAGCGCTCGGCATAGCAAACGGCATATGCAAGGTGTACCTCACGGTGATCCGCGGCACGCCTGTTGTCGTTCAGCTTATGATCATATACTATATAATATTTGCATCCTCCCGGAACAGCCTTGCGATAGCAATGCTCGCATTCGGCATAAACTCGGGTGCGTATGTCGCCGAGATAGTGCGCGGCGGCATAATGTCCATCGACGAGGGTCAATTCGAGGCCGGACGCTCCCTCGGCTTTAACTATGTCCGCACGATGCAGTACATAATAATCCCGCAGGTTTTCAAAAATGTTCTGCCGACTCTCGCAAACGAGTTTATTGTTCTGCTCAAGGAAACCTCCGTTGCGGGCTATGTTGCGATCCGTGACCTCACCAAGGCGGGCGATGTTATCCGCGGTGCAACCTATTCACCGTTCCTGCCGCTTATCGGCGTTGCGCTCGTATACCTTACAATGGTCATGTTCTTCACATGGCTCGTAGGCAAGCTTGAAAGGAGGCTTCGTGACAGTGACCACTGATGTACTCATAAAAGTAGACGGCCTTAAGAAGCATTTTAAAGGCGGCAGGATCAAAGCGCTCGACGGCGTAAGCACCGATATCCATAAGGGCGAGGTCGTTGTCATCATCGGCCCCTCCGGCTCGGGTAAGTCAACATTCCTCAGATGCCTCAATCTCCTTGAGGTACCCACCGGCGGCACAATAACCTTTGACGGTGTCGACATAACCGATCCAAGCTGCAACATAAATCTGCACCGGCAGAAGATGGGTATGGTTTTTCAGCATTTCAACCTCTTTCCTCACATGACGCTGCTCAGGAACATGACACTTGCCCCAACAAAGCTTCTCGGAAAAAGCAAGGAGGAAGCGGAGGCTAAGGCCATGGAGCTTCTTGAGCGCGTGGGACTTGCAGACCGCGCCAATGCGTATCCCAGCCAGCTTTCCGGCGGTCAGAAGCAGCGTATTGCCATAGTGCGCGCGCTGTGCATGGAGCCTGAGGTCATGCTGTTCGACGAGCCTACGAGTGCACTTGACCCCGAAATGGTCGGCGAGGTGCTCGATGTTATGAAGGAGCTTGCACACGAGGGAATGACCATGGTCGTCGTCACGCACGAGATGGGCTTTGCCCGCGAGGTAGGCAACCGCGTTATGTTTATGGCAGACGGCAAGCTCGTTGAGGAGGGAACACCTGAGGAAATTTTCGAGCATCCGCAGAGCGAAAGGCTTCAGGACTTCCTGTCAAAGGTATTATAATTGTAGATAATAATAGATGTAAGAAATGCCGCATCCTGTTTCGGATGCGGCATTTGACTGTGCGTTTTTGTATTCCGTTTTATTCTCCGAAGTCGAGGACTCGCAGCATACGCACAAGGGTGAGCCTGTTGCGGATGGCAGCCGAGATGGGCAGCATCTCCTGCTCAAGGGCGGGATCTATGCCGATGTGCTCGGGAAGATATTTGCAGCCGCAGCTCTTGTAGAGGTTCTCCATCTCCTCAACGGAGGGCAGAGCGTCTATCATTGCCCTTATCTCATCCCAGTGGTCAACAATATTCTGCGGATCGAAGGTTGCGAGAACATCGTTGGCATTTTCCTTGATTATACCGTCGGCAAGCCTGCTGCCGAATTTCTCGCGTATCCATTCCTCGCTCAGGGGTTCAAACGGCTTTGCCTTGGGCGTTGGCAGGGATGCAAGGTAGTGGTACTCCTTAAGGCAGGCAAATGTGCCGACACCGACGCACTCGCCGTGTATGCCCTCTGCATTTTCAAAGCGCGGGGGCTTCATCTCGACAAGGTGAGCCATCAGATGCTCGGCGCCTGACGCCGCTCTGGAGTGATTAAGCAGCTGCATCGTAAGGCCGCTCTTCATTTGAGCCATGGTCATTGCCTCGTGGTCTGCGACACCCGTGGCGGCATATTTATCCGCAGCCTCACGCATGATGTCAAGAGCCTCCTGCGCAAGGTCGGCTACCATCGGACAGTAATACTCGCCGCATACCATGTTGGAGATCTTCCAGTCCAGCAGCGAAATGTATTTTGAGAGAATGTCGTTTATTCCGCTTGCTACCAAACGCGCGGGTGCGCCCTTGATGATGTCAAGATCGGCTACCACCAGAACGGGTGCGCACATCGGGGTAGACTTTTTCTGACCGTTGAGGATGGCCGAGCAGATATTTGCGGTGAAGCCGTCGGAGGATGCGAGGGTCGGTACGGCAACGAAGGGGATGCCGAGCTTGTACGCGGGATAACGGCCGAAGTCCATGATGGTGCCGGCACCGTATGCCACGATAACCTCGGGAGAGTCGAGCTTCGTCATCATCTCCTCGATAACGGTATCCTCGGCACGCAGACCGTTTGCCTCGAGAACGATCTCCTGATCGGCGGCAACATGCTTGCCTTCGGTGAGCTTGTAAATGACCGTGTCGTAAATAACGGCACGCTTTTTGCCGGCGAGTCCGACATCAGCCATGTACTGCTCAAAGCTCGCTATGGCACCGTATTCGACGACGACCTTTTTGGTCTCGAGCTCATGGTCTCTGCCGCAGACGCATTTTCCGACATATTTCTCGCAATCCATAATCATGGTAAAACACCTCAACTTTTAAATTCTGATTTCATATTAACCAAGTGCAAAGCCCAAGTCAATAGCGAAAACCGACGAAAAAATCGGACAAAGCCGTAAGACTTTGCCCTCTTTTTTAGTCAAATCATATATTTTCTAATCGCCTCGCCGACCGTGTCGGGGTCAACGGTGACGCTTATTACAAACTCTATGTTCTCCCTATCGGAGAAAGCGTTGAGCCAATCGAGAAATTCGCCGAACATGACGGGATCCTTGTTGCTCACTATCTTGTAGAAATTATCAACGAAAACATGGGTGATATCATAATTTCCGGAATGCAGACCGCAGATAAAGCCCTTTATGAACTCATAAGAGCCGATGTCATAAGAGCCTGCTTCGATAAGACGAGCCTGATAGGGGATATCAAATGTAAGCTTCTTTTCCTTTTCGATGCAAACAACATCGCCGTTTTCCTCTGCCACCGCTTCACGCACGAGATCCACCAGACGCTTGGTCTTACCGCTGCCCTTCAGACCCATGATCAACTTAACCATTTTGACCACTCTCCTTTTCATAATAAGTTAACGGTTGTTATCTTTGAGGTTAGATTAACATTTTTCCGCGAACAAAGCAAGCCCTAATATATTAACATTCTTAAAAGCAGTAAAAGCGCCCCGACAGAGGGGCGCTTTTACTATGCATTCGGCTTTCCGAGCATCTTGAACATGTTCTTTTTATAAGCCTCTACTCCGGGCTGATCGAAGGGATTAACGCCCGACATATAGCCGGATATTGCGCAGGCGAGCTCAAAGAAGCAGACAAGCTCGGCAAAGCCCTCCTCGTCGCGCGCGGGAACGCTTATTCTTATATTGGGAACGCCGCCGGATATGTGAGCGGCTCTTACGGCATCGGCAGCCGTGCGGCATATATCGGCGTAATCCTTTCCGGCAAGATAGTTGAGCCCGTCCGGATCTCCCATCTCAAACGGAACGGAAACGCTGCTGCGGGTGCCTTCAAAGCTTACGACGGTCTCCATAAGCGTGCGCGGACCGTCCTGAATATACTGCCCCATTGAGTGCAGATCGGCGGTAAACTCGACCGAGGCAGGGAAGATGCCTATGCCGTTTTTGCCCTCGCTCTCGCCATAGAGCTGCTTCCACCACTCGGCCATAAATCTGAACGACGGCTCATAGCAGCCGAGTAGCTCTACGCTTTTACCATGCCCGTAAAGGTACTGTCTTGCCGCGGCATACTGCCATGCGGGGTTCTCCGGCGAGCGGAGGTCAAGCTCCTTGAACGAGCGGACAGCGGCGGCAATGACCGCCTTAATATCTATTCCGGCGACGGCCATCGGCAGCAGACCTACCGCCGAGAGAACGCTGTACCTTCCGCCGACATCGTCGGGGACAACAAAGCACTCCCAGCCCTCAGCATCGGCGAGCGACTTCAGCGCGCCGCGGTGGGCATCTGTGGTGGCAAATATGTGCTTTTTCGCCGCCGACCCGTATTTTTCGCGCAGAAGCTTTCTGAAAACGCGGAACGCCAGCGCCGGTTCAAGCGTAGTGCCCGATTTCGAAATGACATTGACATCAAAATCCATACTGCCGAGTTGAGCGAGCGTATCGCTGAGAGCATCCGGAGACAGACCGTTTCCGATAAAGAATATCTTGGGGTCATCCTCTGACGGTACCGGACGCAGCAGCTCTATTGCGCCTCTTGCACCGAGGTACGATCCGCCGATGCCAATGACGACCAGCGCCTTGGAACGGCCTCTGATGCGTGCGGCAGCGCTGAGAATAGCCTTCAGCTCACCGTCGCGGATGCGTTCGGGAAGCTCAAGCCAGCCGGTGAACTCGCTGCCTGCCCCGCTTTTCTCGCTGAGCGTGCGGTGAGCCGCTGCCGCAGAAGCAAAGTCGAGCTCTGCCGGGTCAAAAAAGGCTGAAGTACCTGATAGATCGACCTTAATCATAATCATCACTCCGTATCACAATATATAAGCTTATATTATACATCTGCCGCACAAAAAAGCAAGGACAATGTGTCGAGGTGGTGAATTGGAGCGATAATTTTGCGCAAATATTGCGTCAGGTGGAGCGTTTATCCCAGCCCTACATAGTTTTTCAGCAGCTCCAGCAGTATGGAGCCGAAGCCCGCGCGATCAACGGCGGCATCTGCGACCAGAGGAACCTCCTGCACGGTTTTATCGCCGGAAACGAGTCTGAGCGTTCCAAGCCGCTGACCCTGATCTATCGGAGCGGAGACAGATTCCGGCAGGTCGATCTCATAGGATACATCGCCCACGGAGTTTTTGGCAACGAGCACAGCCTCGGCAGAGTCGTAAACCGGCTGAACGCTGTCGGCTGTGCCGAGGCTTACACGCACCGGCGGCAGCACCTCCGGGGCTCGCAGAGGAAGCAGCCTATAGTTTGCAAAGCCGAAGTTCAAAAGCGCCTTTGCGTCATTATTGCGCGCGTCTATGGTGTCCGCGTGCATGATAACGGCGATAAACTCAACTCCGTCTCTCATCGCGGTGGCGGAAAGACAGTACATTGCCTTTTCAGTGAAGCCGGTCTTTAATCCGGTGCAGCCGTCATAGTAGTAAACGAGCTTGTTGGTGTTTGAAAGACCGAATTCTCCGCCGCGGATGGAGTCCATCCATATGGTGGTGTAATCCTTTATGAGCTCGTGGCTTATAAGCTCGCGGCTCATAACCGCTATGTCGTATGCGCTGGTGTAGTGCTCATCGTCCTCGAACAGGCCGGTGCAGTTTTTGAAATTCGTGTCCCTTAAGCCGAGCTCGGAGGCACGCTCGTTCATGCGCTTGACAAACGCCTGCTCCGAGCCGCACAGATGCTCTGCCATTGCAACGGCACAGTCGTTTGCCGATACAACGGCTATGCATTTGAGCATTTCATCAACGCTCATTTTTTCGCCCTCCTCGAGGTATACGCAGCTCCCGCCGAAGCTGGAAGCTCTCTCCGAGGCGGTCACGGTGTCATCAAGGCTCAGCTCGCCGTGCTCTATAGCCTCAACTATGAGCAGCATGGTCATGACCTTTGTAACGCTTGCCGGCGGCATCCGCTCGTGCGAATTTTTTTCGTATATGACATCGCCCGTCACCTTTTCCATGAGTATGGCCGACGGCGCGGAGATATCAACGCTATCGGGCGGGACCGGCTCTGCGGCGTGAACGGGGACAATAAGCATCATCAGTGTCAGCACCGTGCAAAATAATTTTTTCATGGCTTATCCCTCCAGTCATATAGAGCATATGCCGGACGCGGCGTTTAATGCCCAAGGTTGCAGAATTATGCTTTATTCGACAAAAAATGAATAGTCCGGTGGGCAGCGGCAGAATAAAAAGCCTTGAAAACTAAAGGTTTTAAACATTTCCAACACGGTTTTCAACATAAATGACTGCGTTATATACGCAAAATAGTTTACATAACGCAAAGAAAATACGAAATTTTTACGCAGATATTGACGGGGCAGGGAAGTGATAGTAATATCTAATTAACGATCAGGGGGGTGGTAGAATTGAATAAGAAACACAAATATTCCCAATACATAGGCTGGGGCATAACCGCGTTTGCCGTTATTGCAGCGAGCATACTGTTTTACTTCGGCATAGACTATATGGGAGATCTGGTGAGCGTGCTGGGCTCGCTCATGGGCATACTCAGCCCGTTCATATGGGGGCTTGTGATATCATATCTGCTCGTCCCTTCAATGATAATGTATGAAAACAGGATGTTTAAGCCGCTTGTTGCGGGCATAAGGAAAAAACATCCCAGATTCAGAGCGGGAACGAAGCTTCCGAGAGTGCTCGCACTCATACTTGCCGAGATCGTGCTGGTGTTCATAATTGCGGCTCTGATATATCTTATCGTTCCGCAGGTGTACGACAGTATATCGGCGATAATCACAAACAGCCCTACATACTTCGATACGGCATCCACAACGATAGACAAGCTGCTTAAAAACTATCCGGAGATAGAGGAATATGCCACCAAGATATTCGGAAATCTCACCGATGCGCTCACAAAGTGGGCAACGAACACGCTGCTGCCCAGCATGGAAAGCATTGTAACGAACATAACCAGCGGCGTTATGTCCGTGCTTAAGGCCGTGTACAACATCGTCATCGGCATTATCGTGTCGATCTATATTCTCTATAACAAGGAGCCTTTTATTGCACACTACCGCAAGATACTCTACAGCATTTTCTCTCCCGCGCGTGCGAGAAAGGTCTCCTCGGCTCTCCGTTTTGCCGACCGCACCTTCATGGGCTTTATCACCGGTAAGCTCCTTGACAGCGCCATAATAGGCGTCATCTGCTATTTCGGCTGCGTGGCACTGAATATGCCGTATTCGCTGCTGATATCCGTCATTGTCGGCGTAACGAATGTTATCCCGTTCTTCGGCCCGTTTATCGGTGCCGTGCCGTCGGCGCTGCTGGTGCTGCTGGTCGACCCGAAAATGTGCCTGTGGTTCATAATCTTCATCTTTGTTCTCCAGCAGCTCGACGGCAATGTCATAGGACCGAAGATACTGGGTACATCCATTGGTATAAACGGCTTCTGGGTGCTGTTTTCCATTGTCCTGTTCGGCGGTATATTCGGCTTCTGGGGCATGCTGCTGGGCGTTCCGGCATTCGTTATCATCTACACGATGATAGAAACGCTTGTGAACAAAAAGCTTAAACGCGAAAATCTGCCGACCGATGCCGATGCATATCGGAATCTTGACTACATAGATCCGGAAACGCTGGAGCTCGTGCCGAAGCGGAGGACAAAAAAGCCGCCCGAGCAGGACGGCGGCAAAAAAGAATAATAAAGAACAAAATCAAGGCTGCACCCAAGCGGTGCAGCCTTGAAGCTTGAAGCTTTTACCTGTGCGCTAAGGTATTGTGCGCCTCGAGCAGCGCCGAGCAGAGAGCGGACACATCTTCCGGTGTGCTGAAGCGCGAAAAGCTTATCCTCACGGCACCGTCAATGACGGCTGCCGGAAGCCCCATTGCCTCCAGCACATGGCTCCTGCCGCCCTTTTTGCAGGCGGAGCTGCGCGAGACGAATATGCCCTTTGCCTCAAGATAGTTCATCAGGACCTCGCTGCGCCAGCCGGGAAGGGAAACGCTGAGAATGTGCGGAGCACCGCCGCCGATCACCATTGCCTCCGGCATGGTCTCGGTAATGAGCCTTATAGCCTGCTCACGCAGGGCGGACATTTTTTCGCAGTTATCCTCCATTCCGGCAAAAGCTATCTCCGCCGCCGCGCCGAAGGCGGCTATCTGCGGCATTGCCTCGGTTCCGGCACGCATACCGCTTTCCTGAGCGCCGCCGCGAATGAGGGGCTTGATTTTGACCCCCGTTTTGATATACAATGCGCCTATACCCTTCGGAGCGTGGATCTTGTGCCCGCTCAGGCTTATCATGTCAGCCCCCAGAGCCTTTGCCCTGAACGGCACCTTCATGAAGCCCTGAACGGCATCGGTATGCAGAAGCGCCTTCGAGCCCTCGGCTTTGAGCATTTTTGCAATTCCCGCAATGTCAGTAACGGCTCCTGTCTCGTTGTTGACCATCATAAGCGTTACGAGCACCGTGTCGCTGCGCAGTGCGCTTCTTACCGAATCTACGGAGATCGAGCCGTCGGACCCGGGGGCAAGGTATGTCACCTCAAAGCCGCGCGCCTCAAGCTCCGCAAGCGTTTTCCGTACTGCGTCGTGCTCAGCGGCGGATGAGATTATGTGCTTTCCCCGGCGGGCCAAGCTCTCGGCACCCTTGGTTATCGCCCACACATCGCTTTCAGAACCGCAGGATGTGAAATACACCTCGGCGGGCGTGCAGCCCAGCGCCTTTGCTATCTGTGCACGGGCAGTGTCGAGATAAGCCTTCGCCTCACGACCCTTCGTGTGCGTGGAGCTCGGGTTTCCGTAGCACTCGGTCATGACCTTATAGGCAATGTCGGCTGCTTCACGGCAGACCTGCGTGGTTGCCGCATTATCAAGATAAACTTCCATATAACAGACTCCTCGGGAGATGATTTGCATGAAATATATTATATACACTCTCGGCTGCAAGGTCAACCAGTATGAAACACAGGCTGTGGAGACCCTGCTGCGGGAGCACGGACACCTCCCCTGCACCGAGGGCGAGGTCGCCGATGCCGTTATCGTCAATACCTGCGCGGTCACCGCCGAGGCGGGGCGCAAGTCGCGTCAGGCAATACACAGGCTCAGAGAGGAAAACCCCGGAGCAGTGGTCGCCGTATCGGGCTGCTATTCCCAGCTCAGCCCAGACACCGTGCAGAAAACGGGCGCCGATATAGTTTACGGTACCGCCGACAGGATAAAGCTTGTTGATGCCATAGAGAAGGCGGTCGCCACCGGCGAGGGCGGATACGAGCTCGACAAGCCCTTTGAAAGGCGCGTTTTTGAGGAGCTGCCCGCCGGAGCGGTATCGGGGCACACCCGCGCACTGCTGAAAATTCAGGACGGCTGCGTAAACTTCTGCTCCTACTGCATAATACCGTACACTCGCGGAAGAGTGCGCAGCCTGCCGCCGGAGGCTGCCGTGCAGCAGGCGCGTGAGCTCGATGAGCGCGGCTACAGGGAGCTCGTAATAACCGGTATCGAGATCGCGTCTTACGGTGTGGATCTTCCGGGAAGGCCCACTCTTGCCGATGCCGTATGCGCCATAGCCGAGGCTGCTCCGCATATGCGCCTTCGTCTGGGCTCGATAGAGCCGAGCGTTATAACCGAGGATTTCTGCATAAGACTTGCTTCGTGCGGCAGCGTTTGCAGGCATTTTCATCTTTCACTGCAATCCGGCTGCGATGCAACGCTCAAGGCGATGAACCGCAAATACGATACCGCACGGTTCTATGAAGCCATGCAGCTTCTGCGCCGGTATTTTCCCGACTGCGGCATGACCTGCGATGTTATCGTCGGCTTCCCAGGCGAGACGGAGCAGCACCAGCTCGAAACACTGGAGTTTCTCAAAAAAGCGGAGTTTTCCGATGCGCATATCTTCCCGTACTCCCGCCGCCCCGGCACTCCGGCCGATAAGATGGAGGGTCAGGTTGACCGCGCAACAAAGGCAAAGCGCTCAAAGCAGGCGCGTGCCGTCGTTACCGAAACGAGAAAGCGTTTTCTCAACGGCATGGTCGGCAAGACCCTGCCGGTTTTGTTTGAAACGCATGAGGGCGGACTGTGGAAGGGACACAGCGATAACTATCTTGAGGTAGCCGTGCCCGGTGACAATCTGCGCGGAACGGTACACAATGTCCTGATAGATTCCGTTTCTGACGGAATTTTAGTCGGAAATGTCATTTGACAGAGAAATGATAAATGGCTATACTTTTGATGTATGCGCAGGGAGGTGCTCATCGTGTCGAGAGAAAATATATATAACTTTTCCGCCGGCCCGTCAATGATGCCGGAATCGGTGCTGGAAAGGGCAAGATGCGAGATAAGCGATTATAACGGCAGCGGAATGTCCGTTATGGAGATGAGCCACCGAAGTAAGCTGTTTGACGAGATCTTTCAAGCGTCAAAGGCAAAGCTTAAAAGCGCGCTGAAGGTGCCGGATAATTATGAGATACTGCTTCTGCAGGGCGGTGCAACGCTTCAGTTCGCGGCGATACCGCTGAATCTGATGGGGAGGGACGGCAGTGCCGACTATGCCGTTACCGGAAACTTTTCGTCTCTCGCGGCAAAGGAGGCACAGAAATACGGCAGGGTGAATATTGCCTGCGACAGCTCAGACAAGGGACACTGCTATATTCCCGAGGCGCTGCGGCTCAGTGCCGATTCAAGCTATTTCTACTACTGCGCGAACAACACCATTTTCGGCACCGAATGGCAATCCGTTCCCGATACTGCTGGAAAGACCATAGTCTGTGATATGTCCTCGGATATACTGTCAAAGCCCGTCGATGTGTCAAAATTCGGGCTCATATACGCCGGAGCGCAGAAGAACATGGCTCCCGCGGGACTGACGGTGGTTATCATCGACAAGTCCCTTGCCGGCAGACAGACGGATATATGTCCCTCGGTAATGAGCTATGATACGCTTATAAAAAAGGATTCCATGCTCAACACGCCGCCGTGCTGGTGCATATATATGCTCGGACTGATGCTCGATTGGCTCGAGAGCATCGGCGGAGTCGCCGAGATGGAGAAAATAAAAAAACAGCGCGCAGGGCTCATATACGATGTGCTGGATAACAGCAGGCTCTATATCCCTCATGCCCGCCGCGATTCGCGCAGCGATATGAACATAACCTTCCGCACGGGCTCGGACGAGCTCGATGCGGCTTTTGTGGAGGGCGCGTCACGACAGGGACTTTTAAATCTCAAGGGGCACAGGCTCACCGGCGGGATAAGAGCCTCGCTCTACAACGCAATGCCTATGCAGGGCGCTCTGGCGCTGGCTGAATACATGAAGCAATTTGAGGTAGAACACCATGTTTAATATAAAGACAATAAATAAAATTTCACCCGTGGGACTGGATAAGCTAAAAGCCCTTGGCTGCGCCGTCGGCGCAGATGTGGCGGAGCCCGACGGAATAATAGTCCGCAGTGCGGATATGCATTCGTTCGCCGCTCCGGACAGCCTCCTCGGCGTTGCCAGAGCGGGAGCGGGGTACAATAATATTCCCGTTGACGATTATGCCGAGCGCGGGATAGTCGTCTTCAACAGCCCCGGCGCGAATGCCGAGGCGGTAAAGGAGCAGACCGTGTGCTCGATGGTAATGGCGTCGCGTGATGTCATCGGCAGCATCGAGTGGGTAAAAAGCATAGCGGGCGAGGGGGAGAGGATACCAGAGCTCGTTGAAAAGGGCAAATCCAATTTCGCAGGTCCAGAGCTCATGGGCAAGTGCGTCGGCGTTCTCGGACTCGGCGCGACCGGCGCGCTGGTCGCAAACGCCTGCCTTGCGCTTGATATGAGCGTTATCGGATATGACCCGTTCATGTCGGTGGATGCCGCTTGGCGGCTCTCGCGCGAGGTCGAGCGTGCCGACGATATAAGCGAGATATTCAAAAAGTGCGATTATATAAGCATAAATATCCCGTATAACGAGGATACCCACCATATGCTCGACGCAAAGGCGTTCGGCGCAATGCGCGACGGGGTGCGCATCATAAACGAGTCGCGCGCCGAGGTCGTTGACGACGACGCGATGCTCGCAGCCCTTGAGAGCGGCAAGGTCGCAAAATATGTCACCGATTTTCCGAACGAGAAGATACTCGGCGGCAAAAATGTAATTGCGCTTCCGCATCTGGGTGCATGCACTCCCGAAAGTGAGGACCGCTGTGCGGAAATGGCGGCAAAGCAGCTTTATGAGTATCTCAAAAACGGCAACATCGTAAACTCCGTTAACCTGCCCTCGGCAAAGCTCGAGCGTATGGGTGTCTGCCGTCTGTGCGTTATCCACCACAATGTGCCCGGCATGATAAACCGCATCCTCGATCTGATAACCGCGAAAAACATAAATGTTGAGCATATGATAAACAAGCCGCGCGGCAGATATGCCTACACGATAATCGACTTGAACGACGAAATTTGGGAGGACACCGCAAACACAATACGAAAAATGGACGATGTCCTCAGGGTCAGAGTTCTGTTCTGAGTAATAAATAATATAATTCCCTCAAAGCCTATGCTTTGGGGGAATTTTTCTCGTTTGACAGAATGCGGGCAATCTGATATGGTAAATACAAGATAAGGTAATTTGCGAATATTAAGGCAAAGGAGGCACTATAATCTGGTATAGAATGTGAAAATGGCGCAAATTTAAGTAGGTGAAGAAGTAGGCGGCTCTTAGACAGGAGGTAACAAATGAAAAAACAATATCGTTAGTTTTGGTACTTGTCCTTTTAATCACTGTGCTACCCATAGGCGCTTCAGCAATTGATTTAACAGCTGGGGAAACTAAGATACCAATTACCAAAGGAGATGTTGATATAGGCAACATTTCCGCAGTTGATGAGGAAGACATTTTCGTTTCGGAGGAAGAGGCAGGATATATAGCGCAACTATTTGTCAACGATACGATTGAAGCGGGGGTGTCATCATGGAATTCCGACACGCGTATAGCGACAATCGTCACAATGTATGATAATACAGGTGAAAACAATATTACTGCATATTCCGTTGAATTTGATAAGGGATATGTTGTTGCCTCAGCATACCTTGGGATTGAAAATATAATTATTGAATGGTCGGATACTGCGTCGCCAATATATAAGGGCATGGAGACAGCAGATAGTGACCGCATCATATATTTAGGAGCGCTTGCCTGTTATAAGGATTTGGGCGATGGCAGTATGGAAACGGCTAATGGTTATATCGTTCCAAAGGTCGAGGTGGCAAATGCGTTAGAAACTGCAAGGGATGTCGGCAATGTGCCGGTGCAGATACTTGCATCTATAGTTCAAAGCAAGGGTGCGGAAACTACTGAAAGCATCATAACAAATCCTTATACTCATGCCAACAGAAACTATGCGGGACCATTTAAATATTCATCACATATAAATAAATGGGACACATCGGAGAATCATCTTAGAGTAATCGACATGGCTGCGTTTAATGACTATGGATATGAGAATCATTGTGGACCTACAGCAATAACCAATATGCTTAGAATGTATGGCAATAGATTTAATGTGTCATCAATAAAACGAATAACAGATTATACCCTGTTTACAGCAGTTGTGAAACAAGGTGATGGAAAATATTATTTTAACATGGACATAGGAAGTTTAGGAGGAACTGTTAACGCCCTTACTGGGGCATATATTAGCGAGTGTTTTGACAATTACGGATTAGATGCAACATGTACCCGCACGGACATAAGTTATGATAATATAAGGGCAACCCTTCTGAGAGATAGGCTCATGGACATAATAGTGATGGGGCACGGAACATATGGAAGGCATCAAATAGTAGGTTATGCATACACACGACTTGTAAGCACGACAACAGGATATTATAAAACATATATCAAAATTGCCGATGGGTGGAGTACCAGTCCTCGATATGCAGACCTAGCGACTTTAACTTCTGATACCTATTGGGATGTTAAAATAAGCAGATAGATATTGAATGGAGGGAAATTATGAAGCACAAAAAACTCGTGATATTCCTAGCGGTCATTATTGCTTTGATCGCCGCGTATTGGATATCCTCTCTTGTTTTGACCAGCAAAATGTCGGCGAAGATGGATGATTCCTTTGCCAGCGCCGAGAAGCAGGTGTTTTCCCTCGATCCGGAAAAGATAACGAGCATTGCCGTGCAGAACGGAAGCAACGGCGAAGTTTATGAATTTAAAGACGCCGAGTTCACATGGGCGCTTGAAAAGCTTAACGGCTTCAGAGCGAAAAGAATAGTCGGACTTTTACCCATCGAGACCTCCGGCTGGTCTTACCGCATAATTGTCGAGGATGATGACGGAAACTTCGGCTCTTACTACATTGAGGATAACTTGCTGCGCTGCGACTTTGTGGTCTTTTACGGCGCGGATGGTGAGTTTTCCGAATTTATCGCTTATGTTTCGCTGCCGTGAGATAGAAACAGAATATGAAAAAACCGCCCCGTGGGGCGGTTTTTCGTATTTTGTGGGATGAGTTTTATCTTTTGGTGACGCCTCTTGCCTTAAGGTAGCCCATGATGGCTGCCACAGTGCCTTCAACGCCGAGCTTAGAGCTGTTGATGCACAGATCGTAGTTGCGGGCATCGCCCCAAACCTGATCGCTGTAGTACTTATAGAAGCTCGAGCGGTCCTTATCGACCTCCTTGATCTTCTTGCGTGCCGCAGCCTCATCAAGTCCCTGACGCTCCTCAAGGCACTTGAGCCTTGCGTCCATGTCGCCGAGAATGAAGATGCTGACAACATCGTCTCTGTCATTGAGAACATAGTCGGCGCAGCGACCGACGAATATGCAGTCCTCCTTCTGAGCGATGTCGCGGATAGCATCGAACTGGGCGGAAACGACCTCCATATTGAGACGGAAATTCTCATTGAGCCCGTAGCCGCCGGCATGGAGCAGAAAAGCGGACATACGCTTCTCATCGTAAGCATTGATGAGCTCACGGCTGAAATCGGAGTGCTTTGCCGCCTCGTCAACTATCTCCTTGTCGTAGCACTTGATGCCAAGCTCCTTTGCAAGGAGCCTTGCGATCTCTCTGCCGCTTGAACCGTGCTGTCTTCCGATCGTGATTATCATAATGACCCCTCCAATTCAATTTCTTTTTATACTCGCATTATACTCCGACTTTGTGAAAAATTCAACATATATATTTTGTTGGTTGAGCATACATTTTTAGTATGATAAGAAGAAAACGATTGATATTGAATACCGCGCTTCTGACGGGCTCCTCGCTGCTTATGAGCCTTATCTCAATGGCGTTTCAGGTATGGCTTGCCGGACGCATAGGCTCGGCGGGCATAGGGCTTTACCAGCTCGTCATCTCGGTGTCGTTTCTGTGCACTACCTTTGCCGTGTCGGGGGTGAGATTTGCGGCAACCCGGCTCGTGTCGGAGGAGATCGGATGCGAGCGCGGCTGGGGCATAAGCGGCGCGATGAGGCGCTGCTTTATATACAGCCTTCTGTTCGGAACGGCGGCGTTTCTGCTGCTGAGCTGCTGCGCGGAGATGATAGGCTTTCTGTGGATAGGCGACGCACGCACCGTAAGAGCCCTGCGGATAATGGCTTACGCCATGCCGATGGTATCTGTATGCTCGGCGATATCGGGGTATTTCACCGCCTGCGGCAGGGTGTGGAAGCCGACGCTCGTGCATTTTTTCGAGCAGATAGTCACCATCGCTCTCGTTGCGGTGTTTTTGGAGCACTCACCCGCGGGAGATATTGAGAAAAACTGCTCGGCAGTCATGCTCGGAACGGTGTGCGGCGATGCGATATCGCTTGCGGCAATGCTCCTGTTCTATCTGACGGACCGCGGGCGGCACTCGACCGTGGGTCGTCCTCCGTTGGGGCTTACGTCACGTATGCTCAGGATAGCGCTCCCGCTTGCGTTTTCGGCGTATGCGCGCTCTGCGCTTTCAACGCTTGAGCATCTGCTGGTGCCGCGCGGACTCCGATCGGCGGGCTTTTCGGCGGACAGGGCGCTGTCCGGCTACGGAACGATACAGGGCATGGTAATGCCGATAATATCGTTTCCTGCGTGCTTTCTTATAGCGCTCGCCGAGCTCATAATACCCGAGCTCACCGAGGCTCAGGTGCAGGGCAGACACGAGGAGATAGCCAAAACCGTTAAGAGCCTTCTGAAAAAGGGCGCCGGCTATTCTCTCGCCGTCGCCCTTGTGATATTCATTTTTGCCGAGCGTTTGGGCATCCTGATATACTCATCGCCGGATGCCGGTCACTTTTTAAGACTGCTTGCACCGCTTATCCCGATAATGTACACGGATATGCTGTGCGACGGCTGCCTCAAGGGACTCGGTCAGCAGCTCTGGAACATGGGGATAAACATCCTCGATGCGCTGCTCGGAGTGCTGCTCGTATGGAGGCTGCTTCCGGCATATGCGCTTACGGGGTATATCTGCATTATCTACTTTAACGAATGTCTGAACTTTGCCCTGAGCATGAAGCGGCTGCTGAGGATAGTCCGGCTCAGAGATCCTTTTTAGCCTTTTTCTCAACGAGCCTGCGGTCTCCCTTGTGCAGCAGGGGAGAGATGCGCTTGTAAAGCAGCATGGTGAGCGCAGTCACGATAATGCCCTTGAGCAGGTTAAACGGAACAACGCAGAACAGCACGAGCGTTGAGACGCTGTTTATTGCGGAGTTTATATCACTGCCCATTGCAATAATGGCCTCCAGCGGCATGCCGAAGAGCTCGGCAAATGTGGGCAGCAGGTAAACGGCGTTAAACAGGCTGCCGAACACGGTCATAACGAGAGTGCCGGCTGCCATTCCGATGAGTGCGCCCTTCTTGCTCTTGTTTGCATGATAGATGCACGAGGCAGGCAGCACGAACGAGCAGCCGACGACGAAGTTTGCAAAATCGCCGACGAAAGCGGTCGTCGTGCCCTTGAATACGAGCTTTACGAGTATTTTCAGAAGCTCCGCGACAACGCCCGCGACCGGTCCGAGATAAAATGTGCAGATCATGATGGGGATCTCGCTGAGGTCGATCTCGTAAAAGCTCGGTGCGAAGAACAGCGGGATTTCAATGAACATGAGGAGGCCTGCCATTGCCGAGAATATGGCGGTGTACGAGAGAAAATGCGTGCTCCCGAGCTTTTTGCGGTTTTTCATGACGAGGCGCTCGAACAGCAGTGCGAGCACGAACAGTCCGGCAAATATGCCGAGGCATTCGAGCACGAACGAAAGGTTTTCACCTATCTGCGGGATAAGGTTTTTCATGTTTTTTACCTCCGAAAGAAAAAATCACCCGAAAGAAATATCTCTCAGGTGACGCAAAAAATCATACGCCCATCTTCTTTCATCCAGACTATACTGTCGGTACCGGAATCACACCGGTTCATGCCAATCGGCTCGCGGACTTTACCGCCGGTCGGGAAACACTCCCTGCCCTGAAGATATTCAGCTATTCGGTTAAGCATAAGGGGAGCATCCGAAATACGCCGGCATTCCATTATGCTTATGCCTACATTATAGCCATGCAGGAAAGAATGTCAATAGCCTTTTGACATTTTAGCCGAGGCGCCGTATAATGGCAGAGGGTGATGCGTGATGGAACGCGTAAAAAGCTGCTGCTTCACCGGACACAGACCGGCAAAGCTTCCCTGGGGATACGACGAATCGGATCCGAGGTGCGTTGAATTTAAGCAGCGTCTGTTCGCCGTTATCAGTGCGGTTTATGATTCGGGAATAACGCATTTCATATGCGGAATGGCGCTCGGCTGTGACACATACTGCGCCGAAACGGTGCTTAAGCTTAAAAATATGCACAGCGATGTAACGCTTCAGGCGGCGGTGCCCTACCACGGACAGGCCGATGCGTGGCGCATACAGGATCGGCGCCGGTACGAGCGGATACTGCAAAGCTGCGACGAGATAACGGTTTTGTCAAAGCAGTACACTCCGTCGTGCATGTTCAATCGAAACCGCTTCATGGTGGATAACTCAGATGTGCTCATTGCCTGCTACGACGGCATGAGCGGCGGCACATTGAACACACTAAGGTATGCGGCTAAAAAGGATATCGAGGTCATACAGCTTCCGATAGAGTAAAAAGAATAAACGACCGGCAGAGCTTAGCTGCCGGTCGTATTTCATTTTATTAGGTAATTAAACAGATCGTCTGCGTTTTCGGCGACATATACCGCGCCCTCGGCCTCAAGCTCGCCGGGCTCGGCATAGCCGAAGCGCACACCTACACATTCGACACCGCATTTTTTTGCACCGATAACATCGTATTTGCGGTCACCTACCATTATCGCCTCGTCGGGGGATATGCCGAAGCTGCTCAGCGCATACTCGATGACCTCCCATTTCTGCCCGCGCGTTCCGTCAAGCTCGGAGCCGCAGACGAGGTCGAAGCAGCCGCACATATCGTACTTTTCAAGTATCCTTTCGGCAAAATGACGGGGCTTACTCGTGGCGATCGCAAGCTTTGAACCCTTTTCGTGCAGCCGGAGCATGAGCTCATGCATTCCCGCAAAGGGTGCGCACTCCTCCCAGCCGATCGGCGTGTACCGCTCGCGGTAAAGCTCGACGGCTCTGTGCGCGTCGGTCTTGCTCATGCCGTAGCGCAGGGAGAACATCTCGTCCAGAGGGGGACCGGCAAAGCACATAAGCTCGCTCGTTTCGGCGGCTATTCCCATCTTGCCCAATGCGTACTGGACGCATTTGGTTATGCCCTCTGCCGAATCGAATACCGTACCGTCAAAGTCAAACAGAATGTATTGTTTCATATTACAACCTCAAAAAAATCAGATGACGATTTAGTCTATCATCTATTCACCACGATGTCAATTGCCGCATAAAATGCACGGAGGTGAGGCAAATTGAATGTCGATTTCTTTCTCGGTGCAAATTCAGGCACCGGATTTTACTCGCTTTATGATGAGTTCTGCCGCGGCAAAAACGATTACCTGTATCTGATAAAAGCCGGACCGGGCGGGGGCAAATCGGGCTTCATGCGTAAGGTCGCCGCAGCCGCCGCGGAAAGGGGATATGACACCGAATCTATCCTGTGCTCCGGCGATCCTGCATCGCTTGACGCGGTGTACATACCACGGCTCAGGGTAGGCTTTATGGATGCTACGGCACCGCACGCCGCCGAGCCGTCGGAGTTTGCGTATAATTCGAGTTATGTAAACCTAGGCGAATTTTGCGAGCGCATATATGATGCGCGTATCGAAGCCTGCACAAAGCGGTATCATAAGATGTATAAGGTCGCCTATGCGTACCTCGCCGCCGCCGCAAGTCTCGAAACGGCGGATATACCGGGGCTTATAAGCACCGAAATGCTTGAAAAAACAAGGCTTCGCGCCAAAAGTGCTGCCAATAGGGAGTTCGGCAGAAGGAATCTCAGCGGAAGAACCGGCAGCGTAAGGCATAGATTCATAAGATGCATAAGCTGCCGGGGCGAGCTTGTGCTCAATGAGAGCATAGAAAAGTTATGTAAACGAGTATACTGCATCGACGACCGCTGCGGACTTGAGCAGGCGTATCTCAGGCAGGTGCTTGAGCAGGCGGTTTCTCTCGGTGTTGATGTGCTGGTATGCCCGTCGCCGCTGTGTCCCGACAGGCTTGACGCGGTTCTTGCCGCCGGGTGCTCCGCCGCATTTGTGAGGGCATCGGCTGCGGATGCCTCCGCAGCTTACCGCAGAGTGAGGCTCGATGACATTGCGGCGCGGGGAGCATCAAAGCAAATGCGGCATGAGCACAGGCTGATGAAAAAGCACGATCGCGAGCTGCTCGCCGCAGCACAGCAGTGGCTTACCCGCGCAAAGCGGTATCATGATGAGCTCGAGAGTGTTTATAACCCCCATGTGGATTTTGCGTCGCTAAACGCACATGCCGACGAAATAATAGAAAAGCTTTTTGAATAGTATAGAATTAAAAATCTGAGGCAAGTTGCCTCAGATTTTTTCAGCAGCACATGCCGCCCCATGGGGTAAGGCATGAGCAGCAGAGATATGTTGTGCAGCAATCATCGCAAACGCAGCAGGAGTTGTTATAATTGCCGCTGTACTGCTGATAATACTGCCCGTTGCCTTCAAGCCTGTTGAGGAGCTGGCGGTACATCGGATTGTCGGGGTCGATCTCGACTGCGCGCTTAGCGTCCTCCATCGCCTCTATCCTCTTGCCGAGCCGCATATTTGCGATCGAACTGAGATAGTACCAGCGCCCGTCGCGCTCGGACAGGGGCACCTGCGAAAGCGCGGTGAGCGCCTCGGTATACCTGCCGTTTCGTATGTAGTTTACCGCCGCACGGCATTCGGGACGCTCCTGCGGCTGCTCATATGTGCCGCCGAAACCTCCAAAGCCGCCGTAGTCACTGCGGTTGGCATCACCGCTTTTTATCTGATCGTAGGCAGCGTTTATCTCGTTCATTTTCCGTGCCGCTTCCTCATCGCCGGGGTTGCGGTCTGGATGATATTTCTTTGCGAGCTCTCTGTATGCCTTTTTTATTTCCTCGTCGGTCGCATTGCGCGAAACGCCGAGCACTTCATAGGGGTCCCGTGCCATTCGGTACTGCTCCTTACTCAATGTCCGGCGGCGTAGTGCTGCTCAAACTTTGCCCAAACGCCGCTGCACAGTATATTTTTTATTATATCCGCATCCTGCACTATCGGGAGTCTGTCAAAGCTCCTCACGCAGTCGGCGAGCAGAAGCTCGAGAATGTCCCGGAATCGCTGCTGCTCATCGAGCCTGCCGTACAGGTAAACGAAGGGGTTATACTTGTAATATCTCTTGTCGGATTTGAGGTCTATGCACGCGTCCATGACATACACAAACTGACCGAGCGCACGCCCGAAGGTGCGAAGATCGCTCTCCCAGTGATCCTTTTTCATAACGAAAAGCTCTGCCATGAGATCGCCGAAGGCCTCCGATGCCGCATCCGGCGACAGGATGCGCTCATCCTCTATCTTTTTGAGCCGTGCCATGCACTCGCCGATAACGCCGCACTGTCTCGGATAAGCGGCACACACCCTGATATATTCACTCCTGAGCACCTGAGCCGAAAGCAGTGCCGCCGCATTTATCTCGTCATGCCAGTCGTCCATGCAGTTGAGATACGCCAGCGCAACATTCATGTCAGCGGCATAGTCGCTTATATCCGACTGGAGGAACCGCCGCTCCGAAAGCGGGTGCCCAGGACACGGCTCCTGACCGCTGAGCAGATACGGCTCGTACAGCGAGGTCAGAAACATGACAAGGAAGGTCATATCATATGTCAGCGTAAAGCGCGCGGACAGACCGTGCCGCTGACCGAGGCTTCGGCACAGTCCGCAGTAAAAGGCCTTGTATCTGTCTCGCTGCTCCTGGCTGAGCAGGGTGAGATTTGCGGTCACATATCCGAACATATCAGGTTTTTCCTCTGAACGAGGTACCGCATTTTTTGCAGACGATGCTGATCTTGCCCTTGTGGCGGGGCACTCTCAGCGTCGTATGGCACGAGGGGCAGGTAAAGAATTTGTATTCCTTACGCTGCTTCCAGCGCACCTTCAACATTTCAAGCTTACTGCCCATACTCATTTTGAATTTAAGATACCGGGTGTTTTCAACACTGCGCCTGTAAAGATTTCTGGAAAGCATACGGGCATATACGATAATTATCAGAACAAACGCGGCTATCCACAATATTCTCGATGCACGGGTACCGTTCAGAATAACGGCAGCTATCATAACAACGAGGCTGAATATTGACAGAAATCGGTTTAACTGATCAACGCCGCAGCGTCCTATCATGAAACGCTCAAACTTTTCCCTCATCAAAATGTCACCTTGATACAACGATAATATTCCAATGGCTTATGCTAACACAATTGCTTCTTAAATATATCAAGAAACTGTGAATTTATGCCGCGCCTCAGCCCTTGCTGTACATCCAGTTGTATTCAATTACCGTGACCTGACCGGCATCGCCCTGAGTGCTGGTGTATTTTATTATATTCCCCGGCTCGTCATAGCCGTACTCATTCCTGACAGAGCTTATCATCTCGCCGCCCGCGCCGTAATCCTTACGGGTGAGCTCATTGCCGTTATCGTCATAGGTGTAGTCGGTGCGCCCCGTTATACTGCCGTCAACGGCGACGGAAATGCTTATAACACGATCCCTGTCGTCGTAGGTGTAGCTTGTGACCTGCGTGCTGCCCTCAATGTTGTCAATGCGCGTTGAGCTTATGAGACGGTCGTTCTCGTCGTACTCATATGAGGAGTCGGCAACGAGCTCGCTGTCCTCGTACAGCTTTTCGGCTACGAGGCTTTTCCCCTCGTAGGCGTACATCGCGGTTGAGACGGCGCTTTCTCCGACAATACTCGTCTCCTTCATTTTGAGTCCCGACTCATTGTATTCGTAAACCGTGCGGTACTCCTCGGAGTATTCCTCCGGACCGTCGGCTACATAGCTTATCATGCTTGTTACATTGCCGCTTTCGTCGCGCTCATACTGCTTGTATCCGATGGGAGCATCGTTTATACCGAGCGTGCGCTCCTTGACGAGCCTGCCGCTGCCGTCGTATTCGTATATAACGGTGCTGAACCTGAGCCCGTCGGTGTTGTAGCGAACCTCCTGGCTCAGAACGCCCTCCTCCTTTGTGTATATGGAGAGGTCGAGCGTCTCCGCAGGCATTGTCGGAGTTGAGTCGGGCTCATCTGTTTTGCCGTCCGCGCAGGCGCATATCATGAGCGCAAGGCATGTTGTGAGGATAAGGCTCGCAGCTTTTTTCATTTTGAGTTCTCCTTTTTTATATATGCGGCTATTATACCATGCTCCTCACCGTTAATAAAGCATTTTAAACGGCATCTTTGCCTGTTGCAATCGTAAATAATATCTGCTATGATCAAAATAACGGAAAAACAATAAATAAATTGCTGAAAAGGAGAATGTTCAAAATGAGAAAGAGAACAATAAGCCTCGCTCTGGCGCTGCTCATGGTGTTCACCCTGCTGCCGGCCGCGGCAGCAGCTGATGCGGTCGCATACGGCACGTGCGGCGACAACCTCAAATGGTCGCTTTCGAGCACAGGCGAACTGACCGTTTCCGGAACCGGCGACATGTATAGCTACAGCAGTGCCGCGCCCGCATGGGAGGAGAGTGCAGTAAAAAGCCTTGTTGTTAAAGACGGTGTTACATCTATCGGCGACAACGCATTTTACGGCTGCTCGGCGCTTACCACCATGACCCTGCCCCTGAGCCTCAAGAAAATAGGCATGAACGCATTCGGCGAGTGCCCTGCCACCGAAAGCATATACTATGAAGGCTCTGTCAGACAGTGGAAAAGCATTGACATTTACGACGGCGGCTCAAACGACGGCCTGATAGATGTAACGCTCTACTGCGCCGATCTGACCGATCCGTTCCCCGACATACAGGGCTGGTTCCATGACAGCATAGTGAGATGCTATCTCGGAGGCGTTGTCAACGGCTATCCCGACGGCACCTTCGGTCCCGACAACAATGTTACCCGCGTTCAGTTCATAATGATGCTCTACAATATGTGCGGCAATCCCGCTGTAGACAAGACTGCACTGCCGTTTTCAGACAGCGACAGGATCAACAGCCTGTACTGGGATGCAATTCGCTGGGGTGTGGCTAATGATATAATCAAAGGCTACACCGACGGTACCTTCCGCGCCGATGAGAACATCAGCCGCGCACAGATGGCGACATTCGCTTACCGCCTGCTTGATAAGTACTGCGGTGATGCACTCGATGAGTATGACACAGAGTCAGGCTTCGCGGATGCCTCCCAGGTGCTCGACGACTACAAAACTCCGGTCAATGTAATGTCCTCGCTCGGAATAATAACCGGCTACCCCAACGGCAGCTTCGGACCGAACGACACCGCCTCCCGCGGTCAGGCAGCCACGATATTAGTCAGAATGATTGACCTCATAAATGCAATGATCGAGTAATTGAAAGCACCAGCATCAGCAAAAAAATCCCGTCCGCCGGACGGGATTTTTTGTGATCATATCAAACGCTTATCGCTTCTCCTGCGCGACAATCAGATTCTTATAAAAGCTCACTGCACCGGGGAGACAGTTATATTCGATGTTCTCGTTGAGCCCGTGCATGCCCTTCATCTGCTCCGGACCGTATATCACCGGCGCAAAGCGGATGCAGCTCTTGCACACAGGCTGATAAAACTGCGCGTCGGTAGCGCCCGTCATGACATAGGGGCTGACCGGAAGTCCGGGGAAGGTCTTGGAGATGACCTCCTCGACCTGCCTGAAGGCCTCGCCGTTAATGTCGACCGCCGGGGTGTAGTCGTTGGAATGGAGTATCTCCATTTCGAGCCCGTGCTTTTCCGCAAGCCTGCGCACTATCTCAAGGCTCTCCTTTTCGCCCTGATGCGGGATAAAGCGCATATTCGCGCAGACCGTTGCCTCCTGCGGCAGCACATTGCAGGCATCCGAGCCCGACTGCATGGTGAATGCCATTGTCGTCTGCAGCATTGCGCCCGCCTGAGCGCTTATCCTGCCGAGTACCGGCTTGAGCACCGGCGCAAACAGCCAGAGATTGCCCATAACGAGCTTGAGAGGGAATGAGGCATAAGCCGACAGACGCTTGAACATCGCGGCGACCTCGGGCGGGAACTCACGGCGGAAGTAGTTATGAGTTTCAATGTCGTTTACGAATGCCGCAAGCCGTGCGATCGGTGTATTCTTTGTGGGCGCGCTTGCGTGACCGCCGGCAGAGCGCGCGGTGAATTTAACATCTCCCTTGCCCTTTTCAAAAACACCGACCATGGCAAAATTGCCCTTTACGCCGCCGATTGGCTCGGAAATTATACCGCCGCCTTCGTCACAGACCAGAAACAGCTCAACACCGCGCCTCTGCAGCTCCTTGACTATCTTGGGAGCGCCGTCGCCGGCCCATTCCTCGGTGCAGGACGAGGCAAGGTAAACGTCGTACTTGGGAGTGTAGCCCTGCTTGAGAAGCTCCTCGACCGCTTGGAAAAATGCCATTACGGAGCACTTCGTGTCGGAGGCGCCGCGCCCCCATACCTTTCCGCCGGCAATATCGCCGGAAAACGGCTCGTGCTCCCATTCGCCCTCTGCGGGCACGACATCCTGATGGCTCATGAGCAGGATCGGTGCACCGCTGCCGCTGCCCTTCCAGTGATACAGCAGGTTTCCGTCGATGACTGTCTTTTCGAGCTTTTCGTGCACGAGAGGGAACAGCTCCTCAAGAACCTTGTGGAAGCCGAGGAATTTTTCGCTTTCGTCGATATTCGCGTGCGAAACGGTCTCGTACCGCACCATTGCCGAAAGCTTTTTCGCAAGCTCAAGAGCGTAATCATCCGCTTCGGGCGCGGTGTATTCCGAGTGCCTGCCCGGAGTGAGCAGCGTGCGCACCACGGCGAATGCGGGCAGTGACAGCAGCGCTGCCGGAATCATCATTGCTTTTTTCATTTACCTGCACCGGCTTTCTTATAGAACTTGTATGCGATGCCTATTGCTATCGCACCGGCGGGGATTATCATAAAGCTCGTTGAGCCGGTAAGCGTAGGCACGAGAATAAACAGAATGCTCATCGTAACCAGCGGAGCGGCGGCGATCTTCATATTTCCACGGAAATACTTATACGCCATTGCGCCGAACAGAGCGGGAACGACATTTTCAAAAGCCGGCTGAAGCGCGGGACTCTGCAAAACCGGCTGGAGCGGCACGAGCAGCGCAACGCCGAGCGCCAGAACGATTATCGTCACCAGCGATGAGGTGGCTATCGACAGGGTGGAGACTATCTCGTTTTCCGGCGTTCCGGTCTTTGCACCGACTATGTCGCGCGCATTGACGGCGCAGGGGATCTTCATGTTTATGAGGTTGCCCGTAATGAACGCCAGATAACCGCCGCCGGCGCCAAGCATCGGCGTGTAAACGAGAAATTCGACAACGCTGCTGACCGTCCACACAAGACCGACGGACAAAAACGCCTTACCGGCAGCGCCGAGATCGGGCATTGCCCCGAGTATCTTTCCTATGAGAAACGGTGCGCCGACGAGCATGATGAGAACTATTGCCGAGCTTATGCGGCCTATCGTATGCGTGCGCTTGTTATAGCCTTCAAAATAGTTGTTGTTCATGACCTGACCTCCTTATATAAACAGCTTTACAATGACTGCCGCCGCCATGCCCAGAAGCATGCTTCCGGCAATTGAAAAGCTGTCGACCCACGCGAGATTTTTCTTTTCCGACAGGTATATGAAGCCGGCCATTGCAAGACCAGAAACGAAAACGACTATCAGCGGCATAAAATTGCCGGAGAATGAAAACAGACCGTTTCCGGAGATAAAGCCGCCTATGTAGCTGCCGATGTATGCCGAGACAAGACCGATAAACATTGCGGTCATGGCGGCGTCGCCGAAGCCCGTGCCGCCGGAGCTCTTTTTGCCGCTGCCGAGCTTACCGAGATAGCGCTTGTTGAAGAATATAGACAGCACCATGCCCCACATTATGCATATGCTCATCAGCAGCGCGATAGTCGCAAAGCCGGAGGGAGTCATCTCCGCGGCGGAGAGCGAGCTCATACCGACCTGCTCGGCTGCCGCCTGAGCGACCTGCGTTTCATAGTGGAGTGCACCGATAACGGATAGCCTGAGCCACGGCCACGGTGTGCCGAGGCTGCCTGAAAGTGCGATAACGCCGAGCAGAATGCCGACGCTCGGCAAAAGCGAAAATGTTGCGCTCGAGGTTATGGCGCGCTTGAGCTTTGTCTTGTCGATGCCCATTGCAAGCCCCGCGCGATATGCTCTGACCATAAAAACGGCGCAGACCAACGCAACAAATGCGATTATCCCGCCGCATATGGCATAGACAGGCGCGCTGTTGAGCAGCGATAAAATATTCATGTATCCTTCTCCTTTTCATGCCGTTATTGACCAAAATTATGTTAGACAAATATCATTATATTTAATGTGCCGGCATAAGTCAATCACGCTCCGGTATTTTTCGGTACGGCTTTACTTTCGCAGGCGTATGGATTATCATACCGGTGAATGATATCGGAGGGTGATTATGAAAAAAGAGGCTCTTATAATGATAGATATGCAGCGCGGATTTATAGATCCGCTGTCTCCGCTGTGCATCCCGTCGGCGGCTGCAACGGTACCCGCCTGTGCTGCCGTGCTGCGGTACTGTCATGAAAACGGGATACCGGTCATATACGCCGTGCGCCGCTACCGTGCGGACGGCAGCGATGTCGAGAAGACCCGCCGCAAGCTCTGGCTCGAGGGCGGAAAGCCGCTCTCGGAAGTCTGCGATGAGCGTATATCCGGAGCGTTTCCGGAGCAATTCGAGGTGCTTGAGCAGGATCGGGTTATAATAAAGCCGCGTTTTTCGGCTTTTTTTGCAACGGAGCTCGACCTTGTGCTGCGCAGACTTGGCGTGCAGACCGTAATCCTTGCCGGAACCACAACGCCGAACTGCATAAGAACGACCTGCTATGATGCGCTCTCACTGGACTATGATGCCGTGGTTTTGAACGACTGCACCTCCTCGGTCACGGACGCCGTTCAGGAGGCAAATCTTGCTGATATGCAGCGCATCGGTGCAAGGATAATGACAAGCACGGAATGGAA
The DNA here is from genome assembly GCA_963632825.1 of Escherichia coli. Lineage (GTDB taxonomy): Bacteria > Bacillota > Clostridia > Oscillospirales > Oscillospiraceae > F23-B02. The sequence goes on along the minus strand of CAVGWF010000077.1, from coordinate 2,178 downwards.
AAACAAGTCTCATCAGCTAAAATAACCGCTGCCCGCAATGCGCGGGCAGCAGACGGCAATTTTTGCGATTGCGTTCAAATGCCAAGTGACAAAAACATAAAAAAGTACCGAAATCAAGCGATTTCAGCTCAACTTCGGTACTTTGTGGCAGGGTCAGCCAATTTTGAGGACAGATACAAATAGGAGATAATAAGCTGTTATTAGTCGTCGTGCTTTGATGAAGGCGATTCTTTAATTAGTTCGGCTTCTTTCAGAACATGAAGCTGATATTGCGCTATTTCTTGCAAGCGCTTGAAACGTTCGGATTTCTGTAATCCTTGCTTTATTAGTTCTGCGTTGTGGGTTTCCAGATTCGACAATACCGTCAATTCGGCGATAGAAGCGTAGTCACGAATATTACTGTTCTTTGCAAGCTCCGGATTTGCCTCACGCCATGCCTTGGCCGTGCAGCCAAATAAAGCTACGTTCAGCAAATCTGCTTCGTCGGCATAAGCCAGCCACTCGTTAGACTTCGTGTAATTGCTCTGCGGCAAGACGTAGTTTTTGACTGCATCTGTATGGATAAGATAATTATTCTTGGAAAGAAATCTCTTTGCACTCCATTCAATTTTGAGCCTGTCGTTTTCGTCGTCTTTAAGACGTTGATACTCTTTCAGCAGGTATAACTTGAAAACAGGGCTTATAGCAGAACCAAATTCAAATGCAATGTCTTTGTGCGCATAAGTGCCGCCGTAACGTCCGGATTGAACATATATCCCGATAGCATTCGTCTTTTCAATCCACTCTTTTGCGCTGAGTGTGAATGTGTGCAAACCGGCTTCACTCTTAAAGTGGTCGAATTCGACCACTTTGAAATCCGGGTTATACATGACTTCCCATGTGCCGAGAAACTCCAACGTAGAACGGGCACGCAGCCAGTTTTTGATGACATCTGCGGCTCTTGCCGCATCGGTACGAGCCTTTGCCATATCCGTAAGGCTTATGTAATCACGCTGGTCGATGCTCATAACCGTAACAGGAATCTGCTGCACGGTAATCAGAGATGTCTTCTTCTCTCCGCTCATCATTTTACCTCTTGTATATCATATTTTTACTTGCTACAATGCAGTGTGTTCAGCGATATTCACCAGCATGACGGCATTTATATAGTAACATATTTTCTGAGAAAGTAAAAGAGAAAAATACAGACACAAGAGCCAAGCCAAATCCCAGCCACAATCTGGTTCAAGTTGGAGAGGAGGAACGGGTCACAAGAATTACACGGCGAGCCCAACGAAGCAGGGTGCCGTGTAAAAGGAAGAAAGAGCTAACCGAGTTCAGTTTTCGCGCAAGGAGAAAACAAAATAGTGTTTGCTCCTTCTGACGGTGTGTCCTCGGCACGTAAATAAAGATGTTTTGGCAACTTCAGCCGAGAGAACTGAACTCTCGAACGCACTAACAACGCTGTGACTTTGATTTTAAATATTCATCTTTAGCTGTTTACTATCCTTAAGCGCTTGTTCCACAATACTCTCTTGTCCCAACGAATCGTAATGCTCTTTGAGACGATCCCTTAGTCTGAACAGCTTTCCGCTTGCAGTGTCAACTAATTGGCCATAAGTCACAGCATGAATTCTGCCGCTTGAAGTATTTTTTTCGGGATCAATATCTCCGAGCTTTGCTCCAACTACATATGCGTCAATAGTCGCAGAACTATGTAGTACGGCAGATTTGCGGATTTGCCTAACATAAAATTCTACTTGGGTTACCTCATCATCAGTAATTTCAAATCCGCCTCGCTTTACCTCAACAATCAAAATTTGATCAGGTTTCATTATTTCACCGGCGGTAGGATCAATTCTATCCGTGCATACGGCTTTCAAAGAGTATTGCTTGAGGCAAATAATGTCGGGTCTTCGCTTCGGGCTGCTTATCGCGTCCAGATCGTAATCCTCATCTTTAAACAGTCCCTTAACAACCGTTGTTAAGGCTGAATTTGACATGAACATTGGAGAATCAAATTGTGCGCCAAACAGCCATCTTGAGTTAAGTATGAGTGGGTGTAATGTGTGCAATTCTTCGGTTGTTTTGTCGTTATATATACGCTGAATGGCTTCAATAACCACTATGCGCTTATCTATTTCACCAATTACAGTAGCAAGATCATCAACGTTCCATGTACTTAATATGTCTGTTAAC
>CAVGWF010000076.1:463-28418 GCA_963632825.1 Escherichia coli | reverse complement strand
GCCCCTTTTCGGCCATATCCTCAAGCCAGCGCTGCACGGCCGGGATATCCCCCGCGCAGAACGGTACTATGCGTCTAACGTATCTCCCCATCTTTTTCCGCCTCCTTTGCGTCGTCAAGGCACAGTCTGAGCCGCACGAGCTCATCCTCATATGCCTTCTTCCCTATCGGCGTGAGCTCATATATCTTGCGCTTGCCCTCAACGCCGACATACTTTATAAGTCCCTCCTGTTCAAACTCCGAAAGCAGCGCATACAGCGTGCCCGGTCCGAGGCTTACCCGCCCCGCGCTGCGGCGGGCGATGCAGTCGCTTATATCTATGCCGCATTTCGGGCCGCCGAGCAGCGACATGAGCAGGTAAAACATCGGCTCTGTCAATGTCGAAAACTTTTTCCTTGCCACCGGCTCACCTCCCATATATCGATATTCGATGTTACTTGCAGTATATATCGATATTCGATATTTGTCAAGCTTGTTTTTTCCTTGACTAAATCGGACATATATATTAAAATGTTAGGCATCACATGTTGGGAGGAATTACATATGGATGCTATTAAGAATGCATATTACCGCTCATTCCAGGCTGTTTTCAATATCGGCGCACGCGCACTGCCGTGGCGCAAGCCAATAACCATCGAAGGTGCCGGTGCACTGAGCAAGGCACCCGAGCTTTTTAAGAAAAATCGTGTTAAAAAGGTCATGATCGTAACCGGCCGCACGGTCGGCAAAACGATCGCTCCCATCGCAAAGGCGGCTCTGGACAAGGCAGGCATCGCTTATGAGCATTATTCCGAGGTCTCCGCAAACCCCACCGTCACAGTGGTTGACGCAATCCAAAAGCTTTATCTCGAAACCGGCTGTCAGGGCTTCCTCGCCATCGGCGGCGGCTCTCCGCTGGACGCTGCAAAGGGTGCGGCGGCAAGAGTCGTGCATCCGGACACGCCGGTAAATAAAATGGCCGGGCTTCTCCGCGTAAGGCATAAGATTCCCACCTTCGTCGCAGTTCCGACAACCGCCGGCACAGGCTCCGAGACGACGATAGCCGCCGTCATCACCGATCCTGAAACGCACCACAAGTATGCGATCATGGATCTGTGCCTGATCCCCAAGTACGCAATACTCGACCCCGAGCTCACCCGTGATCTTCCGCAGAAGACCACCTCGACGACCGGCATGGATGCTCTGACCCATGCGGTAGAGGCATACATCTGCTGGACATACAATACCAAGGAGTCCCTCCGTCTGGCAGAGGAAGCCACGGTTGCAATATTCAAGTACCTTGAGCGTGCATATAACGACGGCAGCGATATGGAAGCCCGTCAGCAGATGCTCACCGCTGCATTCAAGGCAGGCTTTGCCTTCACCCGTGCCGGCGTCGGCAATGTGCACGCGATAGCGCACACCCTCGGCGGACTGTACAACACTCCGCACGGTCTTGCAAATGCGGTCATTCTCCCGATCGTACTTGAGGACTACGGCGAGGCAGTTTACGAAAAGCTCGCACATCTTGCCGAGCTCACCGGCGTTAAGACTACGGGCAGCGACGAGGAAAAGGCAAAGGCATTCATCGCCGAGATCCGCGCCATGAACAAGCGCATGAACATACCCTCCGGCTTTGACTTCATCAAGGAAGCTGACATACATCAGATGTGCGTATGGGCAATGGAGGAGGCAAACCCCGTCTATCCCGTTCCTGTTATCTACAACGAGGCGCGCTTCACCAAGGTCATTCACCGCATTATAAATGAGGCATAAGTCATAAATCATACGAAAAAGCCGCTCGAAAGCGGCTTTTTTATTAAAATCTGTTGAGGTGACATATGGAGTTACTCTACGCACTCGAAAAAATACGCACGCCGTTTCTCGACACCGTGATGGGTCTCGTCACAAATCTCGGCGGCGAGGCGGCATTCATCGCCGCCGCTATCATTGTGTTCTGGTGCATAAGCAAAAGCTGCGGCTACTACATGATGACGGTGGGCTTTGCCGGCACGATAATAAACCAGTTTCTCAAGCTCTGGTTTCGCATACCCCGTCCGTGGGTGAAGGATCCGGACTTCACCATCGTCGAAAGTGCCCGCGCCGAGGCTACCGGATATTCGTTTCCGAGCGGACATACGCAGAATGCATTTGCCGTGTTCGGCGCACCTGCGAGGTACTCAAAGAACACCGTGCTCAGGATAGCTTTTGTACTGCTTATCGCACTTACTGCATTTTCAAGAATGTATGTCGGCGTTCACACTCCGCTGGATGTCGGAGTTTCGCTTATCGTCGGAACGGTGCTCGTTTTCGTTATTTATCCCTTCTTCCGAGATATGGACAGGAACCCGAAAAAGGTTTACATAATATTCGGTATATTCATTGCGGCGGCGGCAGCCTTCGTCGCATTTGTGGAGCTTTATAGCTTCCCTGCCGACATTGATGCGGACAACTACGCCTCAGGGCTGAAGAATGCCTATATGATACTGTTCTGTGCAATCGGTCTTCTGCTCGTTTACCATATTGACGGAAGGTACCTGCACTTTCCCACCGAGGCCGTGTGGTGGGCGCAGATAATAAAGGTCGCCGTCGGACTCGGTATACTGCTTGCGGTCAAGGCGGCGCTCAAGGCTCCGCTGCTCGCGCTCTGCGGCGGACACAGCATCGCGCACGGCATACGCTATTTTATCGTCATCCTATTTGCCGGTATCGTCTGGCCGATGACCTTTAAATACTTTGCAAGGCTCGGGAAATGACAGCAAGCTCCCAGGGTAAGTCATAACAGGTAAGCATCCCCTCGCAGCCGTCGTCTGCAAGGGGATGCTTCTTTTTATCCGAATAAGCTTATTCTTACTGTGTAGGTGACGGTTTTGTTCTCAAAGGTGACGGTCGCATCGCGGTTGCCGAGACCGGACATGTCGCAGTCAACGGTGTATTCGTCGGGATCCGTTATGCGCTTTGCCGAGCCGTTATTGTAATAGGCTCTGAGCACGAGCCCCGTCGTGTCAAGCTCCTCGCCCATCATATAAACCGTTTTTGTGGGCATTTCCTCGATTGTCAGTTCCGTTACCTCCGGCTCTTTGACTATCACGACGCACTGGTCATAGACCTCCATCTTATCCTTTACATAGACCATGACCGTTGCTGTTCCCGCCTTGACCGCCTTGAGCTTGCCGTTCTGATCCACCGTAACTATGCCCGTGTCGCTGCTTTTCCAGATATATTCGGGCTCTGTCTGCCCCTGAGCGGGCTCAGGCATGCAGGTAACGCCGAGCTGCGATTCCTCCTCCTCGGTGAGCGTTATGTTGGGAGAGCTGAGCATTACCGATTTTACATCGAGCTTTTCCGGGGCCTTCGTTGCCGTAGGAGCAGGCGTTGAGGTCTCCTGCGGCGTATCGTTATTGCCGCCGTTTCTGCCGGAGAGCAGGAATATGAGTATTGCGGCAGCCATTGCTGCCACAAGCAGTATAAGTGCTATTACATAGCCCGGCACTCTTTTTTCCTCAGGTTCAGGCTTTTTCTCGGTCTTTGCCGGAGCCTTCGGGGGCTGCTCCGGCGCCGCCTTGGGCTTGGGGCGCGGTTTCGGAGGCGGCACTGGCGTAGGCTCCGGTATGTATTCGGTGCGGCTGTCCGGAGTGTATTCCTCGCGGATCGTGAGCTCCTCGCCGCCGGCCGCTGCAGCCGCAGGCTGCTCCGCTTTCCCTGTAAGTGCAAGCTTAAGCGCGGCTTTAAGCTCACCCGGTCCCGCATAGCGGTCAGCTATTTTATAGCTGCAGGCCGTCTGCACAACCTTTTTGAGAGCACTGCCGCCGTTTTTCGGTGCGGGCAGAGGCTCGCCTCTGAAGCGGCGGATCTGCGCATCGGTGTTCTGCTCCGGAGTGACCGACTGCGGAGGAAGCGGCAGGAACGGTCCCCTGCGCTCATTGAGGAGCCAGTACATCACCATGCCGAGCGAGTATATATCCACCCTGTCGTCATACGCCGTGCCCTTGTAAACCTCTGGCGCCATATAGGAATATGTGCCGACCTTATCCGCGGATGTGCGTATGGTCGATGCCTTTGCGACACCGAAATCGCCGAGCTTATATACGCCGTATTTGCTGACGAATATGTTCTGCGGCTTGATATCCCGATGGATTATCCCGTTTGCCCTGCACTGCTCAAGCGCCGTACACATATCGGTGCCAAGCTTTATGACGCTCTCGATGGTCATGCCGTTTTCATTTACATAATCAGGCAGTGAGGTCAGCAGCTCCATGCGGATATATATATCCCAGCCCATATCGTTCTCGTGCGGGATTATCATCTGATCCTCGCAGTTGACTATGTTGGGATGCCCTCTGAGCGCACCGAGCAGCCTGTACTCGTTGCTGATCTCCTCTACCTGCTCTCTGAGCTTGGCGCGCATGGCAAATTCGCTCATGGTATCAAGCATTTTGTCGTACTCCTTCTGAGTCGCCGGAACGCTTATCACCTTGAGCGCGCAATGGAAATCGCCGCCGTATTCATCTTTCTTCTTTATTTCATATACCTTGCCGGAGCTTCCGCTGCCTATGCAGCGCACTATCTCCCAGCCGGGCAATGACGATTGAAAATTCTCCATATCACTGCATCCCTGATAATTTTAAAGCTAATATAATACGATTGCCGCCTGTTGTCAAATCACTCTATCGACTTGAGAGCCCCCGCCATGTCTATATTATCTATCCGGCGGCGCATTATTGCATTTACAATAAATGCAAATATAAATGTTATCGCTATTGATGCCGCAAAGCTTACAAAGCTTATGTAGGGCTTAAAATACATCATATCGACCTTTATGGCATTCATAACGAACGCGTGAAGTGCAACCCCGAGGGCAAGCCCGAACACGGCTCCCGCTCCGGTCAGAATAAGGTTTTCGCGGAACACATAGTTTGCCGCCTCGGCCGGATAAAAGCCGAGGACCTTTATGGTCGCTATCTCGCGTATGCGCTCCGAGATATTAATGTTCGTCAGGTTATAGAGCACTATAAACGCCAGAAGTCCCGCGCAGAGGATTATAGCCGCCACCACGACGAGAAGTCCGTCCATCATGCTGCTCATGCGCGCCTTTGTATCAACGCTGAGAGTTACGCCGCGGATTCCGTCTACCTTAGCAAGCTCGCGTTCGCATTCGTTTACATCCGCACCGTCCGGGGCGTTTGCAAGCGCGGACTTATACTCCGGCACATAACCCCACTGCTCCTGACAGGTCTCGGGTGAAATGAAAATATAGCTGTCGACATAGTTATCGAACAGTCCGCTTATTTTTACCGTGAGTTCCTCCATGTCCGAGGTCGTGACCGTTACGGTATCTCCAACCTCAACTTCTCCGAGCTGACGGGCAAGATTATAGTTAATAATAGCTTCATTGAGTCCCGGATATTCCACCTGCTCGCCGTCATATTCAAGCTGCATGAAGTTCCAGAGGCGTTTACCGTCGGTTATGCTTAAGGTCGCCGTTTTTACGGTACTGCCGCCGTCGATCTCCGCAAGGCCGCGGTATAAGAACAGCACATCACCGATGTTATCGCCCGCGTCCTCTCTGAATATTTCCTGCTCCTCCTCTGTCATGTTATAGGCAAGGCTGAGCTCATAATCGTACAGCACCACATCGTCATACTGCCGCTGCACGACATTCTGAATAGTGTCGTTGAGTCCGAGGGCCGTGAGCACGAGTGCGGTGCAGCCGCCTATACCGAGCAGCATCATAAAAATGCGCTTTTTATACCGCATTATATTGCGGGCGGAGACCTTCTGCATGAAGCTCATCTCGTTCCACACTGCCGGTATTCTTTCGAGCAGTATGCGCTTGCCCGCCTCGGGTGCCTTGGGGCGTATGAGCTCTGCCGGCGCACATTTGAGCTCCTTTGCGCAGCAGTACCATGTGACGAGCAGCGTTACCGCAAGGTTTGCCGCAGTTATGCTGCCGGCAAGCACCCAGTCCATCGTGAACAGAAGTCCCGAGAAGTTATACATAAGTCCGTATCCGAACCATACGATTGCGGGAAATGCAAGGCTGCCGGCGCCTATACCGAAAATGCAGCCGAAAAGAGTTGCGCTTCCGGAGTAGAACATGTATTTTCCCATAATTGCTCCCGACGAGTAGCCCAGAGCCTTCATGATGCCTATCTGCGTGCGCTGATCATCTATCATGCGCGTCATGGTCGTAAGACACACGAGCGCCGCGACAAGGAAGAAAAACACCGGAAACACCGCTGCAACGCTCTGCACCACATTCGTGTCGCTTTCAAAGCAGACATATCCTGCATTTGTATCCCGTCCGAGCACATATGTATCGGCATTATTCATGTTCTTTATCTGCTTTTCGGCGTTTACGAGCTCTTCATGTCCCTTGTCGAGCTCGGCCTTAGCGGCATCAAGCTGCGCCTTGCCTTCGGCAAGCTGTTTTTCAGCCTCCGCAAAGCCCTTTTCAGCCTCCGCTTTTCCGGTCTCATACTGCTGCTTTGCCTGCTCAAGCTGAGCTCCGCCGTCCTTCACCATCTCGCGCGCTTTGTCAAGCTCTGCCTGCCCCGCCGCTATCTGCGCGTAGCCTGCATCGAGCTGCTGCTTTGCGTCGTCCAGCTGCTGACGGTAGGGCTCAAGCTCCGCATCGACCTCCGCCTTCTTTTGACGGTGCACCGCAAGGCGCTCGTTATAGCCTGCTATGTCGTCGTTGGCCGAATCAATGCGCGACTGCGTTGTGCTTATCCGCAGCTCAAGCGAGCGTGCCTTAAGCGTTTCGCCGTTGGCGTTTGCCTCCTCAAGACGGGCGTTGAGGTCATTAAGCTCGGCGGTCAGCGTTTCTATCTGAGCTTCCTTATCGGCAATGCGGTTTTCGTAATACTCTATCTGCTGGTTTACGGTGCCGTAAGCAAGGCGCTCCTTTGCCTCAAACTGGCGAAGTCCGCTTTCGTACTCAGACTTTCCCTTATCCAGCTCGGCCTTTGCCGCGTCGAGCTCCGCCTGCTTCTGGTCTATAAGCGAGGAGTCTCCAAGTGCGCTCTCGGCACTCTCTATCTGCCGGCGTGCCTGTTCGAGCTCGGCATTGGTAGCTTCCTTTTTCTTTGTAAATTCGGCATAGCCGCTGTCATACTCGGCCTTTGCGGCATCATATTGTGCCTTGCCTTCCTCGTACTGCTTTTTTGCATCGTCAAGCTGAGACATTGCCCCGTCAATAACGCTGTCAAACCTTATCTCGGCGCGCTGCTGCATGAATTTTTCGAGCATCGGCACATACTGCTCCACCGATTCTTCATACTCATCGGAGTAAACATACCCCTGAGTATCGAGACAGAGGTATATGTCGGTGTAGTAATCGGTCGAAAATCCGTCCTTGGGAATGTAGACATAGCCCTTGACGCTTCCGTTCCCAAGCGTGCTCGAGCCGCGCTCAAGGTTTATGTATAAAACCGTCTCCGTTATGCCTACTATGGTGTATTCGTCATAGGCGAATGTATCAAAGGTCTGATCACTGTTGTCCTTTGATAGCTTTATTGTCTTTCCGATGTCGTCCTCGGAATACAATTCCGGATCTGCAAGGCACTCGTTCGCCTTTTCCGGCATTCGGCCGCACTTGAGGTCAATGAGGTTGACCTCGTCAGGTATGCTCTGTGCCATCATTATGAGATTATCCTCGGTGTCGGTATTAAAAAGGAAATCCGCGCCGACGACAGCCTCCGCCCTTTCAACGCCGTCAAGCTGCTTTACCGCCGCGAGATCGTCGTCTGTAAGCCCAAGGGTGGATACAAGGCGAATGTCATAGAAATTCGTCTCGTGCACATATCGGTCATAGGTTTCAAGGAAATCCGGCCGGCAAAGGCGCAGACCGACAAAAAGTCCCGCTCCCAGTGCTATAATGGAAAATATGGCCAGATAGCGTCCGAGGCTGCCTTTTATCTCCCGTATCGTCAGTTTTACTGTTGATGCATTCATCGGCTTACCACTCTATATTTTCGATCGGCACGGGCTCACTGTTTATGCTGACATCGGTGACGACACCGCTTTTCACGGAAACGACCCTGTCAGCCATTGCGGTGAGCGCATGGTTATGGGTTATAATAACTACCGTCATGCCGTTTTTCCTGCTGCAATCCTGCAAGAGCTGCAGCACAGCCTTGCCGGTGTTGTAGTCAAGGGCACCGGTGGGCTCATCGCACAGCATGAGCTTCGGATTTTTAGCAAGAGCTCTGGCTATGGCGACTCGCTGCTGCTCGCCGCCGGACAGCTGCGCGGGAAAGTTATTTGCCCTGTCCTTCAGTCCGACAAGCTCTATGACCTCGTCTGCATCCATCGGGTCGCGGCATATCTGCGCGGCAAGCTCTACATTCTCCACCGCCGTTAAATTCTGAACGAGATTATAAAACTGAAAAACAAAGCCGACATCGTAGCGGCGGTATGTGGTGAGCTGACGCGGCGTGTAGGATGATATTTCCTCACCGTCGAGCACGACCCTTCCGGAGGTCAGGCTGTCCATGCCTCCGAGGATATTGAGAAGCGTCGTTTTTCCCGCACCGGACGCGCCGACTATAACGCAGATCTCGCCTTTTTCTATCTCAAATGTGGCATCGCGGAGAGCCTCTATACTCACCTCGCCCATTCGGTATGTTTTTTTCACATTTTCAAACTCGACATATGCCATTGAACGCACCTCGCATTCCATATCCTTATCAGAATTATTATACTAAATGTCTAAACCCTTTGCAATAAAAAAACCGGTCATAGACCGGTTTTTTAATACAATGTTCAACAATATCAGATCATGCACAGCACCTTGCACGCCTGCTCGCGGGTAGCATGGGCGCCGGGGTGATAGCTGTATGTTCCGTCACCGTTGTCAAAGCCGTCTATAACTCCCGCCATTTGCAGCGTTCTGACATAATCCACGGCATATTCGGAGATGCTGTCGGCATCGGTGAAGGTTATCTGTGCGCTGTCGTCGGGCAGCTTTATTCCGGCATACTCGGTATATCTGCAAATGACAGCCGCCATCTGCTCACGGCTTATCTTGTCGTTCGGGGCAAACTTATCCGCGCTTATGCCCTTTACGATGCCGTTGTCCGCAGCCCACTCAATATATGGTGCAAAAACGCTGTCATTGCTGACATCGTCAAAACGGCAGGACGAGTATGAGCCTGCGTCCACACCGTCGAGGCAGGCAAGCATTTTCACAAACTCCGCGCGCGTTACATCGCCCGTGGGGTCAAACACCGTGTCGCTTCTGCCGTTTACAACGCCAAGCTGATACATTTTGAGAATGTAGGAGTATGACCAGCGATCCTCGGCAACATCTTCAAACGGGAGCTCCTTGCTTATCGGAGTGTCGCTTCCGCCCTTACCGTAGGTACTGACGACATTGTTTATAAGATTCATGTAAAGGTATCTGACATTGGAAGCCGTGTTCGACACAATACCTCCGACAATGCTCAGGTGGTCATACGGCTGGGTGGGCATGACATTCCAGATACCGGGCTTGAAGTCCTGCTTATTATACCCGTCGCATATGACATAGCCCTGGCTGCCGTCGGACTTGAGGCACTTGAGCTGGCTGTTTACGGGGTAAAGTCCGGACACGACATTTACCATGCCATCGTTCGGGAGCCATGTCTTGTCGATATAAACGCCGCCGGCAGTTGTCTTGTCATAGTATTTGCCCATCATCGTTGCAAAGGGCTTGAGAAGCGCGAACATGGTCACATCCGGCACCTCGTTGCCTGTGACGGAGCTGGCATGAGTGGCATCGCCGCATACCGAGAAGTAATACACATTGTCCTGTATCTCAATACCGTCGTTTATCTCGAGCGCATAGTCTATGGTGAGGTCATATATTGCGTTATCGTTGTGGCTCATAAATTCGTCGCTTTTAAGAACGCGGACAAGATACTCAAGGTCCGTTTCATCATCCTTTTGGTATATGCCGAAGTGCTCGAGCTGAAGGTCGTAAACGCCCTTGAGATTCGTCATGCCGAGGGATGCGCCGAAATTATAGATAAAATCGGTAACAACCTTGGTGGATACATCGCAGGTCTCGATAAATGTCGTTCCGTTATGAGGCGCAGCCACCGCCGTCAGCGAGTAGACCCAGTCTCCCTTACCGCCTTCAAAAAACGGTGATACCTCGGTTCCGGCAGCCTTTGCAGCCTCGACCTCCTCCTTGCAGCCGTTTGTGAGGATATCGAGGAACATTCTCGCCGTAGCGCCGCCGAAGCTGTGTCCGATAAGGTTTACCTTCTTTTCGGCACTCCAGCCTTCAAACAGCGGCTTATCGTATGTAATGCCGTAGCGGTCGTGACCCTTTTCGGCGGAGTGCGCGGCGCCGTAGTCGACCGTTGTACCGGTAAGCTGCGCATAGAGCTCGCACGCTCTGTCCCACGCACCGGAGAGCGGTCCGACCTGAGCGGCATAGCTCTCATACCCCTGTGAGTTGAGGTACTTCATCAGGCTGCCGGTGGTCATACCCCAATACGGCACTATCGGGTCAAGCATTGATCTTTCGCCCCAGCCCATGAGTCCGTGAATAAATATAAACGGATACTCATCCTCCGGACGCGGCTCGTCCGCAGACGCCGTTGCCGGCATGAGGCTTACAAGCAGCATGACCGCAAGCGCCATACACAGCAGTCTTTTCATTTTCTTCATTTTCTTCCTCCTGATTGTACATTATTTATTCCGTGTAAATACCGATGGTTAAATTATACTATATTTTTATTTCTCCGTCAATTATATATAAGCTTATATGCCGTGAATTTCCGCATATATGCCCTTGATATTTTCCCCACGCGGTGCTATAATGTGGGCACTGAAATTTGCGACAGTGGCTCAATGGTAGAGCATCGGCTTCCCAAGCCGAGGGTTGCGGGTTCGATCCCCGTCTGTCGCTCCAAAATGCTCCCCCGAAGGGACTTCCCTTCGGGGGATATTTATTGTAATGGCTTGACAAATCCGAAAGCTGCGGTAAAGTATAGTCATGAAGATCATTTACTATGACAAAAACATAATCGTTGCGGTAAAGCCCGCGGGAGTTATCTCCACCGACGAGCCGGGCGGTATGCCCTCTCTGCTGCGTGAGGCGCTCGGAGACGAAAACGCCGACATTCGCACGGTGCACAGGCTCGATCAGGTCGTGTCGGGGCTGATGGTTTTTACGCAGAATGCCGAGACCGCGTCCGAGCTCAGCCGTCAGATAAGGTGCGGTGAGTTTGAAAAGACCTACCTTGCCGTCGTGCGCGGCGTTCCTGTAGAACGCAAGGGGCGCATGGAGGATATTCTGCTGCGCTCAAAGGAGCAGCGCAAGACCTTCGTTGTAAACAAGCCCTGCCGCGGTTCGCAGGAGGCCGTTCTGGATTATGAGCTTTTAAGCTCCAGCGGTGAGCTCAGCATGGTGAAGATTGACCTCGTTACCGGTCGTACGCATCAGATACGCGCACAGTTTGCCCACCGCAGGATGCCGCTCGTGGGCGACCGAAAGTACGGCGGGCGTGACGAAGGGTGCAATATTGCACTGTGGTCATACCGCCTCGGTTTTACTAATCCTACTACCGGCAGGCCCATCTCACTGAAGGTAAAGCCGCCCAAGGAATACCCTTGGACGGAGTTCAGTCTCGCTGTATATCCATAAAAAAAGCCCTCCGGCGGAGGGCTTTTTCTGCGGCGGATAATCAGATGATGATTCCGCGCTTTTTGGCTTCAAAGGTGAGCTCGTCGCGGAAATCGGGATGTGCGATGGCAATGAGCTGACGCGTGCGGTCGCCGAGGCTTCTGCCGCGCATATGTGCAATGCCGTACTCGGTAACGATGTAGTCAACATCGTTCTTGGATGTGGTGCAGATGGCACCCGGAGTGAGGATGGGCTTTATCTTGCTTATCGTGCCGCCCTTTGCCGTCGAGGTAAAGGCAATAAAGCTCTTGCCGCCCTTGGACTGGCAGGCACCGCGAACGAAGTCGATCTGACCGCCGGAGCCGGACATATGCTTTGTGCCGACAGACTCTGCGCAGACCTGTCCGAAGAAGTCCACCTCTATGGCTGCGTTTATGGAAATCATATTATCGTTCCTGCAGATGACCGCCGGATCGTTGACATACTCAACGGGCAGTATCTCCATTGCAGGGTTATCGTCAACGAAATCATATATTCTCTGAGAGCCGTATGCGAAGGTGGTAACGGTCTTGTTGCGGTGAATCTGCTTTTTGGAGTTATTTACCGCGCCGCACTCGAGCAGCTCGACCATGGAATCGGTGAACATCTCGGTATGTATGCCAAGGTCGTGCTTTGTTTTGAGCGCCATGCCGGTGGCATCGGGTATGGCGCCTATGCCAAGCTGGATGCACGCACCGTCGGGTATCTGCTCTGCAATAAGATTACCTATCGTCTGGCTGACCTCGTCGATATTAACGGGAGGCAGCACCGGCAGGTCGTGGCTGTACTCAACAATGGCGTCGACCTGAGAAACATGTAGCTGGGTTCCGCAGAGGCATCTGGGCTGCTTGTCGTTGACCTCAACGAATATTCTCTTTGCCTTGTCTATCATCGCTTCGGCATACGAGCCGTTGAGGGCGAGGCTGAAGTAGCCGTGGCTGTCCATGGGTGACACCTCGACGCAGAAGGCATCGTACTCATACTCTGCGCGGATGTGGCGCGGAATATCGCGGTAGTAGGTCGGGAAAAGATCGGCATAGCCGGCGTTTACGGCCTTGCGCGCATAGCCGGAGCTGAACCAAGAATATCCTGTCATCTTGCCAAACAGCTCGGGATCGGTGTAAAATTCGAAGGGGTATGCGTCAAGAAGGGTCTGAACCTTTACATCCTTTACATCGCTGTTCTTTATCTTCTCTGCAATGGCGTGCATGATCGCCGGTGCCTGAGATGGCGCAGTATCCATTCCGAGCACCCAGCCGGATTCCACCTGTCCGGCGAGCTCCTCCGCACTTATGAGTTTTTCTGCGTATAATGCTTTATAATCGGTCATTTTTAACACTCCTGAAACGATTTTGTATCTATGCTGGTGATATTATATAATAGCACACCGTTAAATTCAAGTATTCAGCCGCCCGCTTGGGCGAAATCACTATAGTTTATTTTGTAACGATTATGGAGGTAAGTATGAGGTTTACCAAGATGCACGGTGCCGGAAATGATTTTGTGATAATAAACACGCTTGAGGAGGACATAAGCTTGTCCTCCGTATCGGAGCTTGCACGCAGGCTTTGTGACCGAAGGCTGGGCATAGGCGCAGACGGGCTAATGCTCGTCGTCGAGGCGCAGGGCGATGCGGACTACCGGCTGCTGTTTTACAACTCCGACGGCAGCATGGGCGAAATGTGCGGCAACGGCGCGCGGTGCATCGCGCGCTACGGCTTTGAGCACGGTCTCGCGGGCGAAGCTCAGCGGATCGAGACCACTGCCGGTCTCGTCACCGGCAGGAGAATAAGCGAAACGCTCTATCGCATACGCCTCAACGATCCCTCGGTCATAGATCTGCACCGCGAAGCTGAAGGGGAAGACTGTGCATACATAGAGCTCGGTGACCCCGGCATACCGCACGCGGTGCTTGTTAAGGACGATTGGGACAGTGTACCGGAGGACGAGCTGCGCACGCTCGGCAAGGGGCTGAGGTACTCCCCCGCCTTTCCCAAGGGCGCGAATGTCAGCTTTGTCAGGCTCACGGGAAAGGACGGGATCAAGGCCGTCACCTACGAGCGCGGCGTTGAGGATTTCACCCTTGCCTGCGGTACCGGCTGCGGCAGCATCACGACGGCACTGACGCTGATGGGTCTGGTATCCGGCAAAAATGTCGGGATATCCATGCCGGGCGGCGAGCTTTCCGTCACTCTGACGCAGGACGGTGGCTCGGTGCGGGACATTTTTCTCACAGGACCGACCTGCATCGTGTACGAGGGAAAAACAAGGGAAATTTGAAGGTCAAAAGCCTCCGGTCTGCAACCGGAGGTTTTTACTAAATGTTTTTTACAAAGCTCCAGTTTTTTATCTGCTGCCCGCCGCGCGTAAGACTGCGCTCGGCAAAGCAGTCGAAGCCATTTTTTCCGTAAAAGGTGCAGTTTTTCTCCGTATTCGTGGTGAGGGTGAGCTCTCCGCCGCCATTGCTTCGGATATACGGTATGAGACAGTCGTTTATCATCCCGCTGCCGAGACCGCCGCCCTTCATTTCAGCATCTACCGCCAGCAGTTCTATATACCATGCATTCGGATGCCGCTCCGCACAGTCGAGGTGCCCCTCCTCGGAAGCGTCGAAGAAATCAAGTATTTTTGAAAAGCCGACGGGAAACAGCAGACTCACGCCGCCGGACTCAATATAATCCCACACACTTATACGCCGCTTGGACGGGTCCTGCAAAAGCGCCGCCGAGACGATCCTTCCGTTTTTCTCTGCGACAAAGCATTTATGATGCTTCATATTTGCTCTCATATGCACTCGGTGCAGCTTCTCAAGATATTTGAAGTATTCCTTTTCGCTTTCAAATGAATTTTGAAAAGCAAAGTCAAAGAACGGATAATGTCCGAACGACAGTGTCGCAAGCTTTGAGATATATTCAACTTCCTCCCGTTTTGCCTCTCGATATTTGATCATTTAATTTTCCTCCTGTACGCATGGAAATTTATAAACATATGTTTACTAATGTGCATGTATGCAGTATAATAAAAGCATACGCATAATCCAATATTCAGTTTTTAGACGACTGTGCTTTACGGCACATATCGCGTCAGAGTGTTTATGGGAGGCATGTATGGAGGACAGACGAACGAGGAAAACCGTAAAAGCTATCGAGGGCAGCTTTCTGACACTTCTTGAAAAGAAAAGTCTCGACAAGATCACGGTTGCGGAGATATGCCGTATGGCCGATATCGGCAGGGGAACATTTTATCTGCACTACATGGATGTATACGATCTCTACGACAAGGTCGAAAACGAGGCGAGCGCCGGTTTGTACAGGCTGTTTGAGGAGGCATTCCCCTCGACCGACAGCAGCAACAGTCAAAGGCTTGCATATGAGCTGACGGCTTATATCGAGGATAAACGCGAGCTGTTTTTACTGTTTGCCCGCGACGATAACCGCTCATCGCTTCAGCGGATAACAAGAAGGCTGAATGAAAAAGTGATAAGCGAAAGCCGCCTGATACATCCCGACGGTGACGAACGGTACGATGCCATGGAAGCCGTATTCGTTGTCTCCGGTATGGCGGGAGTCCTGGAGGAATGGCTCAAGGGCGGAATGTCGATACCGCGCGAGGAGGTAGCCGCCGCGCTCGACAAAATGCTCTGCAAGATAAACACGCAAAAGCCGCCGCTCGGATGAGCGGCGGCTTTGGATATCATATGTACTGCTTGCGCGGGATGCGGTCATAATTCCAGAGCAGGATAGGCTCCACACAGTATGCAAGAAACTTCATATCGAGATTGAAAAAGTATATTGCAAATGTCACGGCGAAAAGTCCCGCTCCGCCGCCAAGCATTTTAAGGGGCAGCATTTTAAATTTTGACATATTCCTTCTCCTTCCTTACCATGCGTGCTCATCCGGCAGGATCTCTATGGTGGGGTCAAGCGGTTCCTCACGCATGACGGTCCGCATATATTGATTGAACTGATCGCGTATTGCCTGACGCGGGTAAACGCGCGGGTCGGCAAGGTCATGGCAGACCCACACGAGATTTATGCCGCGCTCCCGCGCCTGCTCCTCGAACTGACCGTGCATGCCGGTGAGAGCCTTGCAGGACATATGCTCCCACATCATCACCATGTCGGCATTCATCTTCTCGCAATACTCCCAGAGCTCATCCACAAGCACCTTGTAGCCACCGTGAGTGTGGTTGCGCATGATCATGTTCATAGTCAGCCACGCCATATCATAGTATGCCCGCTCACGGTTCTCGGGGGTATCCTCCTCGGCTATTTCCTCGCTTATGACCATCGAGAGCATATCGGTCAGAGGAACGACGCCCCAGCACTGGATCATCCAGTACAGCATATCTATGATATACTGCGGCTGCACGCCCCAGACTATGCATCTGTGACGGTACTCCGGAGCCATCATTGTCTTGTTTTTGTAGCCCTGCTGAACGAGCTTCATGACCTTTTTGTCTATCTCCACGAATGCCGGATACCGGCCGCAGTTGCCCATGTAGTTTGTATCGTTATAAAGTGAGAACACTGCACCGACGAACTGAGGATACGGCGTGCTGTTGACCTCAAGCCATGCAACACGGTTGCGGGTGGTACTGTTGACGCGCTTTGCACATTCAAAATATGCGTTCCAGTCCCACTTCTCCCCTGTTTTTTCCTCTATGAACTTTATCGCTGCCTTAACATCATTGGCGGCGTATTTCTGAACATCCTCCTGAGTATGGCGCATCGGAGCCACGAGCTGGAATGTAGGTATGCCGTACTCGCGCTCAAGGCGCTTTGCTATAAGTCCGTTGCCCATGAGTGAGCCGTCGCAGGTCGTGTTTACCTGCACCGCGCATTTGCCGAGCACGGGGAAATCGTCGTCTATGGAAACGCCGAGCTCCGCCTCCGGCATGGGACACACATCACCGGGGATGCCGAACTGCTGGGCAACATCGAGATAATGCGTGCCCGAGTTTTGATTGAGCAGGTTTGCCGAGAACATGGTGGGTACCTCGCGCAGGATACAGTTGAGCGTCGGGAAGCCCATCATTACCGCCGTCATGGCATTCTCGTCCCACAGGACGCACTTTTCGGAATATGCGACATTGTTGCCCGTCCTTCGGTCACCCTTTATACAGTTATCAATGCACTGGGCAACATCCTTTACGACGAAGTCCATTGCCGTGTGGGTTATGCGCAGCGGCTCGTCACGCAGGCCGATGGTGAATTTATCAAGCATATGCGGCACCGCAAGGTAGTTTGCAAACCAGCGGTAGCGGAACATCGCCTTCACATTGCGGGGCTTTATAATGACGCGAGCCAGTATCGAAAGCAGGTACAGCCACCTTCCGTAATCATACAGGGTGTCCTTCAAGCCTCTCCACTCGCGGCGGCGGCGGACTTTGCCTTGGTCAAAAAGAACACCAAGCTGCTTTTCGCCCCTGCGCTCTTTGTCGTTTACTACGATCGCCATTATTTCGCACCTCCCTGAAGCTTTTTTATCTCAATGCTTTCCACAAACGCCTGAACGCGTGTACGCATCTGCCCGACTGATGAGCTTATGTTATACGGTCTGTCAACCGACAGAACGGGATAGTTATAATCCTCGCGCAGCATCGTTGAGCCAAGAAGCCGCTCATAGGCCCACGGGTCACAGAATTTTATCTGCTCGTATATGATACCGTCGGCACCGTATTCCTTGGCAATATCATTTACATACGCCTTGCGTCCGTAGACCTTTTCCATATTGAACATTCGCGGACATTGACCGTTATAGACATAGTGGCGGCAGATCTGCGTGAGCGCATCCTCTCCGTCATTGAGCGAGATCTCCATTCTGCCCGGCAGCGAGCCGAAGCAGAAGCGGTCGGCACAGACATAGGCACCGGTCTCCTCTATAAGCTTTATAAAGCCGCTGTCATCTACCTCGGAGCCGACCACCGCTATGCGGGCACGGTACTCCTTATCCTCCGGCTCGCGGACCTTGATCTCCTCGAGAGTTTCTTCGAGCTTGTCGATTATGAGGTACTGCGGCATTACATATGTAGCCAGTGTGAGCACATGGAACTCATATCCGGTTATTCTTGGCTTTTTCTCCTTTCTGAAGCTGCCGATCTCGGTTATAACGCGGCAGACGCGGTTGTGCTCCTCGACCGCCTTTCTTATTGCGGCATCGGAGATATCTATCCCGTACTTCTCATGCAGCGGCTTGAGAATGTGGTTCCGGCATTGCAGGGCAAGGAGCTCGACACCGTTATCATCCGCCTTGAGCGGTATCTCCATAAATTCATAGAAAAACCTATCGTTGCCGGCACCCATGGTCTTGAGAAGCTCCATATTCTCAACGCAGCGATTTATCATGGTGCAGCCGTCAGGCGTGATAACGCAGTCGGCGAAGTTAAAGCCTCCCTCAATGGCGCGCTCGAGCAGTGCCCTCGAGGTCTCGCAGAGAAAGCTCGTCATGTAATATGTCGCAATATCCATCGAGCCGGTGTTCGGCGCGTGCAGGCGAATGCCGAAGGCACCGCCCAAATTCATGAGCGGCTCGGGTGTGTTTTCACAGACATATGCGACACATATCCTGCCGTCCTTCCTGGCCTGACCGATAAGCTTGTTGTTCGCCTCCTGCAGGAGGTTCTCAAAGTAGTTCAGATGCTTTAGGTCTCTCATTGTTAGACTCCCCCATTTCTTATTAAGACTATTGCCGTTCCTTTCGGATATTGCATGTTAACATTTTAGCATTTTTGTCATTTTAATTCAATATATTTATGCATTTTCTCTATTATGTATATTATTTTTACGCTTTTTTGTATATTATCACAACAGCTATAGTATATCGTATAGTCATACAGCTGCATTTTGTATCAGTGTAATAATGTCGGCGCAAGGAATAAAAATAGTAAAAAGCATCAGGAGCCAAAGGCTCCTGATGCTTTCATCATATGTGGGCTTTATATTCGGAGGTCAGGCCGCAAGCTCGTTGAAAATATGCATTACGACCTTTCCTATTTCGCTCTGATCCAGCCAGTCGCTCGTGCTCTGACCGATGTTTATTATTGCACCGTGGTTGCCGATATTCTTTGTGAGGCTCTCTGCGAGCACAGCCCAGAATTTCTGACCGTCCTCGGTGCTGCTTTCGACGATGCTGAAGGCATAGCCTATACGCTTTGCTATATCTCCGGTGCTGTAATACTCGCCGAGCTTATCATAGAAATCGCTGATGGCGCTGGTGAAGCTTATAAGCTCGTCACAGCTGAGCTCATCAAGGTTAAGCTTTGCCTCGCACTCCTTGGGAACGACTCCGGCAACATCTCCGATACGCTCGATGCCTTCGGGCAGACCGACATACTCAAACAGCTGATTCAAAAGCTGGACATTGTTCTCCACGAGCGTTTCAAAGCTGTAATCCGAGTGCTCCGCTACAAACTTGTTTATCATATCGACGCGGCCCTCGGACACCCCATATTTTTCGCCGGCTGCCGCGGCATCGGCGTCGTGGGTTATCACCTGACTGAGTATTGAGAACGCATAATCGGCTGCATTGCCGACACTCTCTACCGCCTCGACAGAGGCCTGCAATATCTCGGATGCCAAATTTTCATCCGACGCCGAGACACTGACGAGTATCGAGTTTTTAAGCTCGGTAAGATACTGTGATTCCTGCAGCTTCGTCACTATATCGGTGACGGCCTCGGAATAATCCCTGCCGCTGAGCTCAAGTCCTTCGAGCACCGCCTGTGACTCATCATTGAGTCCCTTTACCGCAACGACGACATTACGGTCGTTTACCTCAATGCAGATACTCGGATTAACATCGAGCATTATAACGCTGTTCTGAGCCATCGCCACCGTTTTGGTACCGCCTGACAGCTCCATGGAGCCGGTGCCGACCTCAGCGCCGCTGTTTGCCATTACCGCTGTGCCGAGAATCACCACCGCAAGGCTTGCGGCAATGGACGCCGCGAGTCTGCGCGAGCCCGCGGCCCTCCGCGCCGAGCGCGGTGCCTCGGTCATTATCTCTTCAATATACTCTTCTTTGACCGATCCGATACATTGGAGGAGTTTTTCGCTTCTCAAAGAGATATTCCTTCTTTCATAAAATGTTTCCTCAGTCTGCCGCGCAGCCTGAAAAGCATTGTCGTTGTTTTTGAGACGGATATATTATACCTTGCGGCAACATCGGAGATAGGCTCCATCATCCAGTACCGCCGCATGAACACTCCGCGCTCGACCTGATTGAGAGTTGCCAGAAACGAGTTTATCGCATCGGTTATCTCGGCCGAGTCCTGCCTTCTTGCAAGCTCGTCGGCACCGGAAACGCACTCGGCAAGCTCATCAAGCAGCACGGGCACCTCGCCGTTGCCGCGTTTGTCACTGTTTTTATGCCGGAGCTTATCGAGCGCGAGATTCCGCGTTATCTTACCGACATACGCCGACAGCGACTCCGGCTCGTTCGGAGGTATGCTGCCCCAAATGCGCATATATGCATCGTTCACGCACTCCTCGCTGTCCTCCGCATTTCCGAGGACATTGAAGGCTACCTTGTGACAATAGCGGCCATATTTAATATCTGTCTGTAATATGGCTTCTTCCGATCGCTCAAGAAAAAGCTCTACAATACGCCGATCGTCCAAAACTTTCTCCTAACTTCCAATAATAAAGACGGAATATATTATTAAGTATCACATTTTTTCTTTGAAAAGACAAGAACAATTTTTGCATCCCGCCGGCTTTTTTGTTTTATCCGACGGTTTTGAAACTTTTTGTTGTTGTCCGGACTATGCTGATATGCTATATTAGGTAATATAATTTTTCTGCGGGTGATTCCGCACCGCAATGAAAGAGGGAAATGTTTTGAAAACAAGAGTTATTTCGGCAACGGTGCTCATAATACTTGTCGTTGCATGTTTTGCACTCGGTCCCGTGACGAGGGCGCTGTTCCTGCTCGCAGCCACCGTTATGGCGATATGGGAGACCTGCCGCGCCATAGGGTGCAAGGATGTGCACTGCGTGCCGTGGCTCCTTTATATCTATGCCGCAGGAACCGCAGCGGCAATATGGTTCAAGGCCGATACGCTCGTTTACGAGGCATCCTTCTTTGCCGCCGTTTTTGCGGCAATGACCGCAGGTATCGTATCCAAAAGGGTTCGGGCTCCCGGTGCCCTTGCAACGCTGGGCGTTCTTGCCTACCCCGTCGTGCCGTTTATGATGGTAATCAGGCTTGCGCTTATGGACAGTAATGTCTGGATCCCCGTTTTCTCTATCGCCTGTATCTCGACATGGGTGTGCGACAGCTTCGCGCTGTTCGGCGGAAAGCGCTTCGGCAAGCATAAGCTTGCGCCTGAGGTAAGCCCGCACAAGACCGTTGAGGGCACCGTATGCGGTGCAATAAGCGCTGTTATTGCAGGTATTATACTGTTTTTCGTGCTCAGGCAGTGGTATGCTGTCAATTGCCTTGCCTGTGCGCTGACCGCTCTCATCTGCTCAAGCCTCGGACAGGTCGGCGATCTCGCCGCGTCGCTTATAAAGCGCATGGCGGGTATGAAGGATTACAGCAATCTCATCCCCGGTCACGGCGGTGTTATGGACAGAGTAGACAGTCTGCTGTTTTCCATACCCTCGGCATATTTCTGCCTGCTTGCCGCAGGAATTATCTAAAGCTTTCGGAGTACGGACATGATTAAAACCTTTTCCCAGCTCAAGAGATTGATGCTCATAATCAATCCCGTTTCCGGCAGACGCACATCTCTGCGCTTTCTGCCCGATATCATCAGCATATTTACCCAGAAGGATTATGCCGTCACCGTGTTCCCTACGGCCAAGCGCGGCGACGCCACCGATTTTGCGCGGCACTACGGCAGTGAGTTTGACCTGATTGTCTGCATCGGCGGCGACGGTACCTTAAACGAGGTCATAACAGGCATCGTCTCCGGCGGATGCCAAACTCCGCTCGGCTATATTCCGTCCGGCAGCACAAACGACTTTGCCGCGTGCCACGGCATATCATCGGATATGCTCACGGCGGCTCACGACATAGTATCCGGCAAGCCCAAAAGCATAGACATAGGCAGGTTCGGAGATCAGTATTTCGCCTATGTCGCCGCCTTCGGTGCGTTCTCGTGGCTTTCCTACACAACCCCGCAGAATCTTAAAAACGCGCTCGGCCACACGGCGTATCTGCTCGACGCGGTTAAGGATCTGCCCAAAATAAGGGCGCATCATCTGCGGCTTGACTTCGACGATTTTTCCTGCGAGGGTGATTATATTTTCGGTGCGGTATGCAATTCGACCTCCGTTGCCGGCACAATAACCCTGCCAAAGACGGTAGTTGACACAAACGACGGCAAGTTTGAGGTGCTGCTCGTCCATGAGCCGCACACAATAATTGACTTTCAGGGTATAATCCTCGGCGTTCTCACGCAGGATTACTCCTCCCCGTTCCTCGACTTCTTTCAGGCAAGCGAGCTGAAGATCACCGCTCCAAAAAAGCTCGACTGGTCACTCGACGGCGAGCGAGGCTGCGGTGCGGTGAGCCACGCGATCGAAAATCTGCCCGGCAGACTTACTCTTATATGTTGATATGTATTGAAAAATTACCGCCGGAAGCGGTAATTTTTCATGAGGTTCTATGAAAAAAATATTTAACACGCTGAACAACTTCATGATAGAAATGAGCGAGGACAATGTGGACGCTCACGCTGCGGCGAGCGCGTTTTACATGTTCATGTCCCTCGTACCCTTCGTTGCGCTCCTGACGGCGATAATACCCTACACCGGGCTTTCGCAGGACACGCTTTTCGACGCAATAGAGCGCTACATTCCGGCTGCGCTGCAGGCCATAATCGAGTCGGTCGTTGACGATATATACTTTGCCTCCGGTGCTGTGCTGCCGCTGTCGATACTGTTGACGATATGGCTTTCCAGCCGCGCATTTTCGGCGCTCATACGCGGTATAGAGGACATTTTCCGTTCGCCTAAGTACTCCTCGTTCCTGCGCCGCAGCCTGTTTGCCTGCATCTACACCGTCGGCATGATAGCCGTCGCCATCGCGGTGCTTGCGCTTATGGTGTTCGGCAAGGAGATATATTATCTTATAGACTCGCATCTTCCGGCCGTATCACCGGCGCTGGCGCTGCTTCTGAAGCTGAGGTTTCTCGTCGCGTTTCTGGTGCTGATGCTGGTTTTCCTTGCAATGTACAAGGGCGTACCGGGCGTTAAGATAAAGCTGCTGCACCTGCTGCCGGGTGCGGCGGTTGCATCTGCGGCGTGGCTGCTGTTTACATGGCTGTTTTCACTGTTTATCCGCTATATGAACTACTCGACCTACGGCAGTCTGGCGGCGATAGTCATATCTCTGCTGTGGATGTACTGGTGCATGTACATCATTCTGCTCGGAGCCTCCGTCAATGAATTTATCCGAGAGGCACGATCATAGCATTTTTTGCAGCAGTTTCAACAAAAGCTTACTGCAATTTTTATTGATATTTACAAGCAGCAGCAATCGTGCTATAATTGCCGCTGTTTGAATTTTTTATTGTTCAGGTGAAACCAATGAATAAAAACGATTCGCTTGCGATGTTTGAAAACGAGTCCATCGCAAAGCTTATGGTGAAGTTTTCGCTGCCCGCGATAGCCTCGATGGTCGTAAACTCCATATATAATATAGTCGATCAGATATTTATCGGTCAGGGCGTCGGTATGTACGGAAATGCCGCAACGAACCTAACCTTCCCGCTCGTTACCATAGCTATGGCTATCGGCACGCTCATAGCGGACGGCTGCGTTGCCTATTTCAGCCTTAAGCTCGGGCAAAAAAACTACGATGAAGCGGCCCGCACCATGGGCAACGGCATTACCATTTCCCTTATAGCCGGTCTTATAATAACTCTGTCCATGGAGCTTCTGCTGACGCCGGTCCTGAATCTGTGCGGCGGCACGAAGGTCGCGGAGGAGACATTCGGTTATGCCGTCGAATATGCAAGCATAACGCTCATAGGCATTCCGTTCGTATGCATAAGCATGACGGTCAACAGTATTATCCGCGCTCAGGGCAGTCCGAAATACGCGATGTTTTCAAACATGGCCGGCTGTGTTCTCAATGTGATACTCGATGCATGGTTTGTGCTCGGTCTCGGCTGGGGCGTCGCCGGTGCGGCATGGGCAACGATAATCGGTCAGGCGCTCAACTTTGCGCTTGCAGTCGCCTACATCCCGCGTCTTAAGGGCATCAGGTTCAAGAGTGAGTATGCAAAGCCGTGCGTCAAAACGCTCACCTCGTTTCTGCCGCTGGGCATATCGAGCTTCTTTACGCAGTTCGGCTCGACGATCGTTGTTATCTGCATGAATAACCTCACCGTCAAGTACGGCATTGAGAGCGTCTACGGTCCGGACATCCCGCTTGCGGCATTCGGCATCGTCATGAAGGTAAACTCCATCATCGTCAGCGTCATGGTAGGTCTCGGCATCGGCAGTCAGCCCATAATCGGCTACAACTACGGCGCAAAAAATTTCCGCCGCGTCAGAGCCACTTACCTGCGCACAATAATCATCGGCCTTGCAGTCGGCGTTATCGGCTGGGCATGCTTCCAGCTGTTCACTCAGGAGATAATAAACATCTTCGGTCAGGAAAACGATCTGTACAACGAGTTTGCGCTCAAGTGCTTCCACATTTTCCTCGGCGTTATTTTCCTCGTCGGCTTCCTGATCCCGTCGGGTATCTTCTTTCAGTCCATCGGAAAGCCCGCCAAGGCAATGGTATGCACCATCACCCGCCAGCTCGTGTACTTCCTGCCGTGCGCCTACATTCTCTCCGGCATTATGGGCATTGACGGCCTTCTGTACGCGGGGCCCGTCGGCGACACACTTGCCGTCATCACGGTAGCGGTGCTTATAACCGGCGAAATGAGGATAATAAACCGCAGCATAAAAGCACAAAGCATATGATCTGAAAACCGCTCTGTTATCTTGACAGAGCGGTTTTTGTTGAACGGCGCCGGAAGCTGTTGTATGATATGGGTATGCAGTATTATGGAGGTAATCTCTGTGAGGATTGTTTTTTTCGCCGTCATCATCGCTTCAGTGCTCGGCGCGGTGCTGTTCGGCATTATGGCGTTTAAATCACGCAGCCGTGAGCAGGGTAAAAAGCTTATAGTGTGCATGGCTATAGCGCTTATTGCAGTGCTTGCAATGCCCGCAAAGGAAGCACCGTCGCCCGTGACAGCCGAAACGCACATAACCCGGAGTCCGGTTGCGGTGTCCGCTGCTCCAACGCCGGCAGAGACCGACGCGGCACAGCCTGAGAGCACCGACAATGCGGACACTGCCGGCGGCAGCTTCGTCGCCAGTGCGAAATCCGATAAGTTTCATTTGCCCGACTGCTCCTCGGCAGGCAGGATCAGTCCGGAAAACAGAATATGGTTTGATTCCGCCGAGGAAGCCGAGGCCTCCGGCTATTCTCCCTGCGGGCGATGCAAGCCGAGTTAAACGGCTTTGCAGTCGAGGGCGTCATGGTACGCGCCGATCATCCCGACATTACCGCATTGCAGATAATGCGCCACGAGATGGGGCATGCCGCGATAGCAAGGGGCGATATAAGCACCGCAGAGTTGCGCGAGATGCTGCTGGATAACTTCACGGATGCAGAGATAGACGAAATGACGGAGCTGTACCGCCACGCATACAGCGATATTCTCAGCACCGAGGAGGCGTTTGAGGAGATATGCTGCGACGCGCTCGGCAAGATAAACATCTTTGCCGGGACAAAGCAGAACAGCGAAAGCTACGTCAAGGCACAGCGAAACATACGCAAATACGCCGCCGAGAGAAGCAGCAGCAAGGGCAGGGCTCCTCCGGAGAGCGGCAGTGTGATGTATTCGCGCGAGGTCAACGGCAAGCAAATTGCTTGGATCGAGAATAATCCCATGTCGCTCAAGGATTTGACCAACTACAAGAAGGTCGCAGCTTATATCGCTAATCATATCGGCGAGGCGTACACGATACTTGAGAGCGGAAACAAGGTCTATCTCGGCGAAAGTTTGCCCAACGAATACACGCAGTCGGAGTATACAAAAGCGCTGCTTCGCAAGAGCCCTAAAACATTGACCGCGAAAAATAAAGCCATTGGCAGTTTTGGCGAAATGATAGAGATCGCTACAAACCGCCGGTGGGAGAAAGCATGGCATACCGCTAATAAGGATGCGAAGTACGGCATTTACCGGTATTCAACCGCTTTCGCATTCCCCGTTAAGCAAAACGGCAAGGTCGTAAATGTGAAATCTTTCGATGCAGAGCTTGTTATTCTCAATTCGTCTGATGGCAAAAAATATCTTTACGATATTGTCAACATAAAAGAAAACACCGCTGACGGGCTTGATCTCATGAAAAGAGACCAGATAGGGGGGCAAGATGCCCCCGCTCGTCGCGGTGCTTCTAAGGACAGTATACGCAGTTCTGACGGAAATGTCAAGAAAAACACCGCGAAGACTGCCGAAAAGTTTTCCCGCGAGGCTGACGCAGAATACATGGCTGCCGTAGAAAGCGGCGACATGGAAACCGCGCAGAAGATGGTTGACGAAGCGGCAAGGAACGCAGGGTATAAGCTGCTTGACGGGTTTTATGTAGATGCCGGATTTAAGCCTGTCCGCCTAAGAAAAGATCTGCGTGACAAAGCCTATAAGCTTGGTGAATACATTCGGAAAAATGTAATTCCATTTGAAGGGCTGCGCTTTTATCAAGTCTCAAACCTCTTGGTTAATCATGACATAATATACGAAGTATATGAAATTGACGGAGAATCAATTTCATACGAAAATCTCTATGAAACTGTGGGTTTGGAGCCGGAATATACAGGCGTTATTGACACTTATTTCTGGTCAGGGTATGCACCTGAATTTTTCGGCACACCAAGATATGCTTTTGGTAAACGAATCGGCAGAATACACCCTCGTGGTGTAAGCTGGAATTACCGAGACCAACGCCCTGAAAACGGTGTTTCTGTGCTTGGACTGTTTGAAGGCGGGAAATATGTTCCCAAGAATGACGGCAGTTTTGAGTTTTTTAATCATGGTCAGAAATATATTGTATGGGGGTTGGTCAGCACCGACTTAGGGTCGGACGGAGAGCATCTATTAAATCTGGCAAGCACTGTGGGTACAGCTCAAAGCCTTATCAAGTCATCCGACCCTGTCACATACGACGACAACGGCAATGTCATTCCCCTGTCAAAGCGCTTTGATAGCAAAAACGAGGATATCCGATATTCCCGCGAGGTATACTGGAAGCCACAGCTCAACAAGGCCGAGTGGAGCTTGCTTAATGACAGAACTGCGGTCGAGATAGCAAGCAAGGCCAAATTCCTTGACGAGGCTACAAAATGGCTGTATGCTAAGAAAAAAGGCACAGAAGTTTTTGCTATATACGGCATCGGGGACGGCACTGTTCCCACTGTGCTGTACGCTTCCGGCGGGAAGAAAGCAGCTTCTGATTTAGCTCAGTTTACTTCGTTCTTGAAGGAGTACGACTATGGAACTATTACTTACGCAAAAACTGCTGTTAGATGGGCTGAAATTGTTTCAAGTATCAAAAGGTCGATGCATGGTGATTATGATGCTCATGGACACAGAAGAAAAACGCTGGAGCTTGATGGAATACTTGCAGAAGCATCTAAGCGCCTCCGAAAAGGAGATAGTGACACAAGCGCAGAGAATAGCGGCGGAGTAAGCTACTCCCTTGAACCGGTTAAACCAATACAGCCGAAAGACGGCGAATGGGAGCGCAGCAGCACTACAGCCGAGGTGCGCGCAAAGCACCCTGATTTGTGGGCGGTAGATGCGGAAAGCTCGGAAAGCAGAAATCCGACGCAGATCAGCGGCACCGTAAAGAGCTATCGCAAGATATATGATGCGCTAAAGGCAGAGGGCTTTGACGGCACTATACTTGATGCTTCAAGCGGTTTGGGCTACGGTACACGAGCGGGCATAGAGGAATATGGCTTTGATGTCGAGGATATAGAGCCGTTTCCTGACAATTCATATAAGCCTAAGTATACCGATTATAGCAAACTGCATAAAAAATACGATGCAATAATAAGCAATGCCGTTCTGAATGTTTTACCGCAGGATCAGCGCGACGCTCTCGTTGTTAAAATGGGGCAGATGCTCAACGACGGAGGCAGAATGTTTATCAATGTTCGTGGCACAGATGTCCGCAATGCATCAAGCAAAGTACCCATTGATGAAGCCAATATGGAATACTACATCAGTAACACCGGCAGCTATCAGAAGGGCTTTACAAAAAAAGAGCTCGTGGCTTATTTGAGCGATGCTCTGGGCGACGGG